>NZ_JBFTNJ010000054.1:0-23731 GCF_056397425.1 Arthrobacter sp. 05N33_2
CACTGCGCCTGAGCCAGAACCGCACCGAACGGCGCCGGGGCTCACCCTACGCGTCGCTGCGGCAGTGCGGCTTCGAGCTGCGCAGCGCCGAGCAACTGTACGTCTCCCACAGGATTCCGTACCTGAATTCGGCCACGGTGTCCGTCGAGGAAATGGCGGCAACCATCCTGCAGCGGATGAACCTCAAGCATTAGGGAAAAGTTTCACAAACTTGGTGTGGCGCACGTCATGTGGAAAGTGCGCTGGAGACCTGTCACTGTGGACAGGACTTGCGCCCATCAACCGGCCATCGCCGCAAGCGGGGCGGCGCACTTGCATGCCATCATCTGCAAAGGAGCAGTAACTATGACGACAGACATCCTGTGGTTCTCAGAACTCGGACTCAAGGACCTGGACCGCGTGGGCGGAAAGAACGCCTCCCTCGGTGAGATGGTGCAGAACCTGACCTCCGCCGGCGTCCAGGTTCCCGACGGCTTCGCCACCACCGCGGATGCCTACCGCAACTTCCTGGCGGATTCGGGCCTCGACCAGAAGATCGCCGACCGGCTGGTCGGCCTGGACACCGATGACGTCACCGCCCTGGCAGCCGCCGGGCAGGAGATCCGGGCCCTCATGCGCGAGACGCCCTTCCTGCCTGACTTCGAAGCGCAGATCCGGAACTCCTACCAGCAGCTGGTGGACAAGCACGGCGGCTCGGAGGACCTGTCCTGGGCCGTCCGTTCCAGCGCGACCGCGGAAGACCTCCCCGATGCCTCCTTCGCCGGGCAGCAGGAAACCTTCTTGAACGTCCGCGGCATCGAGAACATCCTGCTCGCCATCAAGGACGTGTTCGCGTCCCTCTACAACGACCGGGCGATCGCCTACCGGGTGCACCACAAGTTCGAGCACGCCGAGGTGGCGCTCTCGGCCGGCATCCAGCGCATGGTGCGCTCCGACGTCGGCGCCTCCGGCGTCATGTTCACCATGGACACAGAGTCCGGGTTCCAGGACGCCGTGTTCGTCACGTCCTCCTACGGCCTCGGCGAGGCTGTCGTCCAGGGCGCCGTCAACCCCGACGAGTTCTACGTCTACAAGCCCGCGCTGCAGGCCGGCCGGCCCGCAATCCTCAAGCGCGGACTGGGCGAGAAGGCCCTGCAGATGACCTACACGAGCAGCCGCGAAATCGGCCGCACCATCGACTTCGTGCCGGTCGAGGCGTCCCTGCGGAACCGCTTCAGCCTCACTGACGACGACGTCGAGCAGCTCGCCCGGCACGCCGTCGCCATCGAGAACCACTACGGCCGCCCCATGGACATCGAATGGGGCAAGGACGGGATCGACGGCGGCCTGTACATCCTGCAGGCGCGCCCGGAGACCGTGCAGTCCCGCCGGGCCTCCGGCAGCCTGAGCAGGTTCCGGCTCAACGGGACCGGCCGGGTGCTGGTCGAGGGCCGCGCCATTGGCCAGCGAATCGGCGCCGGCAGCGTCCGCATCCTCACCGCGATCGACCAGATGGCCGCCTTCAAAACCGGTGATGTCCTCGTCGCCGACATGACCGACCCGGACTGGGAACCGATCATGAAGCGGGCCTCCGCCATCGTGACCAACCGCGGCGGCCGCACATGCCATGCCGCCATCATTGCCCGGGAACTGGGGATTCCCGCCGTCGTCGGCACCGGGGACGCCACCGATGCCCTCTCCGACGGCCTCGACGTAACCGTTTCCTGCGCCGACGGTGAAACCGGCGTGATCTACGAAGGGCTCCTGGACTTCAGCGTCGAGGAAACCGAGATTACCCAGCTGCCCGAGGCCCCCGTCAAGGTCATGATGAACGTCGGCACCCCGGAGCAGGCTTTCACGTTCGCGCAACTGCCCAACCACGGAGTGGGCCTGGCCCGGCTCGAATTCATCATCAACCGCCAGATCGGCATCCACCCCAAGGCACTGCTGAATCTCGACGAGCAGCCGGCGGACGTCGCCGCGGAAATCCGTGAGCGCATCGCCGCGTACGAGAGCCCGCGCGACTACTACATCAAGCGCCTGGCCGAGGGCGTGTCCACCATCGCGGCGGCGTTCGCGCCGGAACCCGTGATTGTGCGCATGTCCGACTTCAAGTCCAACGAGTACGCCAACCTGATCGGCGGGCCCGCCTACGAGCCGCACGAAGAGAACCCGATGATCGGCTTCCGCGGCGCCTCACGCTACCTCGAGCCGTCCTTCCGGGACTGCTTCGACCTCGAGTGTGAGGCCCTGTCCTTTGTCCGCAACGAGATGGGCCTGACCAACGTCAAGCTGATGATCCCGTTCGTACGGACCCTGGACGAGGCCCGCGGCGTTATCGAACTGCTGGGGGAGAACGGCCTCACCCGCGGCGAGAACGGCCTCGAGGTGATCATGATGTGCGAGATCCCATCCAACGCCCTGCTCGCCGACGAGTTCCTGGACTACTTCGACGGKTTCTCCATCGGCTCCAACGACMTGACCCAGCTGGCCTTGGGCCTGGACCGGGACTCCGCGATTGTCTCCGGCGGCTTCGATGAACGCGATCCGGCCGTCAAGAAGCTCCTGAGCATGGCCATCGCGGCCTGCAAGGCGCGCGGCAAATATGTCGGCATCTGCGGCCAGGGTCCGAGCGACCACGCGGACTTCGCCGAGTGGCTGGTCGAGGAAGGCATCGATTCGGTCTCCTTGAACCCCGACACCGTGGTGGACACCTGGCTGCGCCTTGCCGGCGCCACAGCCGGCCCGGCCGTCGAGGCAGGCGTCGGGGCCGGGGCGAACTGACAGCCGCGGCGTCCAAGTAAAGACAGGCAGGACACCCGCCGGGCAGCACGGACTGAGAATTCCAGACCGTGCTGCCTGGGCGGCCGTTCAGGCGTTGGAAGCCGCCTGGGCGGAAGGCCTCAGGCGCTCAGCTTTCCAATCGCGCTGCTTTCAAGGTTCTCCAACAGGTGCCGCGGATTGTCGTAAACTTCGGCGGCACCGGCCTCCCGCAGCTCGGCTTCGCTGATTCCGCCGCAGGTCAGGGCAATGGCGGGAACTCCGATTGCCGCGGCAGCCAACACGTCCSAGACGGCGTCGCCAACAAACACGACGTCCGCCGGGCTGAGCTTAAGCTTGTCCAGGCACGCCAGCAGAATGTCGGGAGCGGGCTTGCTCTCGTCGGCGTCGTTGGAACTGGTCCACGCATCGATGGACGTGCCGGCGTCCAGGAGGCGCCGGGCGACGTCCAGGTCGCGCTCCTGCGCTGATGATGCCAAACCCACGGCCAGCCCGGCGCCGGAGCATGCGGCCAGGAGGTCCCGGGCAGAGTCAAAGGGGCGCAGGGAAGGCCAAAACGTGGAAAACACGGCGCCGTGCGCGGATTTGAGGTCTTCCTGCATGTCCGTGGCGCACCCGGGGACCAAGTGTTCGATGAGCTTGTCGCCGCCCATGCCGACGCAGCGGTGGATAGCCGAGATCTGGATGTCCAGCCCCTCCCGCCGGAACGCCTGCCACCAGGCAAGGGCATGGAAATAGCTGGAGTCAATCAAGGTCCCGTCGACGTCGAAAAGGACCCCGCGTTTCTTTTCGGATTTTGAACCTGGCACCATTGCTACCCCACCTTTGGTTGAGGGCGGCCGCATGTGCCTGACCAGGCAACGGCTCGGCCCATAACGGATCTTTCCAGACCGGCGTCCGAAGGACCTATCAAAGACTCATAGTAAGACTACTTAATAGAGAAGTTGAGCGCCCGGCCTGGCCCCTGCTCGCTAGGCTATGTCCATGGACGAGAGCGAGACATGACCCAGCGAACCTACCCTGAGGGCGTACCGTGTTGGATCGACACCGAGCAGCCCGACGTCGAGGCGGCCGCCGGGTTCTATGCCGGCCTCTTTGGCTGGACGTTCGAGGACGCTGTGCCGGCGGGCGCGCCGGGCCGATACTTGATAGCCAAGCTCGATGGCCAGGACGTCGCCGGGATGGCGGACACCCGGGGTGCCGCGACATGGAATACCTACGTATCCGTCGAGGACGCGGATACCGCAGTGCAGCGTCTGGTCGCTGCCGGCGCTACGGTACGGTCGGCAGCCGCAGACGCTGGAGAAGGCGGCCGCAGTGCGGCGCTGACCGATCCAGGGGGCGTCGGGATCCGCATCTGGCAAGCCAAGCGACGCTTAGGGGCACAAGTGGCCAATCAGCCGGGGTCCTGGAATTTCAGCGATCTCCACACGCCTGACCCCGGCGCGGCCATCAAGTTTTATGAGGACGTGTTTGGCTGGCAAGTCGACCACCTCGGCTTCGCGATGATGATCCGCAGGCCCGGTTACGGTGATCACCTTGAGGCGACAATCGATCCGGGCATCAGGGAAAGGCAGTCAGCGCTGGCCCCTCCACCTGGCTTCGAGGATGCGATCGCCTGGATCGCGACCACGGCCCCCGACGAACTGCCGCACTGGCACGTCTCGTTCACCGTTGCCGACCGGGACCAGACGGTGGTTGAGGCGAAGCGACTCGGCGCCCAAGTCCTTAGCCAAAGCGAGACCGAGTGGACGCGCACGGCACTGATCCGGGACCCCCAGGGAGCTGAGTTTACCGCCAGCCAGTTCACGCCCCCGTCGCCATGAGCGCTCTTCAATAGAGGCGCCGGGTCAGATGGCGGCAGCTATGGGACGAACGTTCACCCGGTTGGCCCGGCAAGCAGCTTTCTGATCTCGGTGAGCTTGGCTTCGGACTCTTCGAGGCGCTGGCGGAGTCCTTCGACCGTCGCGGTTCCCGTCCCGGCGGCATCGACCGGCGGTGCGGGATTCTTGGGAGACAGAAAGAAGTTGGCCAGGTAGCCGGTGAACGTGCCGAAGATGCCGACACCGAGGACAATGATGCCTGCCCCGATCATACGGCCCGGGTCGGTGACCGGATACTGGTCACCATATCCGACTGTCGAGATCGTGACGATGGTGTACCAGATGGCGTCGGAGGCGGTCGTGATGTTGGCCCCCGGGGCGTACTGCTCGACGCGGAGCATGGCGAGGCTGCCGAATTCGAGCACGAGAATGCCCATGAGCAGCAGTATGTACAGGGAGCTGCCGGCCCGATCCTTGATCAGCGCGCGGCTGATCGTGCGGACGCCGACATCGCGGAGCAGGCGGTACACCCGGATCAGCCGGAAGATGCGCAGGATCTTGAATTGCGCGACAGGCACGCTGGCCAACAGGTCGGCCCAGCCGAAGTGTTTGAAGAAATAGGCGCCGGCCGATGGCGCGGTGACGATCCGGTAGAGGAAGTCCGCAAGGAAGATCACACTGAAAATGGCGTTCATCACGGTGAGCACCGTGTCGAGGTATTGGTCCTGCACGACATACAAGAGCACGAGATTGATAATCGACAGGATCGAAAGGATACCGATGAAGATCTCGTATCCGGTGCTCTTCAGTTCACTTCGTTCCTTGGTCATATGAGGATTCTGGCACGCAAGCAACGGCGTGGCTGACACTTTTTCAGGAGTAGGGTTTGCCTTGGCAGACGAAGGGGTCGGCAGACGAAGGGGTCCACATGAGCTACAAATATCGAACAGTCCGGGTTCGCGGCACTGACCTGGTTGGAACTATCGCGCGMAAACACGGGRGCGCKCCYGAGATCTACGAAACCTCGAAGGACSCGARYACYTCRGTCGTRCCSGTGTTTTTCSAGGCRACSGGYGAGRTCCGATTCTTCGACMGGKCAATGCTGGAGGACGTCGTGACGCCGGCCAGCTAGCAGCGGTGTTGCACCGCTGGGCAGACGTAAAAAGTCGCCCTGGCGCCCATTCCGGCCGGACGACCCGCGCCCCTTCATTCGAGGCGCAGGGCCCCCCAGAATGGCCTTTTGCAGGGGTGTCCGCAGGACGTTGACACTGTTCAGGGCCGCGAGGAGGATTTGTTTTGGGGGCCTCTTCGAAAGGAGCCCTAAATGCCGTGGCATGTCGAGGGTACATATTTTGAGAATTGCAATTGCGACATGGTCTGCCCGTGTACGGCGACAGGACTGACGGCACCGGCGGACAATGACCGCTGCAACGTGGCCTTGGCCTTCCACGTGGAAACCGGCGAAGTCAACGGTGTCGACGTCGGGGGTCTGACAGTCTGCGTCCTCGCCGATACCCCGGCCCTGATGAGTGAGGGGGGCTGGAAGGTCGGTCTCCTGATGGACGCCGCCGCCTCCGCCGAGCAGGCCGAAGCGCTCGGTGCAGTCTTCGGCGGCCAGCTCGGCGGACCGATGGAGGGCCTCGCACCCTTGATCGGTGAAATGGCGGGCATGGAGTCCCTGGAGATGGCCTACGCCGACGACGGGCGTGTCCACCAGGTGCGTATTGGCAGTGCAGTCGAGATGGTGGTCGAGGACTTCATGAATCCATTTGATTCCACAGGGCGAGGAGTGAAAATTAGCGGGGTCGGATTCCCGGCCGACACTCTGGCAGCCGGCACATCCAGCACCGCCCGCGTCGACGTGTTCGGGATGACCTGGGATAACGCCGGGAAGAACTCATTCTCGGCCCCCTTCGCCTGGTCCGCTTAGGTGCCGGGCAGGAGCCGCCTGACAGCTGGCCACCATGCCGGAGAATTGGCGCTGATCGGGTGCGCCGCGCTGGCCTGGTACCTGACGTTCCTAGGCCTTTCCGACATGTCCACGGGCCCGGGAACGATGGGATTGAGGCTCTGGGGTTTCCTGGCGGTGTGGACGCTGATGATGGCAGCCATGATGTTGCCGGCGCTGGCGCCCCTGACTTCGACGTATCTCAGATCCATCCGCGCCGTGCGCAGCAGCCGGGTCAGGGCCATCCGGACWACGGCCCTGGTAGGCGGCTACCTTCTGACATGGATCGGATTCGGCGTCGTTGCCTACGCGGCCGCGGCCATGTCTGCGCTGTTGGCTGAGAACGCGGCGGACATCGCACCCTGGGTGGGTGCCGGAGTCCTCGTGGCGGCCGGCGCCTACCAGCTCACCCCGCTGAAGGACTTTTGCCTCAGGCACTGCCGGTCGCCCATAGCCTTCCTGTTGCACGTGTCCGGGTACAAGGGCCGCTTGCGGGACGTCCGCGTCGGCATGTACCACGGCGTGTACTGCGTCGGCTGCTGTTGGGGGCTCATGGTGGTGCTGATTGCCGTGGGCGTGATGAACCTGGCGTGGATGGCCGTGCTCACGGTAGTTATCTTCCTGGAGAAGACATGGAAATACGGGCCCGCCTTCAGCCGGATAACCGGTGTCTCGCTGATCGTTTTCGCGCTCTTCGTCCCGGCACACCCGGAGCTGCTGCCCGGGCTATACATGCCCGCGCCCATGTAAGGGACGCTGACCGTCGTTTTCGAATGACAGTCCGGGGAACGACGTCGGCACGGGCCCCCGCGCCGTCATCGCTTCTACGGCGTGCCCCCGTGGGCGGGTCGGCGCGAAAACAGCGTGCTGACCAGCCGGACCCCAAAGCCTTCATCCAGCGGCGAGCCACTCAGGAAGAACCGGTAGTAGATCGGCCCCAGCAGGAGGTCGGTGAGAATGCAGCACTGGCGGTCGGACACCGGGAGGTCCGAGCTTTAATCATTCGACGCGGGCCAAGTGTGGGCGTCCCGGCCTCCCGGGACTGTACGGCGAGGGTGACGGCACGGCGAGGGTGACGGCACGGCGGGTGCGAGGAGAGTGACGATGGTTGACACGGCAGCGCAGACTCTTCGGGCCGGGGCGCGCAACGACCTTGTGACGCAACTGCTGGGCATCTGGCTCCTCCTGGCTGTGTTCCTGGACGGCTGGGCCCACCTGCACGTTCCCGGGTTGGAAACCTTCTTCACCCCCTGGCACGCGGCACTCTATTCGGGCCTCGTGGCCACCGCCGCGTGGACGGCAAGTGTGATCTGGAGGAACCGCCAGCCCGGGCGGCCATTGACCCGGTCGGTGCCGGCCGGCTACCGGGGCACGGTCATCGGACTGGACCTGTTCGCCGTCGCGGGTTTCCTCGATCTGGCCTGGCACGAGATCCTGGGCATCGAAGTCTCCCTCGATGCGCTGGTGAGCCCCACCCACCTGTTGCTGGGGTTCAGCCTCTTCCTTATCCTCGGCACCGGTATCCGCAGTGCACGGGCCGCCGGCGGCCCAGAGGTTTTCAACTGGACGCCGCCTGCACTGTTGTCGCTCGCCCTAATGACCGGCCTGGGAGCCTTCTTCCTCATTTACTGCTCGGCGTTCGTCCGGACCCCGCCCGCCGTCCCCTATCTACAGACGCCGATCGGGAGCCCCGGGCACACCCAGGCGGAGCTGCCCCGGCCCTCGGACTGGCCAGCTATTTGGTGACCACAGCGCTGATTATCGCACCCTTCCTCTACACCTTCTCCGGAGCCCGAAGGCCGCCTTTCGGTATTGCCACCATCCTGGTCGCCGTGGTGGCGTGGCTGCCGCTGGCCATGTCGGGGCTGCGCCCGGCCGCGGTCGCCGGTGCGGCCGGAGCCACGATCATCGCGGCCGCGGCGGATCTGCTGCTTGCCCGACAGCGGGGCCCGTGGCTGAGGCGCAGGTTGCCGGCGATCACCGCCGTGCTGGCGGCACTCATCTGGACCGGCCAACTGGCTGGGATCGCCCTCGCGGCATCGATTCAATGGCCAGTGTCGATGTGGCTGGGAGCCGTAGTGCTGAGTGCCGGACTGGCAGCGGCCCTCGCCTTCCTCAGCTTGTTGAACACCAGGAGCGTCCCGGCGCCGGCAGCGCCACGATGACCGTCAAATCCCCACTGTTCCCGGCGCCCGGAGTGGGCTAATTTGGGGATAAGGGGAGTGCCCGATGCCCGGTTCGTTGACGGCAACCGGCCTCGCCATCGAGTAAGGAACACACCGTGGCCTACAACGTGGCCCAAAAGCTCATCGCATCCCATCTGGTGGCCGGGGAGATGATTCCCGGCCGTGAGATTGGCCTGCATATCGATCAGACCCTCACCCAGGACGCGACCGGGACGCTGGTCATGCTCGAGCTGGAGGCCATCGGGCTCGACCGGGCACAAACTGAAGTATCCGTGCAGTACGTGGACCACAACTTGTTGCAGGCCGACAGCAGGAACGCTGAAGACCATGATTTTCTCCGCTCGGCCTGCCGCCGGTTTGGTCTGTGGTTCTCGAAGGCCGGAAACGGGGTGTCCCATCCGACCCACATGCAGCGGTTTGGCCGTCCGGGCACGACCATGGTCGGTTCCGACAGTCACACCCCGGCCGCTGGGTCGCTGGGGATGCTGGCAATCGGGGTCGGCGGCACCGAGGTGGCCCTGGCCATCGCGGGCGAGCCGCTCTACCTGAAGATGCCGGAGATCTGGGGCGTGCGGCTTACCGGCAAGCTGCCAGCGTGGACCAGTGCCAAGGACGTCATCCTCGAAATGCTTCGCCGGCACGGCGTGAAGGGCGGCAAGGACCGGATCATCGAGTACTACGGTCCCGGCCTCGCCACACTGAGCGCGATGGACCGGCACGTGATTGCCAATATGGGGGCCGAACTCGGTGCGACGAGYACGGTCTTCCCGGCCGACGACCAGGTGCGGGCCTTCCTGCGCTCCGAACAGCGCGAGGACGATTTCACCGAACTCCTCGCCGATTCCGGTGCCACCTACGACGTGACCGACGAGATCGACCTGGCCTCAATCGAGCCGCTCATCGCCCTGCCCAGCTCGCCCGGCAACGTCGTTCCGGTGCGGGAGGTCACTGGCAGGCCGGTGGCGCAGGTCGTGATTGGGTCCTCAGCGAACCCGGGCCTGCGCGACTTCGCAATGGTCGCCGCCATCACGAAGGGACGGCAGTGCCACCCGGGACTGTCTTTCGACGTCAACCCGAGTTCCCGGCAGATCCTGCAGGACCTCACCAGGATGGGGGCCACGTTTGATCTGATCAGCGCCGGAGCCCGGCTGCATCAGACCGGATGCATGGGCTGCATCGGGATGGGACAGGCCCCCGCGAACGGAAGCAACAGCCTGCGCACCATGCCCCGGAACTTTCCCGGCCGTTCGGGCACGAAGGAAGACTCGGTCTACCTGTGCTCACCGGAGACGGCTGCGGCTGCTGCGCTCACCGGAATTATCACCGACCCGCGGGACCTGACGGAGCTCTTCGACCTTAAGTACCCCGAGATCGAACTTCCCGCGGTGTCGAGCGTGAACGTGGCAATGCTGGAGGAGCCGTTGGCGCCGGAGGACGCCGGCAAAGTAGCGCTGGTCAAGGGCGAAAACATCTCCTCGCTTCCGGTCTTCGGCCCACTCGCCGACCGCATCGAGGCACCAGTGGCCTTGGTGGTGGGCAACGATGTCTCGACGGACGAGATTCTGCCAGCCGGTGCGCGCGTTCTGCCCTACCGCAGCAACATCCCCAAACTCGCCGAATTCACCTTCGACCAGCTCGACCCCACCTACGCCGCCCGCGCCGCCCAAACCCGCGACTCCACCGGGCACATCCTGGTCGGCGGCACGAACTACGGCCAGGGATCCTCACGGGAACACGCAGCTATCACCCCGCGCTTCCTCGGGCTGTGCGCAGTGGTGGCCGTCTCGTTCGCGCGGATCCACTGGCAGAACCTGGCCAATTTCGGCGTCCTCGCCGTCGAGTTCACAGATGCGGCCGATCACGACCGCATCGAACAAGACGATGTGCTCGCGCTGACAGGGATCCATGAGGCCCTCCTTACAGGCAAGGAGATCCTCGTGGAGAACCAGACCCGAGGCGAGGTCTACCCTGTGCGGCACAGCCTCTCCAGCCGTCAGGTGGATATGCTCCTGGCAGGTGGCCTCATCCCTTGGCTGCGCGAACGGAGAGCGCGGGAATGAGCTGCCGATCACCGCTGACGAGGATGGGTGTGCCGCGGTGAGCGGATGGCCGCGGCCGGACGAGCCCTCCGGCGAAATCAGCCTCGTACTCGACCAGCGCAGCACCCTGGATCCGAAGGCTGACCTGCGCGACGGGTTGTCCGCGGTCGCCCGGCAGGGTTCCCACCTTTGGGTCGCCAATGACGAGACGACCAGCCTCGAACGGCTCACCCTGGAGGCCGGCGGCCAGGCCCGCACCCACCGCAGCTTCGACCTCACCCACCTCCTTGAGCTGCCCGGGGACAGGGGTGAGATGGACATCGAGGGCCTCGATGTCGAGGATGACACGCTGTGGCTGCTTGGATCGCACAGCTCGGCCCGCAAACAGGTCAAGAACAACGCCACACCCGCAGAAGCGCAGGATTCCCTGGCGACAGTGGAGGTCAGCCAGCGCCGTCGGGTGTTGGCCCGGCTTTCGACTAAGGTCCTCCTCGATCCGGACGGCGGCCGGACGGGGCAGCAGCAGCGCCCCGCCGTGCTGGGCCTCGGCCGGGGCACGGACCTGGTGGATCTGCTGGCTGATGACCCACATCTTGGAAGCTTCATCCAGTCCTCGACGACCGGTCGCCCGATCCCGGGCAAGGACAACGGCATTGACTGCGAGGGCCTCGCCGTAGCGGGCGACCGGGTGTTCATCGGTCTGCGCGGGCCGGTGCTGCGTGGGTGGGCGATGATCATAGAGCTCCAGGTTGGTGGCGGGCCCGGCTTGGAGCCGCAGCCGATCGGTCCCGGGAATCGTCGCTACCGCAAGCACTTCCTTCGCCTGCATGGTTTGGGCGTGCGGGATCTGTGCCGTCACGGACGGGACCTGCTCGTCCTGGCAGGACCCACCATGGAACTCGACGGGCGCGCGGCCGTGTTTCGCTGGCGGGGCGCGCTGACGTCGCAGGCCGAGGCCGTCCTGCCGAAAGACGACTTGCATTGCGAATTTGACGCGCCGTTCGGTGAGGACGAGGACCATGCCGAGGGGATCACCGTTCTCGACGATGACCGGTCGGCCTTGGTGTTGTATGGGACGCCGTCGGGGAAGCGCAAGACCGGACGCCACGCGATCAAAGCCGACGTTTTCCGCCTCAGCACATAGGAACCGGCGCCGCGACAGTCCCGGGGAGATGTTCCTATTGCTGCCGGCCCACTTTTCCCAGCCAGGCCTGCAGGAGAGGAACGACGACGTCGCTGTGCATCGCGCCCAGGTGATCGAGTGCGGGGAGTACTTGGGAATAGCCGTAGTTCACTTCGGAACGCCCTGGCGCCATGGCGGCCCGATGTCCCTGCTCTGGCGCACACCGGCGCAGGGGGCGAGAATGGGGTCGTGCTCACCCTGATCGAACCCCACGGGAAGGACTTTCATGACGCTGTATCAGCCTGAACCGGTCGAAATCTCAACGAGGATGCGGCCGGGGGAGTGGACCGAGGAAAGCCTGGAGATGCTCGTCGCGTCATATCGCGAGCAGCTGTCGCGCATGGGGGCGGCCGCCTCCGAGATCGACGTCGTGATCGACCGCGACGACGGAGGCGGAGTCAGCGTGGTGGCGTCCTGGCTCAAGCCTGACGTGGCGCAGGAACTGACAGAGGTGAAGGACGACGCCGGGCTCGTGGCGATGGATCCCGACGCCGGGTCAGTGCGGCCGGCGCACGACGATTCCGCGCCCCGATAGAACTTCTGGGCCCGCCATGCCCTCCGGTAGGGTGATGTTTCCCGAAGCAACCCTTCGATCAGAGTGGAGCATTCATGGCACCGCAGATTTCCGGAAAAATCGATAAGAAATTGTTCGGGCTCTACCTCTCGGACCACCTCGCGGGAGCCACAGCGGGGCAGGGCCGCATAGAGCGCATGGCGCGCGACTTCACGGACACCCCCTTCCACGCCGAACTTGCGGCACTTGCCACCCAAATCAGGCAGGAGCGGGAGTACCTGCGCGGACTAGTGGGGGATTTTGGCCTGCCACGGCGAACTCCGCGGCGGGTGGCGGCGTGGGTTGCGGAGCGTGCCGGCCGACTCAAGCTCAACGGGCGGGTGGTGAGCCGCTCGCCGATGACGCTGGTGCTGGAGTCCGAGGTCATGCGGTCGGCGGTGATGGGAAAACTAGGGCTGTGGCAGACGCTGCAGGATCTCTCCGGCGATCTGGGACTGGACGGTTCCAGGTTCGACGGACTGGCCACCAAGGCACGCGACCAGATCGCCACCCTGGACCGGGTCCATGAGTACGCCCGCCGGCGGTCGTTCTACACGAACCAGGGCAGCTGAGCAGACCGGGCATCGTCGGCTCGACCGTTCGCGTCCTGCCCTGCACCTGGTGTGCACTGGCGCGTGCCGGCAGCGGAGACGAGAATGGGCTCGTGCTCCCTCCTCGCCCTGGCGGGGACGGCGACGCGATGAACGCCGCCGCCCGAAAGATTCAGCGCATCTATTTGACGTTGACGCTGGGCAATACCCTTGCGGCCTCGTTCATCTGGGGGATCAACACCCTTTTCCTGCTCGACGCCGGTCTCAGCAACTTCGAGGCGTTTGCCGCGAATGCCTTCTTCACGGCCGGCATGGTGCTGTTCGAGGTGCCCACCGGGGTGGTTGCCGACGGTTGGGGCCGGCGCGTCTCGTTCCTGCTCGGAACCGTGACCCTCGCCGTCTCGACCTACTTCTACTACCTGCTCTGGCAGTTCTCCGCCCCGTTCTGGTGGTGGGCGGTGGTGTCGGTCCTGCTCGGCCTGGGCTTCACCTTCTTCTCCGGAGCGGTGGAGGCCTGGCTCGTCGATGCACTGCGCTTCTCTGGGTTCGAGGGCGGGATGGAAGCGGTGCTCGGTCGAGGCCAGATGGTCGCCGGAGTCGCGATGCTCGCCGGCTCTGTTGCCGGCGGCGTGATCGCGCAGGCCACCAATCTGGGCGTGCCGTTCCTGATGCGCGTGGGCGTGTTGCTGGCCATGTTCGCGGTGGCGTTTGGGCTCATGCGCGACGTCGGGTTCACCCCCGAACGCTCGACCCATCCCCTCCAGGCGACCCGTGCTGTACTCGCCGCCTCGATCGAGAACGGCTTGAAGAATCCGCCCGTACGTTACGTGATGCTGGCCGCGCCGTTCACTTTCGGCGTCGGGATCTATGTGTTTTACGCCCTGCAGCCRTACCTGCTCGAGCTCTATGGGGACCCCCACGCGTATTCTGTCGCGGGCCTGGCGGCGGCCATCGTGGCCGCGGCGCAGGTGCTCGGCGGCTGGATGGCTCCGCGCATCCGGCGCCTTGTCCGCCGGCGCACCACCGTGTTGATCCTGAGCAGCGTCGTGGACACGGTGATCTTGGTGGTGCTCGGGTTCACCCACGTATTCTGGTTGGCCCTGGTGCTGTTGGCGCTCTGGGCAGTGGTGTCATCGGCGGGCATACCGGTGCGGCAGGCGTACCTGAACGACATGATCGCCTCGAAGCAGCGCGCCACAGTGCTCAGCTTCGATTCACTCATGGGCTCAAGCGGTGGCGTGGTGGTCCAGCCGCTGCTCGGACGGGCGGCAGATGTGTACGGCTATGCCGCGTCGCTGGCCATCGGCGGCGTGATCGAGTTGATCGCGGTGCCGTTCCTGCTGGCGAGCCGCCGGCAACGCCACCAGGCCGATCAGTCCAACGCCCCGACCAGCACCAACACCGGATCCCAGCCGGCGTAAGACGCCAGCCGGAATAACACTTCGGCCATGCTCCTTACTTGGCGGGGCCTTCGGGGCCTACAGTGGGCGTGTAGAACCGTCGACAGGAGCGCCCCAGTGATTACCCTGCAGATCGAACACCAGGTCCGGGATTTTGACATGTGGCGGAGGGCTTTCGACAGCGATCCGCTGGACCGCGCTGCGTCGGGCGTGCGGTCATTCCGGATCTCGCGCCCGCTTGACCAGCAGGATTACGTAATGCTGGAGATGGACTTCGATACGCAGGCGGCGGCGGTGGACTTCCTGGGCCGGCTGCAGAACGATACGTGGAAAACGGGTGTGACGGCGCCGGCGCTGGTTGGTGAGCCATCGACCAGAATCATCGAAACGGTCGCCGTCGAGAACGTGGCAGCCGCTGACCGCGACCTTCGGTAGAACGTCTGCGCCGACGCGGGGATCACAAGAAACTCGCGTCATGCGTTTCGCTGTTGCCCCTGCTGTCCCTGGACGGGGTCGTGCGCGCTCCGCGGAGACACCGTGAGGGTGGCGACGCGTTCCAGCCTCGGATGCAGGTGGTCGCCGTCGTCCACCACCCCGGTCTGCCACCACAATTTCAGCCCTTCCGGTACCACCTCCAGATAGGCCACGTTGTTTTGGAACCAGGGCCCCCGGATGCCGGACCAGTGGAATGGCGGGTCCGGCACCTTGGCGGAGCGCGCGACCAAGGCGCCCACCGGGGTGGCCAGGCCGTAGGACATGATGGCCGCGAAGGACCTCATCAGGCGGGGCAACGGGTTGCGGATGGGGGAGCAGACGGCCTGCAGGATCCGGCTGCCCGAGGCACGCTCCACCTCCGCAACGTAGGAGTAGTGGACGTCCCCGGAGAGGAAGGTGATTGTTTCCGGTGCCGGGCCGCGTTTGCCGTCGGCGACTTCGCTGGCCATGGCCGCCAGTTCCCGGAAGCTGTTTTGGAATGCGCCCCAGTGTTCCAGGTCCAGCGCCTGGCGCAGCTTCTCGCCGGCCCAGGCGGCACGGTTACCCCACGCGCCCTCAGAGACGGCCTCATTCCACGACTCGACGTAGTGCAGGCCCATCGGCAACAGGAAAGGCAGGGACGTCGCCACGAGCAGGTGGCGGAAGCCGCCTTGCATCCGGTCGTCCAGCCACGCCATTTCCACCGCATCGACCAGCGCCCGGTCGTCCGGCGTCAGGTCCCGGGCTGCGCGGGAGTCGACCACGATCAGCCGGGTGTCGCCGAAGTCGCGGCAGTAGCTCCACCGGTAGGATTTGGGGTCCCGATCAGCCCGCTCCGCGAAGCTGTCCAGCTCGGCGCCCACATCGAGCTCATCCCCGCCTGTGTGCCCGATGATCCGCTGCCACACGGCATCCTCAGCCCGTTCCTGCGGTGACAGGTTCCCCAGATGCTGGTAGACCCAGTACGAGGCCAGTCCCGCGACGATCCGCCCACGCCACCACGAGGTCGCCTCCATCTTCTTCTTCCAGCTCAGCGACGTATTCCAGTCGTCGCGGATGTCGTGGTCATCGAAGATCATGGCGCTGGGCAGGGTCGACAGCAGCCATCGGTTCGCCGGGTCTGACCAGGCCAGAAAGTACAGGTGGGCGTATTCCTCGTAGTCCTTGAGCTCTTCGCCGGGGGGTGCCTTGATGTCTCGCCGGCCGCGGATGAACTCCTGCATTTGTTCGCTGGTCAGGTCGGCGTACACCTGGTCTCCGAGGAAGGCCAGAAGATCCGGCCACGGCAAGTCTCCGCCGGAGGCCATCTTCAGCGCATAGGCGCGCAGTGAGTCGACGCCATGGGTCCGGTTGCCGGATGCATCGTGCGGGACACTGGTCCTGCAGGAGCCGTATGCCATCCGCAGCGGCTTACCGGTGGCCAGTGTGGCGATCATGGACGGCGGAAACCCGGATGAGGGGTCGGGCCAGGCCTGTGTTCCGTTGATATCGAGCGCGTATGGCGTCACCGTGGCGGGCTCCAGCCCGTCCAATTCCACCAGCGCGTAGTGGTGGCCGTGAACTGCGAATGTGCGGGCCTCCCAGCCCCGGCCGCCGGCACGGATGGAAATCCGGGCAGCGGTTTGGGTCTCCACCCAGACACTCGCCGACGTCTCATCCACGTACCGCACCATAGGGCCAAGCACCAGGGAAGGGGTGGTCATGAAACAGTTGTACCCGCTCCGGCCGGTTGCGGCCATGGCGTCAGGTAAGTCCAAGCGCAACGGAGGCAGCGTCAATGCCCCTGAGGCGGTTCCTTGGGTGCCCCTCCGAGGGCCGGGGTACTGCCGGAATCGCCCGGTCCCTGGGCCAGCTGGTCATGGAGCCTGCTGATCTGGGCCACGAGGCGGGCACGTTCCTCGCTGCCGATGCCYTCGTCCGATCGCCTCCGCAGATTGGTTGCTGCCGTCACACTTTCAACGAGCCAGGAGGACACCACCGCCGTGACCATGCTCAGGACTGCAAACCCGCCGACCATCAGCGTGGCCGCAGCCCACCGGCCCGGAACGGTTACGGGGTAGTAGTCGCCATAGCCGATCGTTGTGATGGTGACAATTGCCCACCACAACGAGTCGCCCATCGAGGTGATATTCGCGTTCGGTGCGCCCTTTTCGAAATTGAAGACGCTCAGGGCGACCGTGTAGAGCAGGAGGACCGCGGAGACAATGACGTAGGCCAGGACGCGGGTCCTGATGGCGGTGCCCGGGGCCCGTTCCATGACCCGGCGCAAGGTGAACGGACGCAGGAGCCGCAACGGCCGCGCAACGGGGAGCACCACCATGAGCAGGTCCAAGGGGTGGCGGACGAACCACCGGCCCCGTTGGGGCGCCAGGAGCAACTTCACAATGTAGTCGGCGCCGAAGGCGACCCACGTTGACCCCACGACGATTCCGAGAAGGTCGGCGTAGGGCTGCGGCGGTTCTGCAATGACGAGGATGGAGTAGGCCGCCAGAAAAACAAAAGCCGCACCGACGAGGGGCCACTCGGAATACTTTTGCCAGGTTTCTTGCCTCATGGCTGAATGCTAGGACTTTGTCCCTCGGATGTCCTTCGAAATTGCCACACTGACCCTAAGCGAGCCACCCGCTGGCAGCGAGCCACCCGCGGAGCGCTGACAACTGTCGCCGTCAGCGGTACATTGGCCTTCTGAGGTGGCAGACCGAGGCTGGGCACGGCAGACCACATGGCCAGAACCTGCGGAGGCGGACAGCCATGGCGGCAAATCAGGACAAAGACGGCGCTCGCCGGGACCACGCGCATCACGACGTCATACCCAACATACTTGAAATAGTGGAGCAAAGCGTCCTGCAGCGGATTGAGGACTTTAATGATCCGCGCCAGGAATGGCGGCGCCTGTTCTCGGAGTTATACGGCACGTTCCTGCTCGTGGTCGTCGCGGCCGGCGGCGGCATGATGGGCCAGGCGTTCCCCGGCGTCATCAGCCGCACGGCGGCAGTGGTGGCTCCGGGCCTGATGGTCATGGGCATCATCTTGTTCATGGGCAAGATCTCGGGCGCGCATCTGAACCCTGCGGTCAGCATTGCGTTCGCGCTCCGCGGTGACTTCCCGTGGCGCCGGGTGCCGGCCTACATCGTCGTTCAGCTCATTGGCGCGACGCTCGCCTGCCTGCTGCTGCAGGGCGTGATCGGGGTCTCCGCCACCTACGGTTCAAACTATCCGGCGGCTGGTTATTCGGCCGGCGCCGCGTTCCTGATGGAGGCACTGCTGACGATGGTGTTGGTCAGCGTCATCCTGGGAACCGCCTCCGGGGCCCAGAACGTCGGGCTGTTTGGGGCGTTCGGTGTCGGCGCATACATTGCCTTGGCAGGCCTGTGGGGCAGCCCCATCTCCGGCACGTCGATGAATCCGGCACGAACGTTCGGGCCGGATCTCGCCAGCGGAAATTTCAGCGATTACTGGGTGTATGTCGCCGGGCCGCTGGTCGGCGCGGCGGCCGCCGTCGGTATCGCATTCATCCTGCGCGGAGCGGGCGGCGGGAGGTCGGGCTCGGGAGCCGCGCAGGGTGCCCTCTTCACCGAGGCCGCCGAGGAAGATAAGCCGTAGCGGGCCGTGAACGTGACCCGCAGAAGGAGAGCGCCGTGAGACGGGCCGCACCGTCTCATCCGCTGGATCCGCTGAGCGCGGACGAGTTCCGTGCCGCGGCGGAGCTGCTCGCCAGCGCACAGGGCGTCACGTTTCCGGCGTGGCGGCTTGCCGCAATCGAGCTGATCGAACCGGAAAAGGCTGCCGTCGCCGCCTTCGAAGCCGATGCCGGCGCGCCGGCTCCGGAACGGATCGTCGGCGTGAACTGCTTCGAACGGTCCTCCAACAAGACCTACCAGGCGCGGCTATCGCTGACCCACGGGGTTGTCCTCTCCTTCACCCATTTCCCTGGCGTTCAGGCGAACATGACCGTCGACGAGTGGGAAGAAGCTGACGCAGCGCTGCGCAGCCACCCGCAGGTGATCGCCGCGCTTGCCAAGCGCGGCATCAATGATCTGTCCCTGGTCTTCATGGACGTGTGGACCTATGGCCTGTCAATGATCCCGGAGAAGCACCAGGGGCGCCGGATCGGCTGGTCCGACACGTGGGTCCGTGCCCGTGCGGGCGCCAACCCGTATGCGGGGCCGGTCAACGGGTTCCACTGCGTCATTGACCTGGCGTCCATGGAGCTGCTGGACATCGAGGACACTTTTGCGGTGGACCGTCCCGAGATCATGGGCGAATATGTCCCGGCGCTGATCCCGGACCGGCTCCGCGACGCTAGCACCCGCGAACCGCTCAAGCCGCTGGACATTGTCCAGCCCGAAGGCGTTTCCTTTCAGATGGACGGCAACAGGATCAGCTGGCAGAACTGGTCCCTGCGCGTCGGGTTCAACTACCGCGAAGGGCTGACGCTGCACCGGGTCAGCTATCGCGACGGCGGCCGCGAACGGCCGATCGCGAACCGCCTGTCCTTCGCCGAAATGGCCGTTCCCTACCGGGATCCCAGCGATGACCACTACCGGCGCACCGCGTTCGACGTCGGCGAATGGGGTCTGGGATTCATGACGACGTCGCTGGAACTGGGCTGCGACTGCCTCGGGGAAATCCGGTATTTGGATGCGGTCATGCACAATTCTGCGGGGGAGCCCTACACCATCAGGAACGCCATCTGCATCCACGAAGAGGATGGGGCGGTGTTATGGAAGCACATCGACCACGACGGCGGCATGGAAGTGCGCCGGATACGTCGACTGGTGATTTCTTTCCATGTCACCGTGGCCAACTATGAATACCTGGTGTACTGGCGCTTCTACCAGGACGGGAACATTGAGTGCGAGGTGAGGGCCACCGGCATCATGGTGGTCAGCCATTTCGGCGAGGGCCAGCAGCATCCGAGCGGAACGCTGGTGGACAACCGGACCTATGCACCCTTCCACCAGCACTTCCTCGTGGCCCGGCTCGACCTGGACATCGACGGCACCGCAAATACCGTTTACCGTTCGGAAACCGCGATGGTCCCGATGGGTCCGGACAATCCGTACGGGCTCGCCCTGCATCAGAACAAGACCCCCATCACGACCGAGGGGCACGACGACTACTCCTGGGAGACCCAGCGGGCCTGGACGGTGACGAACGACAACTCGGTCAACGGGCTCGGGACCCCGGTGTCGTACAAGCTGGTGCCCGGCGCAGCTTTCCCGTCGTTCTTTGACCCGGCATCTCCGGTTTTCCAGCGTGCGGAGGTCATCGGGCACACGGTATGGGTGACGCCCAACGATGCCGCGGAACGCTGGCCCGCCGGCGAATTCGTGAACCAGGGGACAGGCGGGCTGGGAATGCCCGAATGGGTGCGGCAGGGGCGGTCCGTTGAAAACACCGACGTCGTCCTTTGGTACGTTTTCGGCATTCACCACATCCCACGGCCGGAGGAGTGGCCGGTCATGCCGGTGGACACAGTCGCGTTCTGGCTTAAGCCGGCCGGCTTCTTCGACCGGAACCCGGCGCTGGACGTCTAGGCGGCCCGGGCCAGGGCGTGCCGCCAGAGGCACGTCACTCCAGTAGACACGTCAGTCCAGTAGATTTGTCGGAGTCGAGGCAGAATTTTGGGATCGAAGAACAGGGGATACGTGTGAGCAGGCTGAGCGGAAGATCGGACGGAACCGATGCGGACTTCGCGGCAACGCCCCTCACGGCGCCGGCGTATCCGCAACTGCGGCTCAACAGCGCTGCCCTCGAGAACAACATCCGGGTCATGGCGGCGTGGTGCCGGGAGCGGGGCGTGGATCTCGCGCCGCACGTCAAGACAACGATGTCGGCACCAATCATCGAGCGGCAGTTGGCGGCCGGCGCCGTCGGTGTCACCGTCGCCACCGTGGATCAAGTCGCCTCGGCACTGCGCTGGGGTCATCAGCGCGTCCTCGTCGCCAACGAGATCGTCGACAGGTCCGGGCTAACGCGTGTCCGTGCGTGGCTGGAGGAAGATCCCGCCCGGGAAATCCGCTGCTTCGTCGATTCGGCAGCAGGCGTGAAGGTGGCTGCCGAGATCTTCGACGGCGCGGCGGCCGACCTGGAGGTGCTGATCGACGTCGGAACCCCCGGCGGGCGCACCGGCATCCGCAGCCTGTCCGAGGGTCTGCGCCTGGCCGGGCTGGTCCGTGCCACGCCGGGACTGAGGCTGGTGGGTGTTGCCGGGTATGAAGGCGTCGTGCCCAACAGCCGCGCTGAGGATACGGTCACTGCGGTTGACCGGCACTGCCGGCTGGTGCGGGACGTCTATCTGGAAGCGGCGGAGTTCTTTGAGACCGCCACTCCCATCTACTCTATGGGTGGGTCGGCCTTCCCGGACCGCGTGGTCGAGTTCCTTCCCGACCGCGGCCAGGTGCCCGGAACGCGAATTCTTCTCCGATCGGGCTGCTACGTCACCCACGACCACGGCACCTATGCCGCCGTCAGCCCCGTTCCGGGACTCATTCCGGCGCTGTCGGTTCGCGCGATCGTCCTGTCCACGCCCGAAGCCGGGTTGGCCGTCGTCGGTGCCGGCAAGCGGGACCTTCCCTACGACGCCGGACTGCCCAGCGTTCTCTCGGTCCGGACCGCGGAGGGAGCCCTTAGGCCCGGCGCAACCGCAGTGGTGCGCAATCTCTTCGACCATCACGCGGTGCTCACCGGGGTGTCCGGAGTGGATGTCACCGATACCGTGGATTTCGGGATATCCCATCCTTGTTCCGCGTTTGACCGCTGGCCCGACTACGTCCTCACCGACGCCGACGGGCAGGACACGGACGTGTGGCAGACCGACTTCCGCCGGTCGTCCCTGGCCCTTGGCTACGCCCCGTCCTGACGCTCAATCCTTGAGCTGCCGGGTCAGCACTTGGAATTCCTCCACGCCCAGGATCTCCATGTGCTGCTCCGCACTGGTCTCGGCGCGGATCTTGGCGGCGGCCTGTTCGCTGCCGGCGAGAGCCGCCTCGTCCTCCCACAGCGTGATTGACAGTGACTTGCTGTCCTTCCCCAGCAGGTAATAGATGCCCAGGCATCCCGGCAGCTGGAGCACCCGGTTGACGGTGTCGTCTGTGGGTGCCCCGGAGCTGTCCGGGCCGGGCTGATACGTGCTGACGCGAGCGAACATGTCCATCCTCCTAGATCCAGGTTCGACGGTTGGAGCGCCTGCCGCCCCAACCGTTGAACCGGGAGCTGGATCCTTGCGATGTCGCGCCCTGGTGGCGGGCGGCCTGGTCTCCTCCCACCAGTAAGGACCCGCGGGCAGAGAAGCACAAGGTTCGTGTGCCGGTCCGTTCGCCCTAGTCCGCCGGTCCGCTACTCAGCCGCGGGCCGCTACTCAGCCGCCGGCCGCTACTCAGCCGCCGGCGCCGATGGCCGCACGGGCGTTCCTCTTGAGCTCGGCGAGTTCCTTGCGCGCCACAAGGGCCTCGTCCAGGCTGATTGCCACGAACCTGGTGGATGTGCCGGGGGCGGCCCGGGCCACCAGATCCATGTCGGCGCTGATGACCRTGCCCACCATGGCGTAACCGCCGCCGGAGACGGCATCGCGGTGCAGGATGATCGGTTGGGTGCCGCCGGGAATCTGGATGGAGCCGACAGCGTATCCGGCATCAACAATGTTGGACGGGTCGGAACCGGCGCCGAATGGCTGCTCCCGCTCCTTCCACTGCACCCCGGGACCTGAGTACCTCAGCCCCATCCGGTCAGCCACCGGGGTCACCTTCCACTCGCTGTGGAGGAGATTGTCCAGTCCTTCGTCGGTGAGCCGGTGGTCGTAAAGGCCCAGGACGATCCGGACGGCCTGTTCCTTGGCGAATAGGGGACGGAATTCCTCCGGAACTGTATCGGCGTCGGGCAGGGCTCCGGCGTTGAGCGGGGCGCCCACCGGAATCTGGTCACCGGCCTCCAGCTTGCGGCCCTGGAACCCGCCGATCGCGCCCAGGCTGTAGGTGGACCGGCTGCCGAGCACCTCAGGAACATCGATGCCGCCCTGAACGGCGATGTAGTAGCGCGTGCCTCCCCGGATGACCCCGAAGCTGAGTTCGTCGCCGGCTTTCAGCTGGAGCCGGGTCCACTGGGGCCGGGCGTCGCCGTTGACCTTGACCTCAACCGGTGCCCCGGTAACGGCGACGACGGCATCCTGGTCGGTGGTCAGTACCGGGCCCAGGTACGTGCATTCGAGGACGGCTTCCTTGGCGGTGTTGCCCACCAGGGCATTGCCGAGTTCGGCCGAGTATTGGTCCAGGGAACCGCTCTGCGGGATGCCCACGTTGTAGTGGCCGGTGCGTCCCTGGTCCTGGACTGTGGTGGCCAGGCCGGGGTTCTTGATGTCAAACGCCATTGAGGGCCTCCATGAGCTCCTGGTTGTAGCCTGCGGGATCCGCCAGCGCCCTGGGCAGATCAAATGTCACGGGCACCTGCCGGTAGCGGAACGTCCCGGCGGAGATCTCAGCCTGGATGGTGTTGTATTCGGCCTCGGTGACGGGCTTGAACTTCACGATGTCGCCCGGCTTGAAGAACACCATGAAGTCCTTGAAATCGGCCAGGGACTGGGCAGGATCGAAGATGGGCGCGGCAGCGACCCCGAACATCTGGTAGCCGCCGGCACCGCGCACGGAGTAAATGCAGCCGAAGCAGCCGCCGTGGCCCACGGTCAGTTTGGGGGTGTCGGTGCGCGGACTCAGATACTTGGGTACTTCGAGTTGCTTTTCCTGCTCCACCAGCTGGAAGAGGAACGGGAGGCCTGCGACGAAGCCAACCATGGAGACAAGCCATGGTTGCTCATGG
>NZ_JBFTNJ010000055.1:0-22343 GCF_056397425.1 Arthrobacter sp. 05N33_2
GAGGGGGGCCGGCGAGAAGGTGCCCAGTGACGTGAGCGCAGCAGCGATCAGGAAGAACACCCAGGGCAGCAGCATCGTCTTGCCCCTGACGAGGCGTACGCAGGTCTGGACGATGATGTCGATGGTGCCGTTCCGCTGGGCCATGCTGAAGAAGTACGTGACTCCGATGATCGTCACGACGATGCTGGCGGGGAACTCTTCGAGGATCTGCTTGTCCGTCATTCCGAGCATGAAATAGCCGACGCCGAAGGAGGCAACCAGCCCCATCACGCCGATGTTCAGCGGCCATTTCGTGGCGACGATGAACATAATGACGAGGATGACGAGCGGGATGATTTGGACAGCGGTCATGGAGTGCTCCGGTTGCGGGGTGGCCGAAGGGTTGAAGATATCACCCCCCAGCACGAGCGCAATCAAAGCCAGGAACGCGAACCCGGCGGCCGCCGCCAGCAGGATTCGGCGGCGGCGGGTTGGACGCGGGGCATCGTCGTCCCGGGTCTGGTCCGCAGCGACAGCGGTGCGGTGCTCAGTCTTGGTCATGATGGTCTCCTCAGCGGGTGGCTCCCGCGAGGGAGGCAGCGACGGCGCTGCCGGGGACCTCGGGGAGATGGATGATGGTTGTGGCGATGGTGCGGGCCGTGCGGTCGACGCCTACGAGGAGCGTCCCGTCGTGCTCCTCGCTCCAGGTCTCGATGACCCCGGCGGGGGTGCGGAGCCGGAGCGTGCTCCCCAGGGAGTCGCCCGTAATGGTGTGCAGCACGGTGCCGGGGGTGCGGGCGGCCAGGGTCAGGGCGATGCTGCCGGTGATGGCCAGGGCCGGGTGGGGCTTGCCCATGGAGAGCATCATGACGTTGGCGTCGCAGTCTGGGTCAGCCTGGGCGGCCGCGGCGACGATGGCGAGCTTGGGGATGGCCCGGGCCGCTTCGGCTGTTGTGCGGACCAGCCCCATCCGCACCGCCGCCTGCCGCCGGATCTGCTCCAGGGTATCCAGCTGCAGCTCCACTCCGGCGCGCCAGCTGTCGTACCTGACCGGGTCCAGGCCCAGTTCTTCGGCGTTGACGATCACGACGGGCGCTCCGGCGTCGACCATCGACACAGTCCAGCGGGTTCCGCCGGCGGTGAGGGTGTCAGTGGCCGCACCGGTGGGCAGCAGCGCACCGGTGGTCCTGCCGGCAGGGTCCTGGAAGCCGAGCCCCACAGCGTAGCCGGGGAAGGGTACGCCTGGCGTCCGGGCGTCCGGAACGGAGGCCAGGGCTCCGGCAGGGGTGGCCACGCGCTGGACGATGATTTGGTTGGTGTTGGTGTTGCGGGTGACGATCCGGGTGACGTCTCCGTTGGGGAGCACCCAGCCCTTCTCGATGGCGTACAGACCCACCACCGCCGAGCCGTTCCCGCAGTTGCTGCCCCAGTCCACCGCGGCCTCTTCGACACCGACTTGGGCAAAGGTGTACTCAACGTCGACGTCGCCACTGACGGGCCGGTGCACGATCACGGCCTTGCTGGTGGTCGAGGTGGCGCCGCCGACGCCGTCGATCTGGCGCGGATCCGGGCTGCCGAACAGCCGCGGCAGCAGCACATCCAGGCTGATGCCGCCCGCCTGAAGATGCTCCGCTTCGAACACCCAGCACTTGCTGGTGCCTCCGCGCATCCATTGGGCTTCGATCTTCATGGTGTTTCCCGCTTCTCCTCGTGCCTCAGACTTGAATGAGGACCTGAAAAGAGATTGAGCCAGATCACAACTTTAGACAATGTTGGATTTTTTCAGGGGGATGTAGGATTGCTTAATTCATAGAGCGCTGGAGGATTATTCCCCAGCTGCAAAGCGTCCGTTGCCAGGAAAAGTGCTCGAAGTCCTCAAGGCAGGCCTCGTCCCGGCAGGGAATGAACCAAAGGCGAAGAAGGGTGAAGCGTTGCTAAAGGACGAAGGTCAGGATTTGTTCGACATAAGGCGGCTGGCGCTTCTGCTGGAGGTGGTGGAGCAGGGCTCGATCACCGCGGCGGCCGAGTTGATGATGTACACGCCCTCGGCCGTCTCCCAGCAGCTGCGCAAGCTCGAACAGGAAGTGGGGCAGCCTCTGCTCACCCGCCGCTCCCGCGGGGTGGTGCCCACCGAGGCCGGCCAGGTTCTGGCCGGCCACGCCCGCAAGATCGTCTGGCAGATGCAGGCAGCCCGGTCCGACCTGGGCCAGATTGCCGGCCTCAGACGCGGTTCCCTGACTGTGGGTACATTCCCAACCCTGGCCGGATCCTTCCTGCCCATCGTCATCCGGACCTTCAAGAAGCGCTACCCGGCCATCAGCCTCTCTTTGCGCAGCGCCCGCTTCGACGAACTCGTCGCAGATCTGCAGTCCGGGGTCACGGGTCTGTGCCTGCTCTGGGATTACCCCTGGAACCCGTTCCGGGACGATTCCATCCGCGTAACCGAGGTCTTCCGGGAGAGCACCGTTATCCTGGTGGCCCGCAGCCATCCACTCGCCGAGCGGGAGCAGGTACGCATGGAAGACCTGCGCAACGAGTCCTGGATCGTGCGYGCCGAGGCCCACCCCGTCGTGGAGGTGCTGCAGCGTTCCGCTCACGACGCCGGATTCGAACCGGAGATTGCCTTCCTGGCCAACGACTACCAGGAGGCCCAGGCCATGGTCAGCGTGGGAATGGGCGTGGCTATGGTGCCCAAAACCGCCGTGGCACTTCAGCATCCCGACGTGAAGGTGCTGAGCCTGGGCTCCGCTGCCCCGCTGCGGAGAATACTGCTGGCGCAGCGGGAGGACAAGGTCTATGCCCCGGCCGAGGTGGCCTTCCACTCCACCCTGTTGGAAATCGCCCGCGAACGGGCCGGCGACTATCACTAGACCACGAGGCTGCTCCGGTCACTCCGTAGGGCCGGGGCGCAGGGTGTCGAGCAGCGCGTCGATCACGCCGGCGTCCTCGATCGTGGAGGGCACCACGTAGGTCTCGCCGTCGGCGATCTGGCGCATGGTCTTGCGCAGGATCTTTCCCGAACGGGTCTTCGGCAGGGCATCCACCACGGTGACGTGCTTGAAGTCCGCCACGGCCCCGATGTCGCGCCGGACCAGGGCGATCAGGTCCTTGACCAGGACTTCCTCGGGCACGTCCACCCCGGACTTGAGGACCACGTAGCCGCTGGGCCGCTGGCCCTTGAGCGGRTCGGMGAGGCCGATCACGGCGCATTCGGCAACTGCCGGGTGCTGGCCGATCACCTGTTCCATGGCGCCGGTGGAGAGCCGGTGTCCGGCGACGTTGATGATGTCATCCGTGCGGCCCATGACGAAGACATAGCCGTCCTCGTCCCGGTAGCCCGAGTCACCGGTGGCATAGTAGCCCTCAAACGCCTGGAGGTAGGAGGAAATGTAGCGGTCGTCGTTGCGCCAGAGCGTGGTCAGGGTGCCAGGCGGCAGCGGCAGGCCGAGGACGATGTTGCCTTCCGTGCCGGCCTCGACGTCCCCGCCCGCGCCGTCGACGACGTTGAGCCGGAAGCCGGGCATCGGGACGCTCGGCGACCCGGCCTTGATCGGCAGTCCGCCGAGGCCTCGGGGGTTGGCGCAGATGGCCCAGCCCGTCTCCGTCTGCCACCAGTGGTCGACCACCGGAACACCGAGCACCCGGGAGGCCCAGTGGAAGGTATCGGTGTCCAGCCGCTCGCCGGCCGCGAACAGGGTCCGCAGGCTGGCAATGTCGTACTTGTCCAGGAACCGGCCCTCAGGGTCGGCCTTGCGGATGGCCCGCAGCGCGGTGGGCGCGGTGAACAGCACGTTGACCTTGTGGTCCTGGATGACCCGCCAGAACGCGCCGGCGTCGGGCGTCCCCACCGGCTTGCCTTCGTACAGCACCGTGGTGGCGCCGGCCAGCAGCGGACCGTAGACGATGTAGGAGTGGCCCACCACCCAGCCGACATCCGAGGCGGTCCACATGACGTCGCCGGGGCCGACGTCGTAGAGGTTTTCCATGGTCCATTTCAGGGCCACGGCGTGGCCGCCGTTGTCCCGCACCACGCCCTTGGGCGAGCCGGTGGTGCCCGAGGTGTAGAGGATGTACAGCGGGTCCGTCGCCTTGACGTCCACCGGCGCGGCCGCCTCGGCGGAGGCCATCTCGGTGTCCCAGTCGAGCCACCCGGGGTGCTCGGCCGCCATGGAGGCCACCGTCGAGCCGAAGCCGTCCMTGGCCTTGACCAGCACCGGGGTTTCGGCGGCGCCGGCGATACTGAGGGCCTCGGCGACGGCAGGCAGGTACTCAATCCGGCGCGACGGCTCGATGCCGCCGGACGCCGTCACCACCGCCGCGGGGGCTGCGTCGCGGATGCGGGCGGCAAGTTCCTTGGGGGCAAACCCGCCGAAGACGACCGAGTGCACGGCGCCGAGCCGTGCGGTGGCCAGCATCGCGATCACGGCCTCGGGGATCATCGGCATGTAAATCACCACGCGGTCGCCCTTGCCGACGCCGCTGCGGCGCAGGACACCGGCGAACCGGGCCACGAGGTCCGTCAGTTCCGCATAGGTATAGCTCTGCCGGATGCCCACCATCGCGGAGTCGTAGACCAGGGCATCCTGCTGACCCCTGCCCTGGGCGACGTGCCGGTCGAGGGCGTTGTACGACGTGTTCAGGACCCCGTCCGGAAACCAGTCGTAGAGCGGTGCCCGGCCCGCCTCGAGGGCCTGCCGCGGGGACGTCTGCCAGGAGATCCCTTCCGCGGCCTCCAGCCAGAACTCTGCGGGATGTTCCAGGCTCCGTTCGTAGGCTGCCCTGTAGCTCTTGGTGACCATGACGTACATCCTGTCCACGACGTTGTGATGCAGCCATGGTAAACCGGGGCGGACCGGCGATACAAGGGTCATGTATACACAACTCGGCTATTTGTTCACCACAGGCGGCAATTGCTGGGCAAAGAGCCGTTGCGTGTATACACTGATGTTGTTCCATCCCGACACAGCCGCCACCGAAGGAGGCAGGATGCGCGCCAGCGACAAGGCCTACGCGGCCCTGCGCGACGACATCATCGAATGGCGCCTCCTGCCCGGAACCGTGCTCGCGGAGGTGGAACAGTCGGCGCGCCTCGGCATCTCCCGCACCCCGCTGCGGGAGGCCCTGAGCCGGCTCACGGCCGAAGGGCTGACGACGACGGCGGGCGGCCGCGGCGTCGTCGTCACCGACATTTCCCTGGACGACATCGACGAACTGTTCGAACTGCGCGAAACCCTCGAGGGCAGGGCCGCCGCCCTGGCCGCCGAGCGCGGCGACCCCGCAACCTTCGATGCGTTGCGGCGCGAACTGCTCCAGGCCCCGGAACTGATCGGCGGACAGGATCCGGCCCTGCACGACTATTACGGGCTGGTCGGACGGCTGGACGCGGCCATCGACGCCGCCATTTCCAACGCCTACCTCGTCCAGGCCATGCGCAGTCTCCGCGTCCACCTCGTGCGCGTCCGGCGCCTGGCCGCCGACGACGCCGCCCGGCTTACTGCCGCGGCCGCCGAGCACGCTGCCATCGCCGAGGCGATCGCCGCCGGCAACCCGCGCCTGGCCGAGGCCGCCACCACGCTTCACCTGCACCGCAGTCTTTCGCACGTCAAAGCCACCCATACACCTCAGCAAAGGGAGCACCATGGTTAAGGAACACCACGTCCGCGTTTACAAGAGCGAGGAAAACCTGGGCCGCGAGGACCAGCTCGCCTACAAGATCGCCAAGGTCGCCGCGGATCCCGTGGAGGTCACCGATGAGGTCACCGACATGGTGATCAACCGGATCATCGACAACGCCTCGGTGGCGGTTGCCTCGCTGAACCGCGCCCCGATCGTCGCGGCCCGGGCCCAGGCCCTCACCCACGGTCCCAGCACCGGCGGCAAGGGCGCCAAGGTCTTCGGCATCGAGGAACGCGTCTCCCCCGAATGGGCCGCCTGGGCCAACGGCGTCGCGGTCCGTGAACTCGACTACCACGACACCTTCCTGGCCGCGGACTACTCGCACCCGGGTGACAACATCCCCCCGGTCCTGGCCGTCGCCCAGCATGTCGGTGCCAGCGGCCGGGACCTGGTCCGCGGCATCGCCACCGGCTACGAGATCCAGGTCAACCTGGTCAAGGCCATCTGCCTGCACAAGCACAAGATCGACCACGTGGCCCATCTCGGCCCSTCCGCSGCCGCCGGCATCGGCACCCTSCTGGGCCTSGACGTCGARACSATCTTCCAGTCSGTSGGCCAGGCSCTGCACACCACCACCGCCACCCGGCAGTCCCGCAAGGGCGAAATCTCCACCTGGAAGGCGCACGCCCCCGCGTTCGCAGGCAAAATGGCCGTCGAATCCGCGGACCGTGCGATGCGCGGCCAGACCTCGCCCGTACCGATCTACGAGGGCGAAGACGGCGTGATCGCCTGGATGCTGGACGGCCCGGACGCCTCCTACACCGTGCCGCTGCCTGAGGCCGGCGAGGCCAAGCGGGCCATCATGGACACGTACACCAAGGAACACTCGGCCGAATACCAGGCCCAGGCGTGGATCGACCTCGCCCGCAAGCTCAACGGCCAACACCCCGAGGTCACGGACCCGGCCAATGTCGAATCCGTGCTGATCAAGACCAGCCACCATACCCACTACGTGATCGGCTCCGGCGCCAACGACCCGCAGAAGTACGATCCCACGGCCAGCCGCGAGACGCTGGACCACTCGATCCCGTACATTTTCACTGTCGCCCTGCAGGACGGCACCTGGCACCACGTGGACTCCTACGCCCCGGAACGCGCCGCCCGCCCCGACACCGTGGAACTCTGGCACAAGGTCACCACGGTCGAGGACCCGGAATGGACCCGCCGTTACCACTCCCTGGACATCGCCGAGAAGGCCTTCGGCGGCACCGTGGAGATCACGCTCAAGGACGGCACGGTCATCACCGATGACATCGCGGTCGCCGATGCCCACCCGCTGGGCGCCCGGCCGTTCGCCCGGGAGCAGTACGTCAACAAGTTCCGCACCCTCGCCGCCGGCCTGGTGGCCGACGAGGAGATCGAGCGCTTCCTCGCCGCCGCCGCCCGGCTCCCCGAGCTCGCCGCCGGCGAGCTGGACCAGCTGAACATCCAGGCCGCCGACGGCGTGATCGACCTCGCCGGCGCCCCGAAGGGACTCTTCTAATGTTGTATTCGAAAGTCACCCCGGAGCAAAAGCGGATCCGGTTCCGCGAAATCCTCGCCTCCGGCACCATCGCCCAGTTCCCCGGCGCGTTCAACCCGCTCTCGGCGCGGCTGATCGAGGAGAAGGGCTTCGCCGGGGTGTACATTTCCGGCGCCGTCCTCGCCAATGACCTGGGCCTGCCGGACATCGGGCTGACCACCCTCACGGAGGTCGCCACCCGCGCCGGGCAGATCGCCCGGATGACGGACCTGCCGGCAATCGTCGACGCCGACACCGGCTTCGGTGAGCCCATGAACGTGGCCCGGTCGGTCCAGGAACTCGAGAACGCCGGCCTGGCCGGCTGCCACATCGAGGACCAATTCAACCCCAAGCGCTGCGGCCACCTCGACGGGAAGAACGTCGTGGACCTGGAAACCGCCACCAAGCGGATCCGGGCCGCGGCCGATGCCCGCCGCGACCCGAACTTCCTGATCATGGCCCGGACCGACATCCGCGCCACGGACGGGCTCGAGGCCGCCCAGGAGCGCGCCAAAGCGCTCGTGGAGGCCGGTGCGGACGCGATCTTCCCGGAGGCGATGAAGGACCTGGCCGAATTCCAGGCCATCCGCGACGCCGTCAACGTCCCGATCCTGGCCAACATGACCGAATTCGGCCAGAGTGCCTTGTTCACCGTGGAGGAGCTGGCCGGCGTCGGCGTCAATATGGTCATTTATCCGGTGACGCTGCTCCGTAGTGCCATGGGCGCTGCGGAGCGTACTCTGGAATCGATTAAGGCCGACGGAACCCAGGAGGCACAGGTTGGAAGCATGCTGACCCGTGCGCGTTTGTACGATCTCGTTGATTACGAGGCTTACAACCGTTTCGATACCGGAGTCTTTAATTTCCAGATCCCCGGGTAGTAAGCCCCGCATAGAACCTCCGGCACGTGCCGGTATACAGGCGTTAGGAACAAAGGAGTTTCAGCATGGCTGAACAGGACATTAAAAAGGGCCTCGCCGGCGTCGTGGTGGACTACACCGCAGTCTCCAAGGTCAACCCGGACACGAACTCGCTGCTGTACCGTGGCTACCCCGTCCAGGAACTGGCTGCCAAGTGCAGCTTCGAGGAAGTCGCGTACCTGCTCTGGAACGGCGAGCTGCCCGACGCGGAGCAGCTGGCGGAGTTTACCGCCCGGGAACGCGCCGGGCGCGCCCTGGATCCGGTCGTCAAACAGGTGATTGACGCGCTGCCCACCACCGCGCATCCCATGGATGTCTGCCGGACTGCCACGTCGGTGTTGGGGGCCCGGCACCCCCTCGCCGAGGACGCCTCGCGCGAAGCCAACCTGGCCAAGGCCATCGATCTGTTCGCCGCGATGCCGGCCGTGGTGGCCTACGACCAGCGGCGCCGGCACGGCCAGGACGTGGTGGAACCCCGCGAGGATCTGGGCTACGACGCCAACTTCCTCTGGATGACGTTTGGTGAGGAAGCCGTCCCCGAAGTAGTCGACGCGTTCAATGTCTCCATGATTTTGTACGCCGAGCACTCCTTCAATGCCTCGACCTTCACGGCCCGGGTAATCACCTCCACGCTCTCGGACCTGCACTCAGCCGTGACCGGCGCCATCGGGGCCCTCAAGGGCTCGCTGCACGGCGGTGCCAACGAGGCCGTCATGCACACCTTTGACGAGATCGGCATCCGGCCGGAGGAGTCCCTGGAGGACGCCCACGTCCGGGCCAAGGCCTGGATGGAGGACGCCCTGGCCCACAAGAAGAAGGTCATGGGCTTCGGCCACCGCGTCTACAAGCACGGCGACTCCCGGGTGCCCACCATGAAGTCGGCGCTGGACAAGATGATCGCACACTATGGCCGGCCGGAGCTGCTGGGCCTCTACAACGGGCTCGAGACGGCGATGGACGAGGCGAAGGGGATCAAGCCGAACCTCGACTATCCGACCGGACCCACGTACCACCTCATGGGCTTCGACACCGCCACGTTCACCCCGCTGTTCGTCGCCAGCCGCATCACAGGCTGGACGGCGCACATCATGGAGCAGCTGGATTCGAACTCCCTGATCCGTCCCTTGAGCGAGTACAACGGCGTCGAGGAACGGCACCTGGCGTAGCAGGGCTTCCTGCGGGACGCACGGGACCGGACAGCCGGCACGGGCCGGCCACCTATTCGTAGGTGGCCGGCCCGTGCTGTTTGCCCGCGGACTTCAGCGCCGCGGGATCCGGACCGACGCAACAGTCTCGTTGTCCTCGTTGAGGACCACGACGACGTCGATCGTTTCGCCTGCCAGCGCCGGAGGCAGCCAGTGCCCCGCATCCTGCCACATCCGCTCCAGCGGCAACGCCGCGGAGTCGAACCATTCGGGCGTGATTTCCGGGCTCTCGGCGGGTTCGCCGTGCCACCGCCGGGTGGTGAAGAGCCGGCACGACATGTTCCAGTCAGGCCGGGCCGGAAAGATGAACTCGACAACGCCGGCGTGGGCCAGGTCCTCTTGGAGCACTATGATCCCGGCTTCTTCCCAGACCTCGCGGACCACGGCCTCGGCGTCGSTCTCCCCCRSCTCRACGTGGCCGCCRAKKCCCACGATCTTGCCSRTGCCRAAGCCGGTCCKYTTCAKGCCCAGCAGCACCTCGGTGCCGCTCTCCGCCTCACGGAGCGGGAAGCAGAGAGTGACTGGCGTGAGCTTCATGTGCTCAACCCTATAGCTGCCGCAGGCTGCCGGCGCTATCCGGCGGCCGGGCCGTCGCCGACAAGCTGCGGCCTCAGTTCGACCGGTATCCCCTTCTGCGCGAATTCCTTGTCCATGGCCTGCTGCGGCGTGAGGCCCTGGTTGTTCGTGGCTTGGAACTCCCAGTTGTAGACGCTGGACCACTCCTGCCGGACATCGCAGAGGAATCGGCCGTTCTGCAGTTTGGCGATCTTGAACCAGGCGTTGCCGCCGTCGAGCTGGAGTGCCCGGATCCCRTCACCGGAAATGGAGTAGGCGAGCCATCCGCCGGCGCAGCCCAGCACCGTGTAGTAGCCCTGTTCGGCGGGGGCAATCGGGATGATCGCGCGCTGCTGGTCATTGCGCTGCTGGTCAATGTTGGCCAGGGTGCATGCGACCCCGCCGGTGCCCAAAGCGGCAGGACCCGCTTTCGTGGGAGACGCTGTGGGGGCGGCAGCGGAAGGGGTTGGGGACGACGGCGATGGGCTGGCGGAGACAGTCGGGGCCGGGATGCCCGTCTGGGCCGGCCCCGGCGCTGGTTGCGGCATCAGATTGCCGCCGACAACCACCGCGCCAACGATGGCTGCAGCGGCCAGTACAGTCGCGGCCGCAGCCCGCACGGCATTCCGTCGTGCCGGAGTGCGCCCTGCCAAAAGGACGACATTCGGATCCGTGGAAAATACGATTGAGCGGGCAGAGTCGCTTCCCGGCTCTGCCCCCGGCGCTCCCACCCGAGGTTTTGCATCCCTCATGAGCTGTTCGATGCGGTCCATGGCTAGTCCTTCCGTTCGGTCATGAGATGTGAGGGGGCAGCTTTCGCGAACGCCCGGCGTGCCCGGTGGAGGCGAACCGCAGCGGCGGATGAGGAACATCCCAGCGTCTGCGCCAGTTCAGCGATGGTCAGCTCGTCCCAGTAGCTGAGCATGAGGACCTCGCGGTCCCGCTCCCTGAGCTGCACCAGCACCTCTGCCACGGCGCCTCGTTCTTCATTGTTTGACTCGGGGATTTGGCTGCGCGCATCGTCTTTCAGCCTTTCGACAAGTTCCTGGCGGCGACGGCGGCCCTTGTACTCATTGCCGACCACATTCCGGGCCGTTGCCAACAGCCAGCCAATGCCGGGCGGTTCCGACAGCTCTTTCTCCCAGGCAATTCTGAAGACGTCCGCGGCCAGTTCCTCGGCGCGGTGCCRGTCACTGATACGGCAGGCAATGTAGCGGTAGACCCGCGCGGAGTGCTGGGTGTGCAGATCAATGAATGCTTGCTCTTTGGCAGCCAACATGGTGGTTCCCCCGGACATCGATGACTTCTTCTTGCTGTGTAAGTGTCCAGTGAACGGCATTTTCTTACACAGGCCCGCAAAAAAGTTTGCCGGCACCGGCGCGGTGCGGGGACCCGGCGGACTGCGCCTTAGCCCAGGGCGCGCGGGTGCGCGGCGGCGTAGATCTCCCGCAGCGTATCGGCCGTCACCTGGGTGTAGACCTGCGTGGTGGTCACCGAGGCGTGCCCCAGCAGCTCCTGCACCACCCGGACGTCGGCGCCGCCCTCCAGCAGGTGGGTGGCGAAGGAGTGCCGCAGCGTGTGTGGCGAAACGTCCTTGGTGATGTGGGCCTTGTCCGCCGCCGCCTTCAAAATGGTCCAGGCGCTTTGCCGGCTGATCCTGCCGCCGCGGGCGTTGAGGAACAGGCCGGGGGTGCCCTTGCCCTTGGCGGCCAGCAGGGGCCGGCCGCGGACGAGGTAGGCGTCAAGGGCTCGTGCCCCATAGGATCCGAGCGGGACGAGGCGTTCCTTGGACCCCTTGCCGAAGAGCCTGACGATCGCGGGCCCGTCGCCGGCATCGGACCCGCCGGAGGTGTGCAGGGAAATGTCGTCAACGTCCAGGCCCACGGCTTCGCTGATGCGGGCACCGGTGGAATAGAGGAATTCGAGCAGCGCGCGGTCGCGCAGGCCCGTTGCCGTGTCCGTGCCGGCCGCCTCGAGGATCCGGGTGACCTCATCGACGCTGATGGCCTTGGGCAGCCGCTTGCCGGGCATGGGCGGGTGGACGTCGCTGGCCGGGTCGGTGGACGTGATGCCTTCGAGGGCCCAGAACTTGTGGAGTCCGCGCACCGCCACCACCGTCCGGGCCGCCGAGCGGATGCCCAGGGCGGAGCCGCCATCGGACCCGTCGGAGAGCGCCTGAACGAATCCGGTGACGTCGTGCCGGGTAATCTCCGCGGGGCGTTCCCGGCCGGCGTGGGCCAGATGCCTGGCGTAGCGGGCCAGGTCCCGCCGGTAGGCGGAGAGGGTGTTGGCCGCGAGGCCCCGCTCCACGCCCATGTGCTGCAGGTAGTCAGTGATTGCGCGGTCGATCGCCGTCAACGCCCTGGCGGGCGGGCGCTCGGGAGCGGCTGCCTGCGCCGGGGCCGGAAGTTGCGCCGGGGCCGGCGGTTCGGCGATCAGCGGCTCCACTAGCGCTGGCTGGGATGGGCGGGCCAGGGCGCGTCGGCCGGGCGGAGACTTTCGAAATTGCCCGCGCGGGCGGCGGCAGCGGCCAGGACGCCGACGACGGCGGACGGGTTGTGGAGGCGGCCGTCAAGGACCGCCTGCACGGCCTCGTCCAGCGGGGTCCAGCGCAGTTCGATTTCGGCTTCCTCGTCTGTGCGGACGTGCCGCTCATGTCCCGGCACCTCACTCAGGCCGCGGGCCAGGTAGATGCGGATGGCCTCGCTGGAGGAGCCCGGGGAGTTGAAGAAGTCCGCCAGCACGTTCCAGCGGTCCGCGACGAGGTCCGCTTCCTCGGCCAGTTCGCGGGCGGCCCCGACGACGAAGTCCTCCCCTTCGACGTCAAGCAGCCCGGCGGGGATCTCCCAGAGGTCCATGCCGACGGGGTGCCGGTACTGCCGGAGCAGCAGCACGTCGCCGTCGTCGTTCATCGGGAGAACCGCCACCGCGCCTGGATGGTCGATGTAGTCCCGGACCAGGGTGTCGCCGTCGTCGTTGAGCTGGAAACTGTCGCTGACGACGTCCCAGATCCTGCCCTCGTACACCTTTCGGGACGACAAAAGACGGCGCGGGCTCGGCTCATCCGAAACCTGCCGTGCAGCATTGGGGGTCTCAGACATACCGGGCATCGCGCCGTCCTTTGATTCAGTTGGAAATTACTTGGACACTGCTGCCGACGAGGGCTTGGGCGCAGGTGCCGGGGCATCGGCCTTTGCACTCGGGCTGCTGCTTGCAGCGTTCGCGGCGTCGCCGGCCCGCTGGTGGCCAAGGGCAGCCTCAATCAGGCCCGCGAACAGCGGGTGCGGGCGCGTGGGCCGCGAGCTGAGCTCGGGGTGCGCCTGCGTGGCCACGTAGTACGGGTGGACGTCGCGGGGAAGTTCCACGAACTCGACCAGTTTGCCGTCGGGCGATGTTCCGGAGAACGACAGGCCCTTGGCGGCGATCTGATCGCGGTACTYGTTGTTGACCTCGTAGCGGTGCCGGTGCCGTTCGCTGACCTTCGTGGCGCCGTAGGTCTCGGCGACGACGGAGCCTTCGTCGAGCTTGGCCTCGTACAGGCCCAGGCGCATGGTGCCGCCGAGGTCGCCCTTGCCGTCAACGATGTCCAGCTGCTCTTCCATCGTGGCGATGACGGGGTACTTGGAGTCCGGCTCGAACTCGGACGAGGACGCCCCCTCGAGGCCGACTACGTTGCGGGCATACTCGATCACCATGCACTGCAGGCCCAGGCACAGGCCCAGGACCGGAAGCTTGGTTTCGCGGGCGTACTTCAGGGCGCCGAGTTTGCCTTCCAGGCCGCGGATGCCGAAGCCGCCGGGAACGCAGATGGCGTCGACGCCGGCCAGGGACTGCACGGCGCCCTCACGGGTTTCGCATTCGTCCGAGGGGACCCAGCGGATCTTGACCTTGGTGTCGTTGGCGAAGCCGCCGGCGCGCAGGGCCTCCGTGACGGACAGGTAGGCGTCAGGCAGGTCGATGTACTTGCCCACGAGCGCGATCTCAACTTCGTGCTTCGGGTTGTGGACGGCGTCGAGCAGCTTGTCCCAGCTGGTCCAGTCCACATCCTTGAACGGCAGGTCCAGGGCGCGGACGATGTAGGAATCCAGACCCTGGGAGTGCAGGGTCTTCGGGATGTCGTAGATGCTCGGTGCGTCCGGGCAGCCGATCACTGCGTCGATGTCGACGTCGCACATGCGGCCGATCTTGTCGCGCATCGGCTGCGGGACTTCTCGGTCCGACCGGATCACGATTGCCTCGGGCTGGATGCCGATGGAGCGCAGCGCGGCAACGGAGTGCTGCGTCGGCTTGGTCTTCAACTCCTGCGACGGGCCGATGTAAGGCACGAGGGACACGTGGAGGAAGAACACATTTCCGCGGCCGATGTCCTGGCGGACCTGGCGGGCGGATTCGAGGAACGGCTGGGACTCGATGTCGCCCACCGTGCCGCCGATTTCGGTGATGATGACGTCGGGGGCGTTCTTGCCCTCGGCGGGAAGCCGCATGCGCCGCTTGATCTCATCGGTGATGTGCGGGATGACCTGGACGGTGTCGCCGAGGTATTCGCCGCGGCGTTCCTTCGCGATGACGGTCGAGTAGACCTGGCCGGTTGTGACGTTGGCCGATCCTTCGAGGTTTTCATCGAGGAAGCGCTCATAGTGGCCGATGTCCAGGTCCGTCTCGGCGCCGTCGTCAGTGACGAAGACTTCGCCGTGCTGGAAGGGGTTCATCGTGCCCGGATCCACATTCAAATAGGGATCGAGCTTTTGCATTGTTACAGACAGACCGCGTGCCCGCAGAAGGTGGCCGAGGCTCGAAGCCGTCAGTCCCTTACCGAGCGAGGACGCTACACCACCGGTGACGAAGATGTGTTTGGTCGTCTTGGACGAGCCCGGAAACCGGGAATTTACACGAGAGTTTGATCGCTGCACCACGGGGTTTGAGCTTATCATCAATTCGGCCTTCCACGGGTTCCTTGGCGGGATCCCGATGTGATTGTTGTCCTAGCAGCGGTCCTTGCGGAAGTCCCTGCGGAGGTCCTTTCGGGCCCGCCTAGCTTTGCGGGAGGAGTTTGGCGTCGTCCAGCAGCTCCTGGGCGTGGGCCTGGGCTGATTCGGAGTCCTCTTGGCCGGCCAGCATGCGGGCCAGTTCGCGGACGCGCTCGGCCTCGTCCAGCAGCTGCACGTCGCTGGAGGTGAAGCCGGTGGCGGTAGCCCCGTCAGCGCCCCGCACGGAGGTCTTGGTGACCCTGATGTGCTGGTTCGCGAAAGCGGCCACCTGCGGCAGGTGGGTCACCACGAGGACCTGGACGTGCTGGGCCAGCATCGCCAGCCGGCGCCCGATCTCGACGGCGGCACGGCCGCCGACGCCGGCGTCGACCTCGTCGAAGACAAACGTCGGGACGGGATCGACGGCGGCAAGCACCACCTCAATGGCGAGCATGACGCGGGAGAGTTCACCGCCCGAGGCGCCTTTGCCCAGCGGCCGGGCCGGCGCGCCGGAGTGCGGCTGAAGCAGGAAGGAGATCTCGTCGGCCCCGAACGGTCCCAGCTGGCCTGCGGGCTCCACATTGATGACCAGGGTGGCATCGGCCATGGCCAGCGCCGTGAGCTCAGCGCTGACCCGCGCGGAGAGGTCCTTGGCGGCCTTGGTGCGGGCCTTGCTGATCCCGGCGGCCTTCTTCCGGAGCTCGGTTTCGGCCCGTGCGACTTCGGCGTCCAGCGCTTCGATCCTGGTGGAGTCGTCCTGGAGTTCCTCGTGCCGGGCCCGGGCCTCCTCCGCCCAGACCAGCACCTCGTCGATGCTCGGCGCGTACTTGCGGACCAGCTTGGCCAGCGCGGCCCGTCGGTCCTCGATTTCGGCGAGCCGTTCCGGGCCCTCCGTGTCAAGGGCGGCCTGGTAACTGGCGAGTTCAGCGGCGATGTCGTTGAGCAGGAAACCGACCTCGGCCAGGCGCGCCGCGGCAGAGCCCAGCTCCCCGTCGTGTTCGGCCACGTGCTCCAGGGTGCGTTTGGCAGCGTCCACGAGGGTGGTGGCGTCGGCTTCTTCACCGAAGTCCTCGGCGATGAGGGCCTGGTGGGCGGTGCTGGCCGCGATCCGCAGTTCCTCTACGTTGGCCAGTTTCACGGCCTCGGCCTTGAGGGCCTCGTCCTCCCCCGGCTGCGGGTCCACGGCGTCGATCTCGGCCAGGGCAACGTGCAGCGACTCGGCCTCGCGGAGGCGTTCACGCGCGGCACTGCGCAAGGAGTCCAGCTCGCCCTGGCTGGCATGCCAGTGCGCGTAGAGGTCCTGATAGGCGGTCAGCGCGCCCGCAAGGCTCTCGCCAGCGAATTTGTCCAGGGCGCCGCGTTGCGCCACCGGGCTCTTGAGCCGGATCTGGTCCGACTGTCCGTGCACCACCACGAGGGTTTCGCCGATTTCGGCCAGCACCCCCACCGGCGCGGCGCGTCCGCCCAGATAGGCCCGGCTGCGGCCGTCAGCTCCGACGCTGCGGGCCAGCAGCAGTTCCACACCGCCGTCGAACTCCTCCACCTCGGCCCCGGCTTCCCTGCACCGCGCGACGGCAGCGTGGCCGGCGTCGAGCTTCAGCACAGCCTCCGCCGAGGCGCTCTTCGCGCCGCTGCGGACGGCGCCGGCGTCGGACCTGGCACCGAGGAGCAGCCCGACGGCGGTCACCACCATGGTCTTGCCGGCACCGGTTTCACCGGTCACCACGCTGAGGCCCGGGCCCAGCGGCAGGGTGGCGTCGGTGATGACGCCGAGGTCGCGGATACGCAGTTCTTCAAGCATGGTTCACTTCTCGGTTGTGGGATCTGGCAAGGGATCGGGCGCGTCACCGGGTTCGGCGTGGCGCGGCGAGGGAAGCGGCGGCATGGGACGGGGCGTGCGGATGATCGGGAGGGGGCCGGTGTGGATGGCCCGGGTTTGGGGCACGGGCCCGCGCCAGCCCTGGATGGGGAGCTGGAATTTGCGCACGAGCCTGCCGGAGAAGGGGGTCTGGTGCGTCCTGGCCAGACGCACGGGCGTTGCGGAGCGGGTCACTTCGACGCGCGCGCCGGGCGGCAGATCCACCGAGCGGCGGCCGTCGCACCAGAGGACGCCCTGGGCGTCGGTGCGGTTCAGGATCTCGACGGCGAGCCGGGACCGCGGCGAAACCACGAGCGGCTTCGCGAAGAGGGCATGGGCGCTGATCGGCACGATCAGGAGGGCCTCGACCTCGGGCCACACCACGGGACCGCCGGCGGAAAACGCGTAGGCCGTGGAGCCTGTGGGCGTGGCCAGGACGACGCCGTCGCAGCCGAATGAGGTCAGGGGGCGTTCGTCGACTTCGGTGACCACCTCCAGCATCCGTTCCCGGTTGCCTTTTTCGATCGCGGCCTCATTCAGGGCCCAGGTGTGCCAGATCTTCTGGCCGCGGACCCAGACCTGGACGTCGATCGTCATGCGCTCTTCCACCGTGTAGTCACGGCTGGCGATCCACTCGACGGTCTGGGCGAGGTCGGCCCGTTCGCTCTCGGCCAGGAACCCCACGTGGCCAAGGTTCACCCCAAGCAGCGGCACGTCGACTTCGCGGACCAGTTCGGCAGCCCGGAGGATGGTGCCGTCTCCGCCGAGGACCATGACAAGTTCCACGTCGGGCAGCTTCACGTGGTCGTGAAGGACCTCGACCGGGTGGTCGAGCCGGCCGAAGAAGCGGACCATGTCCCCGAGCTCGTTCTCCTGCAGCACGGGGACCAGCCCGGATTCGTGCAGCAGCGCACACGCTTCCCAGGCAGCCTTGAGGGACTCCTCGCGCCCTGTGTGGGCCAGGATCAGGACACGCCTGCTCATCAGGTTCCGCCTTCTGGTGGTACTAGTGGTTCGGCCAGATTGTTCCGAGCAACGCAGCAACAGCTGCGTCCCGCTCCTCGATCTTAGGCGGGACTTCCGACATCGCGCGTTTTATCCACAGGAAGTATTCGACATTGCCGTCCTGGCCCGGCAGCGGGCTCTGGGCGAGGCCTGACAAGACCAGGCCCGCGTCCACGGCGGCGGTAGCCACCTTGCCCACGGCGAGCCGGCGTTCGCGYTCCGAGGTGACCACGCCGGTCCGGCCCAGCCGGTCCTTGCCGATCTCGAACTGTGGCTTGACCATGAGGACGAGGTCGCCGCCGGGCAGGGTGCAGGCCGCGAGTGGCGCCACCACAAGCGTCAGCGAGATGAAGGACAGGTCAGCCACCGTCAGGGCGGCCGGTCCGCCTATTTCCGCGGCCGCCATGTAGCGGACGTTGAGGCCTTCGTGCACGGAAACCCTGGAGTCATTCCGGATTTCCGGCACCAGCTGGCCGTGCCCCACGTCGACGGCCACCACGTGGGCCGCACCGCGCCGAAGCAGCACMTCGGTGAACCCGCCGGTGGAGGCGCCGGCGTCGAGGCACCKTTTGCCYKSGACKTCGACGGCGGGAAAGGCRTCCAGCGCGCCGGCCAGCTTGTGCCCGGCSCGGCTGACGTAGCCGTCCTCGGCCGAGGCCGTAACGTCCAGCGCGGCGTCGTCCGGGACCTGCAGGGACGCCTTGGCGAGGACCTCGCCCCCGGAGCTCACCTTGCCCTCGGCAATGAGCCGGGCGGCATGGGTCCGGGACCTGGCGAGCCCCCGGCTGACGAGTGCCTGGTCAAGCCGGCTCACGATCCCCCGTTCCCCGCGGCATGGATACGGCGCGCCACGCCGGCGTGGCCGGCGACGTCTTCGTTCAGGGCCTCCAGCAGGGCATCATGCATGCCCGCATAGACTTCGCCGTGCCCGGACACAGGCATTTGCCGCACGGCCCCGAGGCGGTCCAGGACAGCGTTGACGGCCGGATCCAGGACTGCTGCCGCGTGTTCTGGTGCGGCGTGCCCGGACAGCTCCGCCGGGAGCTGCTGCGACGGCAGCTCGGGCCAAGCGACATCGGCCGCAGGGGTCGGCGCCTCAGCCGGCTGTTCGTCTGGGGCCTGGTCCAGTCCCTGGTGTAGCTCGCTCATGTGTCCAGCCTAGTGATCGGACCACTCGAGGACCGGAGCCAGCGCGCTGGTCGTCTCGGGGTTTGCGGCCCACCAGGCCGAACAGGCGGCACGCCACGAATCGAGGTCGGCGGGGTCGCCGCTGATGTGGACCGACTGCCCCCGCACGACCGCCGAGGCCGTGCCGCTGCGGAACCGCCCGGCGTCGTGCTCTACGGCAGGGTATGGCGCGTACAGGCCGGTCAGATCATTGATGAGGAAATCGGGGCGTTCCACAGATCGTGCCGCGAGGATCGATTCCCTCGTGTCCACTCCGGTCAGCACGGCGACGGTGGCGAAACCGGCGTTGTTGCCGCCCAGGATGTCGGTGTCCAGGCGGTCGCCGACGACCAACGGCCGGTCCGCCGCCAGCCGCTTGGCGGCAGTGTGGAACAGTGGGGCTTCGGGTTTGCCGGCCACGATCGGACTCTTGCCGGTCGCGGCTGCCACTGCGGCCACGAGCGTCCCGTTACCGGGGGCAATTCCACGCGCCTGGGGAATGGACCAGTCCGTGTTGGTGGCCACCCACAGGGCGCCGCCGGCGACGACGTACGATGCCTCGGCGAGGTCCTTCCAGCCAAGTTCCGGACTAAMGCCCTGAACGACGGCGACGGGGGCATCCTCCGCGCCGCGGACGGGAACCAGGCCAACCAGTTCAATTTCCCGGGCAAGTGCGGCACTGCCCGTGATCAGCACGTGTGCCCCGGCCGGCAGCATCGACGCCAGCAGCGCTGCCGCTGCCTGCGAGGAACTCACCACCTGGTGGTCCTCGGCGGGGGCGCCGAGATCGCGCAGGTGTTGGGCCACCTGTGCCGGGGAACGGGATGCGTTGTTGGTGACGTAGCCCAGCCCGACGCCCACCCCGGCCAGCCGGCGCAGCGACTCGACGGCCCCGGGAATGGCGTTGGGGCCGGCATAGACAACGCCGTCAAGATCGGAGAGCAGGGCATCAAAGGTGGCGATCAGGGCGGTTCCCGTCATGCGATTAGTCCTCCACACTTTCGTGCTGCGCCGGCTCTGAGTCAGCGGAGAGTTCCTGGTCCGCGTCATCGTTCAGTTCCAGGTCGGCCTCGTCGATCGCTTCGCCGTCGGCTTCGTCATCGGCTTCGTCATCAGCTTCGTCGAGCACGTCGGATTCCACTGAATCCACGTCGGACTCGGCGTCGTCAGACTCGAAGTAGCCGGCTTCTGCGTCGTCGGCTCCGTCGTCGCTGGCGAGCTCATCGCCCGCGTTCAAGCCGGCCACTCCGGCTGCGGCGCCGGTGGCTTCTGCCGCGGCAGCGGCACCTGCGGCACGCGGTGCGCGCTCTTCGGTTCCGGCGTGCGTGTCGGCATGCTCCTGCGCCCGGAGGCGGCGCTGCCGTTCCTCCTCGCGGGCTTCTTCTTCCTCGTCCCAGCCGAGATCGATGATGTCGGGTTCCTCGTCAGCCCCGAGGCCCAGCGCGTTTTCGGCCACGGTGGCCTGGCGTTGCCATTTGGCGGCTTCGGCAGCGCGGCCGGCTGCCGTCAGCGCGTCAGCATAGGCACGGAACAGCCGGGGGCTGTAGGAAAAGGCGCGGTTGATGTCCAGCTGCGGGATTTCCAGTTCGGAAACCGCGGCGTCGAGCTGCCCGAGGTCGGTGCGGGCCCCGGCTGCAACGATGGCCAGTTCCACCTTGCCGGGGGCGTCGAGATCCTTGGCTTCGTCGGACCGGGCCATGTCCAGGGCACGGTCCGGGCGGCCAAGGCCGCGTTCGCAGTCGGCCATGACCGGCAGGTGCATGTTGGAGCCACTGATCCGGCGGTAGGTCCGGAATTCCCGGAGGGCTTCACCATAGTGGCCGGCTGCGTAGGCCGTCAGGCCGACAGCTTCGCGGACGGACGCGAGGCGTCCGCCACGGCGGCTGGCCGCCAGGGCATGCTGGAAGGCAAGCTCGGGTTCTTCGTCCAGGAGCCGCCCGGCCATGACGAGGTGGCGGGCCACCCATTCGGCGCTGGTGCCTTCGAGGGTCTTGATCTGGTGCTGCGTGGCGCGGTCAAGCTCCTTGCCCGTGACGTCCTCGTCGATCTGGGGTGAACGCTCCCGGTCCGGGCGGTTGGCGCTGCGGAGGTCGCGGGCATTGGGCACGCGAACCGGACGGTCCTCGGGGCGGTCGCGTCCGTACTGGCGCGGGCCTGAGTCGCCACGGTCGAAGCCCCGTGCGGGACGATCCTCGCGGGTGCCGAAGGGCTTGCGGTTCTCGCCGCTGCCGTAAGGCTTGCGGTCACGGTCGCCACCGCCACCAAAGCTGCGCTGGCCGCCGCCGTCACGCGGGGCACGGTCACCGTACGGCTTACGGTCCCGATCGCCACCACCGCCGTACGGCTTGCGATCACCATAGGACGGGCGGCTGTCGCCACCAAAGCTGCGCTGATCCCCGCCTTCACGCGGGGCACGGTCACCGTACGGCTTACGGTCCCGATCGCCACCACCGCCGTACGGCTTGCGATCACCATAGGACGGGCGGCTGTCGCCACCAAAGCTGCGCTGTCCCCCACCTTCACGGGGAGCACGATCACCGTACGGCTTACGGTCACGATCGCCACCACCGCTGTACGGCTTACGGTCACCATAGGACGGACGGCTGTCGCCACCGAAGCTGCGCTGACCCCCACCTTCACGCGGAGCACGATCACCATAAGGCTTACGCTCACCACCGCCGCTGTACGGCTTGCGGTCACCATAGGACGGACGGCTGTCGCCACCGAAGCTGCGCTGACCCCCGCCCTCACGCGGAGCACGATCACCATAAGGCTTACGCTCACCGCCGCCGCTGTACGGCTTACGCTCGCTGTTTCCGAAGCCGCGCTGATCCCCGCCCTCACGCGGAGCACGATCACCATACGGCTTACGGTCACGGTCTTCCCTGGAACGGAATCCGCGGGGATCGCCGCCAGAGTTGCTGGTGCCGCGGAACGGGGCTCCACCGGAACTGCGTCCGCCCGAGTTGCCGTGGGCCTTGCCGCCGCGGTTGCCATCATTGTGCTCAGCCATGCTGGAATCCTCCTGTTGTGAGCTGACCACTGGCGCAATCGCAGCCGCTCTGTTCCGTGTTTCGTTTCCTACGCAACCCGAAATCAAGCGCTTCGAAGTCCGTACATCTCCCCCAATTCTAGGCGAGCAACCCGCCACCGGCTAACGGCACCAGGTCGACGGGGGCCCGCGGTGGGAAGTCTCACAACCTCCCGGGGCACTTCTGTCGGCGGCCGCCGGCTGGCGGGCAGTTGGGTGGTCGACGGCGGCTGTGACGCTCCCCCACCTTGGGCGGGAAGTCCGGTGACGCTCCCTCACGTTTGGCGGGGTGTGGCGGGATGCTCCCGCAGGTGTTGCGCGGTCCCGGTCCGTWTGGGTCGTTAAATGCGGGAGGACCCCCACCTGGTGGTGGGGGTCCTCGACCGTTAATGGTGTTCCGGCGGTGACCTACTCTCCCACACCCTCCCGGGTGCAGTACCATCGGCGCTGTGGGTCTTAGCTTCCGGGTTCGGGATGGG
>NZ_JBFTNJ010000056.1:0-21593 GCF_056397425.1 Arthrobacter sp. 05N33_2
AGCTCACCCTCGCGGACCTCAAGGCCTTCCGCGACCACCTGCGCATCCCGATCACGGACGACCAGCTCGAAGCGGACCTCTACCGGCCGCCGTACTACCACCCCGGCATGGACTCCCCGGAGATCCAGTACCTGATGGACCGCCGCAAGCAACTCGGCGGCTTCGTCCCCGAGCGGCGCTCCAAGCACGCCGACGTCACCCTCCCGGACGAGAAGGTCTACGAAGTCGCCAACCGCGGCTCCGGCAAGCAGCACGCCGCCACCACCATGGCGTTCGTCCGCCTGCTCAAGGACCTCATGCGGGACAAGGAGTTCGGCAAGCGGATTGTGCCGATCATCCCCGATGAGGCACGCACCTTCGGCATGGACGCGTTCTTCCCGACGGCGAAGATCTACAACCCGAACGGCCAGAACTACCTCTCCGTGGACCGCGAGCTCGTCCTGGCGTACAAGGAGTCCATCTCCGGCCAGATCGTACACGCCGGCATCAACGAGGCCGGATCCGTGGCAGCCTTCACCGCCGCCGGCACGTCCTACGCCACCCACGGCGAACCGCTCATCCCGGTCTACGTCTTCTACTCGATGTTCGGCTTCCAGCGCACCGGCGATTCCTTCTGGGCCGCCGCCGACCAGATGACCCGCGGGTTCATCATCGGCGCCACCGCAGGGCGCACCACGCTGACCGGCGAAGGCCTGCAGCACGCCGACGGCCACTCCCCGATACTGGCGGCAACCAACCCGGCCGTCATCACCTACGACCCGGCATACGGCTACGAGATGGGCGTCATCATGCGTGACGGCCTCAACCGGATGTACGGCCCCGGCGAAGCCGGGAAAGAAATTGCCGACAACGATCCGTCGCGGAACGTGATGTACTACATCACTGTCTACAACGAGCCGATCGTGCAGCCGCCCGCACCGGCGGAACTCGATGTCGAGGGCATCATCAAGGGCATCTACCTGCTGGCGCCGGCCAAGATTGACGGCCCGCGCACGCAGATCCTTGCCTCGGGTGTGTCGGTTCCCTGGGCCCTCGAAGCCCAGCGGGTCCTCGCCGAGGACTGGGGCGTCTCGGCGGATGTCTGGTCCGTGACCTCCTGGACCGAACTGCGCCGCGACGCCATGGCCGCCGAGGAAGACTCCTTCCTCAACCCCGGCCAGCCCGCCCGCGTCCCGTTCGTGACCCAGCAGCTCGCCGGCGCCACCGGCCCCATCGTGGCGGTCACCGACTACATGAAGGCCGTGCCGGACCAGATCCGCCAGTTCCTGCCGAACGAGTTTGCCTCGCTCGGCGCGGACGGCTTCGGCTTCTCGGACACCCGCGCCGCGGCACGCCGCTTCTTCAAGAACGACATCCACTCGGTTGTGGTCCGTTCCCTTCAGATGCTGGCCCGCCGGGGCGAAGTGGATGCCCAGGCACCTGCCCAGGCCATCGAGAAGTACCGCCTGCACAACGTGAACGCCGGCACCACCGGCAACGCAGGCGGCGACTCCTAACCGCGCCTCAGCGCAAGAGCGAACGTTCGACGGCGGCTCCCACCGAAAGGTGGGAGCCGCCGTCGGGCGCTTAACCGCCCCGCCTCCCTCCGGCCTCCCTCGGGCCTCCCTCCGGGGGCGCTCTGGACTCCCGCGGGCCGCTGTGATGCAGGACAAGGACAGTTGTAGCCTTCGCACAAATGGAGCTTGGGCGGCCCGCCCCGTATGCTCAATGCATGGCAGAGCCGATCACCACTCCCGAAAAACGCAAGCCGAGCTCGAGGGCGATGACTCCGGAGAAAGCCGAAACCCTCAAGAAGCTCCGGGCCAGCGTGGGCCAGCTGTCGACGACGACGCTGCGCCAGTTGGAGAAGTCCTTGCCGTGGTACGGCCGGCTGAACTCGGATGAACGTTCCGCCCTGGGCATGGTGGCCCAGAACGGCATCGCGGCTTTCGTCACCTGGTACGAACGGCCAAGTTCGCCGTCGTGGATCCTCTCCGACGTCTTCGGCACCGCGCCCACCGAACTGACCCGCTCCATAAGCCTGCAGAAGGCGCTCCAGCTGATCCGGATCGTGGTGGAAGTCGTCGAGGACCAGGTCCCGGTGATCGCCCCGGAAGCGGACCAGGGGGCCCTCCGGGAGGCCGTGCTGCSCTACTCGCGGGAGGTCGCGTTCGCGGCCGCCGACGTCTATGCCCGCGCCGCGGAATCCCGCGGCTCCTGGGATACCCGGCTGGAAGCYCTGATTGTCGATGCCATCCTCCGTGGCGAAAACACCGACGCGCTGCGGTCCAGGATCGCGGCCCTGGGCTGGAAAGCACAGGAGCGCTTCACGGTCATGGTCGGAAATTCCCCGTCCGAACCAAGCGCCAGCTACGTCAGCGAGCTGCGGCGCACGGCGGGGCGCTTCGCCGAGGACGCCCTTGTGGGGATCCAGGGCGACCGCCTCATCCTGATCCTGGGCGGGGTCCACGACCGGGAGACCGCGTACCTGAAACTCAGCGAACTCTTTGCCCCCGGCCCGGTGGTCTACGGCCCGGAGGCCGGGTCCCTCCTCGAGGCCAGCGGCTCCGCCCAGTCCGCCTTTGCCGGCCTCACCGCGGCCCGCGCGTGGCCTTCCGCGCCGCGCCCGGTGGCGGCCGATGACCTGCTCCCGGAGCGGGTGATCTCCGGCGACGACGCCGCCCGCCGCTCGCTGGTCAAGAACATCTACCGCCCGCTTCTGGCCGCCTCCAACGGGCTGGTGGAGACCCTCGGCACGTACCTCGAACTGGGCCATTCACTCGAGGCCACGGCCCGGGAACTCTTCGTCCATGCCAACACAGTGCGCTACCGGCTCAAGCGCGTCTGCGACGTCACCGGCTGGGATCCGCTGCTGCCGCGGGAGGCGTTCGTGCTCCAGACCGCCCTCGTCGTGGGCCGGCTTTCTGCCCCGCCGAAGGCCCCCACGGAGCGGCAACCTCCCCGCAACGGCTCCTGAACCGTTGTAGACTTCCTACAAACTGACCCAGTGAGCTTGGTGCATGAAAACACGAATGTTCACGCGGTAATTTGGAAAGCTGGTTACGTGCTTGCAATCGTTTGCCCTGGACAGGGCTCCCAGACCCCTGGTTTTCTGGCCCCTTGGCTGGAACTGCCACCCGTCGCAGGCCTCCTGGCCTCCCTCAGCGAAATAGCAGGCATCGACCTCACCGCCCACGGCACCACCTCCGATGAGGAGACCATCAAGGACACCGCAGTCGCGCAGCCGCTGATCGTTGCTGCGGGCCTGGTGACGGCGAAGTCGCTGTTCGACGTCGAACTCGGCACGCTTCCCGTCATCCTTGCCGGCCACTCCGTCGGCGAAATCACCGCGGCTTCCCTCGCCGGTGTCCTGTCGGAATCCGAAGCCATGACGTTTGTCCGCGAACGCGCCAACAGCATGGCAGCCGCTGCCGCCGCCACCCCGACCGGCATGAGTGCCGTCGTGGGCGGCGACCCCGCGGAGGTCCTGGCAGCCATTGCTGCCGCCGGGGCCACGGCCGCCAACGTCAACGGGGCCGGCCAGACCGTCGCCGCAGGCACCCTGGAGCAGCTGAAGGCCCTGGCGGAGAACCCGCCGGCCAAGGCCCGGGTTATTCCGCTGAAGGTCGCGGGCGCGTTCCACACCTCGCACATGGCCCCCGCGGGCGCGTCCCTGCAGGCCCTGCGTCCGTCGCTGCACCCGAAGGACCCGCAGGTGCCGTTGCTGTCCAACTTCGACGGCGCGGAAGTCACCGACGGCGCCGCCGCCGTCGACAGCCTGATCGCCCAGGTCTCCCGGCCGGTCCGCTGGGACCAGTGCATGGAGACGATGGTGCAGCGCGGGGTGACCGGCGTGATCGAGCTGGCTCCCGCCGGAACACTGGCGGGCCTGGCCAAGCGCGGCATGCCCGGCGTCAAGACAGTCACCGTCAAGACCCCGGACGATCTTTCCGCGGCCCTGGCCCTATTTGCAGAACTGGAGGGAGGGGCATGAGCGTTCCCACTCTGAAGCAGGCACCGGTGCAGGCCAACACCCGCATCATGGGTATCGGGGCTTACCGGCCCAGCGTGATCGTGACCAACGAGGACGTGTGCCAGTGGATCGACTCCTCGGATGAGTGGATCCGCCAGCGCACGGGCATCATCACCCGGCACCGCGCGCCCGCCGATGTCAGCGTTATTGACATGGCCGAGGGCGCCGCACGTGAAGCACTGCAGAAGGCCGGCATCGAGGCCTCCCAGCTCGGCGCCGTGATCGTTTCCACGGTCACCCACCCGTATGCGACCCCGTCCGCCGCAGCGAGCCTCGCCGACCGCCTCGGCGCGACGCCGGCCCCGGCCTTCGACATCTCCGCGGCATGCGCCGGCTACTGCTACGGCATCGCCCAGGGCGACGCCCTGGTGCGTTCCGGCGCGGCCTCCTACGTCCTGGTGGTCGGTGCCGAGAAGCTCTCCGACGTCATCGACAACACGGAACGGACCATCTCCTTCCTGCTTGGCGACGGCGCGGGCGCAGTCGTGATCGGCCCCTCTGACACGCCCGGCATCGGCCCCTCGGTGTGGGGTTCGGACGGCAGCAAGTGGGATGCCATCGGCATGACCCACTCCATGCTGGACATCCGCGAGCTCGCCCTGACCGGCAAGCACGGCGCCGCCGTCAGCGATGAGGAAGCGGCCGTGACCGACGCTTCCCTGTGGCCGACCCTGCGCCAGGACGGCCAGACTGTCTTCCGCTGGGCCGTGTGGGAGATGGCCAAGGTGGCCCAGCAGGCCCTGGACGCAGCCGGCATCCGGTCCGAGGACCTCGCCGCGTTCATCCCGCACCAGGCCAACATGCGCATCATCGACGAGATGGCCAAGAAGCTGCAGCTGCCCGAGACCGTCAAGATCGCCCGCGACATCGCCGACGCCGGAAATACGTCGGCGGCGTCCATCCCCCTGGCCACCCACCGCCTGCTTGAGGAAAACCCCGAGCTCAGCGGCGGGCTGGCGCTGCAGATCGGCTTCGGAGCCGGTCTGGTCTTCGGCGCCCAGGTGGTCGTGCTTCCTTAGGCAGCCACCGCTTTTCCGAACTAAATACGTTCCACCCGTTTCACCCTTGCACCGCATGTCCTTCAATTTCAGGGCCAGCCCCGCATGCTGTGCTCGCAAGCATTCCCGCACCAAGCCGAACCCTCGGTTTGAATCATTTCCGCCCTTAGGCTGCCGGCATTCCACCGGCAGCCGAGGGCAACAACCAGAAAAGGAGCCATCAATGGCTAGCAACGAAGAAATCCTGGCCGGCCTGGCTGAAATCGTCAACGAAGAGACCGGCCTGGCCACGGAGGCTGTCGAAATGGACAAGTCCTTCACCGAGGATCTGGACATCGACTCCATCTCGATGATGACGATCGTGGTCAACGCCGAAGAGAAGTTCGGCGTCCGCATCCCGGACGAAGAGGTCAAGAACCTCAAGACCGTCGGCGACGCCGTCAGCTTCATCGCCAACGCCCAGGCCTAGTCTGGCATCCGCCGGTATCGGCGGACCCCGGTGTCCGGTCCGGGCGCTGCAGCAGCGCCCGGACCGGACCACCAGCACCGCCACGAAATGCACCACCCGAAAGTTTTCCCCTCGCAGGCCCCGGCCATCCCGTTCGCGGTTCCGGATACGGCAGGCGCACCGACAGAGAGTGATCCCATGGCACGCAAAGTAGTCATTACCGGTCTGGGTGCCACCACACCCATTGGCGGCGATGTCCCCACGATGTGGAAGAACGCGCTCAAGGGCGTCTCCGGCGCGCACACGCTTGAGGACGACTGGGTGGCCAAGTACGAGCTGCCCGTCCACTTCGCTGCACGCGCCTCCACCCCTGCCCTGGACGTCCTGACCCGGGTCGAGGCCAAGCGCATGGACCCGTCCACCCAGTTCGCCGTGGTCGCATCCCGTGAGGCGTGGGCCGACTCCGGCATCACCGAAATCGACCACGACCGTCTGGCGGTGGCCTTCGCGACCGGCATCGGCGGCGTCTGGACCCTCCTGGATGCCTGGGACACCCTGCGCGAAAAGGGTCCCCGCCGCGTCCTGCCCATGACCGTGCCCATGCTGATGCCCAACGGCCCGGCCGCCGCGGTCAGCCTGGACCTGGGTGCCCGCGCCGGCGCCCACACCCCCGTTTCCGCCTGCGCGTCCGGCACCGAGGCCGTGCACGTGGGCCTGGACCTCATCCGCGCCGGCAAGGCCGACGTCGTCGTGTGCGGCGGCGCCGAAGCCGCCATCCACCCGATGCCGATCGCCGCCTTTGCCTCCATGCAGGCCCTCTCACGCCGCAACGACGATCCCGAGCACGCCTCACGCCCCTACGACCGTGACCGCGACGGCTTCGTCATGGGCGAGGGTGCCGGCGCCCTGGTGCTCGAGGCCGAGGAACATGCCCTGGCCCGCGGCGCCCGGATCTACGCCGAACTGGCGGGCACCTCGGTCACCGCCGACGCCTACCACATCACCGCCCCGGACCCCCAGGGCCTGGGCGCAACCCGCGCGCTGAAGGCTGCGATGTTCGATGGCCGCATCCAGCCCGAAGACATCGTTCACGTCAACGCGCACGCCACCTCCACCCCGGTCGGCGACAAGCCCGAGTACGCGGCCCTCAAGGCCGCCCTGGGCAAGCACGTGGACTCGGTAGCGGTCTCGGCCACCAAGTCGCAGATGGGGCACCTGCTCGGCGCCTCCGGTGCCGTGGAGGCCGTGCTGACCGTCATGGCCATCTACGACCGCAAGGCGCCGGTGACCATCAACCTCGAGAACCAGGATCCGGAAATCCCGCTCGACGTCGTCACGACCGCCCGCGACCTGCCGGCCGGCAGCATCGCCGCGCTGAGCAACTCGTTCGGCTTCGGCGGCCACAACGCCGTGATCGCGGTACGCAGCGTCTAGCTGCACGACCAGCAGCACGCCCGCAGCACGCCGGGACGGCAGATGGCGGCAATGTTCTTCGTGAACATTGCCGCCATCTGCCTTTTTGGCGCCTAGCTATGGAATTGCTGCGGTGGWGCGCCCGGTKWGGCCCTAGCCGACCTGGTGGAGCCAGCGCACGGGGGCGCCTTCGGCGGCGTGCCGGAACGGCTCTAGTTCCTCGTCCCAGGCCTCGCCCAGGGCGAGCGAGAGCTCGTGGTAGACGGCCGAGGGGTCGCCGGCGCCGGATTCGTAGGCGTAACGGATGCGGTCCTCGGACACCATGATGTTGCCGTGGACGTCAGTGGTGGCGTGGAAGATCCCGAGCTCCGGGGTGTGCGACCAGCGGCCGCCGTCGACTCCCTGGCTCGGCTCCTCAGTGACTTCATAGCGCAGGTGCGCCCAGCCTCGCAGAGCGGACGCCAATTGAGCCCCCGTGCCCGGCGTTCCGGTCCACGACAGCTCGGCCCGGAACATTCCGGGCGCGGCAGGCTGAGCGGTCCACTCCAAGTCCGTCCGCTTGTCCACGACAGACCCTATGGCCCACTCGACGTGGGGGCACAAGGCAGTCGGGGCCGAGTGAACGAACAACACACCTCGGGTCAGTGCAACAGACATTCCATCCTCCATAGCTGTAGGTACGTCTTCCCCAACGACCTGTGCCTGGATGTCTGTCTGTTGCGCGGATCCGAATTTATGCCGGCGGTCCCTGCCAGACTACTAATATACAGCCGGGTTCAAAGCTGGGACGTGGTGCATTCCAGCTTCAAGTTCAACTTGAAACTTCCCGGGCGTGAGTTTTATTCTGCCCTACCCCTCCTAATTACGCCAGTGCGATTCGGCGCGTCTTTTCCGGCGCGCCGTGCATGGTTCGGTAGTCCTGCAGGTGGACCCTGGTCCGCTTGGCGCCGGGCAGGTATGCGGGCCGAATCCGGGGCAGGAATCCGGGCCGAATTGTGTGCCTTTTCCGGCCGGCCGGACGCGCCGGACCGGTAATCCTTAGGCCCGGGGGTGTGCCTGCTGGTAGCTCTGCCGGAGCCTCTCGACGGACACGTGGGTGTAGATCTGGGTGGTGGCAAGGCTGCTGTGCCCCAGGATTTCCTGCACGGCGCGCAGATCCGCCCCGCCGTCGAGCAGGTGGGTCGCTGCGGAGTGCCGCAGGGCGTGCGGCCCGGTGGCGGCGGTGTCTCCCAGCCGTTCCAGCATCTCCTTGACCACGCTGCGGATCTGGCGCTGGTCCACTCTTCCGCCGCGCGCGCCCAGGAAGAGCGCCGGGCCGCTGGTCCCGGTAGCGAGGGCCGGCCGGCCGCGGCGGAGCCAGTCGTCGACGGCGAGCGCCGCCGGCAGCCCATAGGGCACCGTGCGTTCCTTGTTGCCCTTGCCAAGCACCCGGAGGGTCCTGCGGTCCGGGTCGAGGTCGTCGACGTCCATGCCGGCCAGCTCGCCAACCCGGACACCGGTGGCGTAGAGCAGCTCCACCATGGCACGGTTGCGCAGGGCCAGCGGTTCCCCCTCGGCCGAGGCGGATTCGGCGTCGTCCACGAGCCGCCGGACCTGTTGCTGGTGCAAGACGCCGGGCAGGGACTTCTCCCGCTTTGGCGCCTTGAGCCGCAGGGCGGGGTCGGCTTCGATCAGCTCCTCACGGACAGCCCAGGCGGTGAAGGCTCTGGCGGTGGCGGCGCGGCGGGCCAGGGTGGCGCGGGACTTCCCGGACTCGCTCTGGGCACCAAGCCAGCGCCGCAGGGTCCCGAGCTCCAGCCCGGCAAGGTCGTGGACGCCCTCGGTTGCGGCGTGCGCGAGCAGGCTTTCGACATCGGAGAGATAGGCCCGCACGGTATGGGCGGACCGGCCCCGCTCCGCTTCCAGGTAGCGGCCGAAGCGTGCGGCGGCGAGCCGGATACCGCCGTCGGGCGCGGCCGGCGGGGCAGCGGGGGGATCCTGTGTAGACACCCTCTTACTCTGGCAGTATTCCCCCGGCATTCAAGCAGCCGCTCGGCGAGCCGCTTCTTCCCGGTCAAGCAAGCCATCTCAGTCCGCCTTCCCGGAGCGTTTCCAGCCGCCGTGCCGGGATTCSGCCAGTCCCAGCAGCCCGAGCCGGCCAAGACCCGCGCGGACCGAGTCCGGGCTCAGCCCGGCCACCGCGGCCAGCTTCTCGACCGAGGTGGTGGTCCGCAGCGGCAGGGCATCGAGCAGGATCAGGTCCTCCAGGGTCAGGCCATCGTGGGCCTCGGACCGGCCTGCCTTGTCCGGGGGCATCGCCTCGCCGCTCGGGGAGGCGAGCTCGGCGATCTCCCCGGCATCCGTGACGCATACCGCGCCGCCTTCACGGAGAAGCCGGTGGCAGCCGGCGGAGTTGGCGCTGTGGATGGATCCGGGCACGGCCCCCACGGCCCTGCCCAGGCTTTCGGCATGGTGGGCTGTGTTGAGGGCGCCGGAGCGCCACCGGGCCTCGACCACGACCGTGACGGAGGCCAACGCCGCAATGAGCCGGTTCCGCTGCAGAAACCGGTAGCGGGTGGGAGCGGACCCGGGCGGAACCTCGGCCAGGACCGCGCCGCGGTTCGCCACGGTCCGCAGAAGGTCCTCATTGCCGGCGGGGTAGAAGCGGTCCACTCCCCCGGCCATGACGGCAATGGTGGGCACACCGCCCGCGCTTCCGGCCAGGGCCGCCCTGTGGGCGTGGGCATCAATCCCGTAGGCGCCGCCGGAGACGATCGTGAAGCCGCGCTGGGCCAGCGAGTAGGCGAGGTCGCCCGTTACCGATGCCCCGTAGCTGGTGCTGTCCCGGGAGCCCACGAGGGCAACGGACCGGGCCGCCGGTGGCAGCTCCTGTTCCACGCCGCGCCACCACAGGCACAGGGGCTCCTGCAGTCCGAGGTCCGCCAGCTGCCGCGGCCACAAGTCATCCGTGGGAATGATGAGGCGTCCGCCGAGCCGGTGCATGGTGGCCAGGTCCCGCTCCGGCGCGAGGTCGGGCACGCGCGGGGTCCAACGCTTCAGCGCCTCGCTGAGCCCGGACCAGCCGCTGCCGCACCCGCCGTCCGCCAGGATTCCAGTGATCTCCTGTTCGAGCCCGGGACCGGCGGCCAGCGCGCCGCTGGCAATCCGCAGGGCGTCCTGCGCCCCCACTGCCTGGACCAGTGCCAGGGCCGCCGCGTCCTGCGGCTCGAACAGGCGGGCCAGGGCGGCGCGGGCTGTTCGTTCGTCATCAATCATGGTGGTTCCTTTCGCACGGCTGGGGTGGGCTTCGTGCCGGCAGGCTCAGGGTGAGACCGCGGCGGCCTGCCGGAGGCCCAGCGCCTGCCCGACGTCGTCTGCGTCCGGGACGTCGTGCCGGGAAAGGTCCGCAAGGGTCCATGCGAGGCGCAGCACGCGGTCGTAGCCGCGGGCGGTCAGCACTCCGCGCTCCAGTGCGTAGTCCAGGATGCGGGTGGTGGGGGCATCGAGCCGCAGCGACCCGCGCAGCAGCCGCCCCGGCACCTGCGCGTTGGTTTCCATCCCGAATGGCAGCAACCGGTCCAGCTGGCGGGTCCGGGCCGCCCGGACCCTTTCCGCGATGCTGGCCGTTCCTTCCTCGGCCGCAGGTTGGCCGAAGCCGGCGAGCGAGACCCGCTCGACTTCGAGCTGGATGTCGACCCTGTCCAGCAGCGGCCCTGACATCCGGGCCTGGTACCGGCGGCGCATGATGGGCGTGCAGATGCAGTCCACTCCTTTGCCCGTTGCCTTGCCGCAGGGACAGGGGTTGGCTGCAAGGACCAGCTGGAACCGCGCGGGATAGGCCGCGGACCCGGCCGAGCGGTGGATGACCAGCTCTCCGCTTTCCAGCGGCTGCCGCAGGGCGTCCAGGACGCCGCGGTCGTACTCCGGGGCCTCGTCCAGGAAGAGCACCCCGCGGTGGGCGCGGGACGCCGCCCCGGGCCGCGGCAGCCCGGACCCGCCACCGATGATGGCAACCGCCGTCGCAGTGTGGTGCGGGTTCTCGTAGGGCGGGCGGCGCAGCAGCTGCACGGAGCCCGACGGCAGCGAACACAGCGAGTGGATGGCGGTTACCTCCATGGCCTCGGTGTCGCCCAGATCCGGCAGCAGCCCGGGCAGCCGCTCCGCGAGCATGGTCTTCCCGGCACCAGGCGGTCCGGTCAGCAGCAGGTGGTGGGCACCGGCGGCGGCCACTTCCAATGCACGCCGCGCCGCCGCCTGGCCGGAGACATCGCACATGTCCGGCGCCAGGGCGGGACCGGTGCCGGGTCCGGGGTGGCCGGAGTCCTCGGTCTCGGGTTCGAAGTCGAGAGCGAGGTCCTGCGGGTCCGCGCCGCAGTCGAACGCGAGCCGGGCCAGTGTGGCGTAGCCCCGGACCTGCGCGCCGGGGACCAGTTCGGCCTCCGCCACGTTGGCCCGGGCCACGACGACCTCCGGGTAGCCGGCCCGGACCGCGGCCATCACGGCCGGAAGGATACCGCGCACTGGCCGCAACCGGCCGTCCAGGCCGAGCTCGGCGATGAAGACCGTGCGGCCCGTGGGCCTGATGTCATTCGCCGCCAGCAGCACGGCCATCGCGATGGCGAGGTCGAATCCCGAACCGCGTTTGGGCAGGGATGCCGGAATGAGGTTGGCCGTGATCTTCCGGCGGCTCAGCGGGATCCCCGAATTCTGCGCCGCCGAGCGGATCCGTTCCTTGGCCTCGTTCAGTGAGGCGTCCGGCAGGCCCAGGATCACGAACGCCGGCAGGGTCTGGCCAATGTCGGCTTCGACCTCCACGATGTAGCCGTTGAGGCCCACGAGGGCGACAGAATAGGTCCGGCCCAAAGCCATCTACCCCACCCCTTTGAGGTGCTCGAGGGCGGGCTCGCGGATGCCGTCGTCGACCACCGCGATCACGTCCACGCGGCACAGCGGCATCCACAGCCCCTGGGCACGGCACCACGCCGCTGCCAGCCGGTGGAGCCTGGCCAGCTTGTCCGCGCCGACAGCCTCAAACGGATGCCCGAAGGCCAGGGATTTCCGGGTTTTCACCTCGGCGATGACCAGCGCGTCGCCGTCGAGCGCGACAATGTCGATCTCACCCTCCGGGCAGCGCCTGTTCCGCTCCACGATCCTCATGCCGTGGGCCTGTAGGAAGTCCGCAGCGAGGTCCTCCCCGCGCCGGCCCAGCACATCCTTAGCTCTCATGCCTCCAGCGTGAAGCGCCGCCACTTACGACGACAGGGCCCACCTCGGCTATGTGGAAAACGTCGCCGGGCTGCAAGAGCACATGCGTGATGAGAAGAGTATCCGCAGCCCGCTCAGCACTGCTGATCGCATAATCAAGGCAGAACGAAAGAACTGCAGGAGGAACAAGGAATGAAGGTACTTTTCCTCGACATTGACGGTGTCGTCAACCGCGTTGGTACGAGACAGAACTTTCGCGGCTTCATGGGCATCGATCCTTTCCTGGCGTCCAAGGTCTGCAAGATCATCTTCGACACGGACGCAGCCGTTGTTCTAACGTCCACATGGCGGCATATCCCCGGCGGCCGTGAAGAAGTCGACAGACACGTTTGCAAGACCTTTGACGTTACTCCGACAGCGGACACAGGTTTTCGTGGCGAGGAAGTGAAGATGTGGCTGGACCGGCATCCGGAAGTTGCGCGGTATGCAATCGTCGACGATGACACTGACTTTTATGCCGATCAGCCCTTGTTCAAGACCGCTTGGCAGACGGGAATCTCCGACGAGGTTGCGCAGCAGGTAACCGAATTTCTCAACAGTGGAGATAACCCATGAGTGCACATCTACCAACGTTGGGACACTTCGCCGCGACGCCTGCCGACGGCCCCGGATCTGGGCGGATCCCGGGCGGCCACTTCGGGCGATCAAATCCGTGGCGGCATTGACAGGACGTGTTGATGCGATTGCCAGGCAACGAAACGTAGCCAATGCCCGCACGGCCCACCTAGGCTTTTCCCAACCCCCTCGAATTCCGCGGGGCGTCCGTAGTCTCTCCTGAGGATCGGCCGAAGGATCGGCGTATGGAATATCGAGCGGCCCAGCCGCTGGGAACGCAGCAGCTTACGGAACCAGGTCCGCCCGGCAGGCAGGCGGGCCCCAGCTGGCCCCCACCAGCGCGTCCTGAGACCGAGACCGCACCGCGGCCCGAGCCAGGATCCGGGCCCGCACCAGCGCGGCTTGCGCCAGGATCCCGGCCCGCGCCAGTGCGGTCAGAGCCAGGCCCCGCTCCAGAGCCCGAGCCGGTGGATCCAGCAGGAAAACGCAAGCACCGGGTGCGGCGGTTCCTCGCCAGGGTCTTCAAGTTCGCTCTCGCCATGGTGGTCATCACGGAGCTGGCCGCCGTCTCCTTCATCTGGTTCGCTCCCCCGCGCACTGCCTACATGCTGCAGACCGGCGGCCCGATCGCCTACCAGTACGTGTCCCTGAACCACATCAGCCGCTATGTCATCGCCGCGGCCGTCGCCCACGAGGACCAACAGCTGGGAACGCGTGTTGGCGCGTTCTCCGTCGATGAGTTCCGGGACAGGGCAGTCGCCTACCTGCAGGGCAAGGATGACCCGAGCGGTTCCACGGTCCCGCAGCAGCTGGTCAAGAACATCTTCCTGTGGCCTGATACGAATGCCCTGAGGAAGGGGCTGGAGGCCGGGCTTGCGACCGAGTTCAGCCTCACCCTGACCCCGCAACGGATCATGGAGCTGTAACTGAACTACGCGCAGTTCGGCCCGAGGCTGTACGGCATCTGCGCGGCGAGCTGGTACTACTTCGACGAACCCCCGTGGAACATGTCCGAGTATCAGGCCGCGCAATTGATGGGGGTCCTGCCACTGCCCACACTCGTCACCCGGGCGGCGGGAGGCGGCATCTATCTGGGCCCGGGGGTCCACCCCAAAGTGTGGGACTACGTCAACGGTGCGGCCAACGTGTGGGTCCCCAAGCAGATCGAGGGGCTCGGCGGATGGAAGGCGGCCGTCGCAACCATCGGCATCGGCGACACGGCGTCCGACCACGCGGCCGAGCGGGGATCCGCGAACCCGGATGGCTGCGGTTCGTATCCGGAGAGTGTGCTGGACCTGCTGCGGCAGCAGGGCATTGCCCTGGACCGCAACGGAAACCCTGCGCCACCCGGGGGCTAGGAATCGAAGGTCAGTTGCCCAGGTCCTCGACCTTGGGCAGGGCGAGTTCCTCGCTGCGGGGCAGTTCCTCGACGTTGACGTCCTTGAACGTGATGACGCGGACGCTCTTGACGAACCGGGCGGAGCGGTAGACATCCCACACCCAGGCGTCCTGCAGGGTCAGGTCGAAGTAGACCTCGCCGTCGGCGCTGCGGGCCTGCAGGTCAACGTGGTTGGCAAGATAGAAACGCCGCTCGGTCTCGACCACATAGCTGAACAGSCCGACGACGTCGCGGTAYTCRCGGTAGAGCTGTAGCTCCATGTCGGTCTCATAGTTTTCAAGGTCCTCGGCACTCATGGTTCCATCTTGCACCATCCGGCGCCGGCCGCGCGCCACCGGCCGTCGCGCCCGAGCGGCCAGAACACCTAGAGCAGCTGCCAGCTGACCCGGTGGTACGGCGTGGGACCGGAGGTCCGCAGCGCCTCCTTGTGCGCTGCGGTGCCGTAGCCCTTGTTCACGTCCCAGCCGTAGGCCGGGTACTGGGTGTGCAGCCCGCACATCATCGCATCGCGCTCGACCTTGGCGATGATGCTGGCCGCGGCGACGCTGAGGCACTGCATGTCGGCTTTGACCAGTGTGTGCACCGGGGCATCGCAGCCGGGTTCGGCGGGGGCATCGTCAAACAATGAGGGCTGCAGATCCGGCGAGAGCCAGTTGTGGCTGCCGTCCAGCAGGACAACCTCAGGCCTGATTCCGGCGGCGAGCACGGCAAACCAGGCCCGGTTCCCGGCAAGACGGAGCGCCGCGATGATCCCGAGTTCGTCGATCTCGTTCGCGGACGCATGCCCGACGGCGGAGGCGACGCTCCAGTCCCGGACCAGCGGCACCAGCCGCTCCCGGTCCGCTACCTTGAGGAGCTTGCTGTCCCGGACATCGGCCAGGAGCTTCTGTTGCTGCAGGTCGACGACGGCGATCCCCACGCTGACGGGACCGGCCAGGGCGCCGCGGCCGACCTCGTCGATGCCCGCGAGGAGCCGTGCGCCGGAGCTGCGGAAGCGGCGTTCGTAGTCGAGGGTGGGGGCTGCTGACATGACGGGCGGCTTATTTTCCGGACGGGGCGGGGACGCTGCGGAAGACGTCCGGGTAGTTGTCCAGGGCCGACATCCTGTTCAGCGGCCAAGCGATGACGGCGGCCTTGCCTTCAATGTCGGATTCGTTGACGAAGCCGCCGTTGGTGTCCATATGGGCGCGCGAATCCGCGGAGTGGTTGCGGTTGTCGCCCATGACCCAGACCTTGCCCGCGGGCACGACGACGTCAAAGTCGCGGACCTGGGGAATCTCTGCGGCATTGATGTATTTCTCGTCCAGCGGCGCGCCATTGACGGTGAGCTGTCCGCCGGCGTCGCAGCAGACCACGTGGTCACCCGGGAGCCCGATGACGCGCTTGACCAGGTGCTGTTCCGAGTTGTCCGGCAGCAAACCGACGAACGTCAGCCCGTCCTGCACCCAGGTGAAGGGGCCCTTGGCCTTTGGGGCCGCGGGGGCGAGCCAGCCCTGGCTGTCCCGGAACACCACCACGTCCCCGCGCTGGAGCGCCATGGGCTCGGGCACGAGCAGGTTCACGAAGATGCGGTCGTTCACATCGAGGGTGTTGACCATGGATTCGGACGGGATGTAAAAGGCCCGGAACAGGAAGGTCTTGATCAGGAAGGACAGCACGATCGCCACGACGACCACCGTGGCAACCTCCTTGAGCCACAGGAAGAGCGGGCTGCGCCCTTCACGGGCCTTGGCCTTCCTGGCCCGGCGGGAGGTCGGGTCGGCGTGGGCGGGGCCGTCGGCCCGSTCCCTCCCGGTCGGCTCAGGCGTGGTCGGCCCAGCCGCGGTGAGGGAAGTCTCGATACGGGCAGCCTGGATACGATCAGCGCGCTGCGCACCGGCGCTGTCGTCCTGCGACGCAGGAGCCGGCGCCGGAGCAGGAGCCGGCGCACCAGCCGGTGGATCCGCCGGCTCATCCGCGGGAATCGCCGAGGCCGTAACCCGGGGTCGGTCCTGGCCCTGCGGATCAGGAGTGCGGGGTTCGGTCTCGGGCATCTACTGTCCGTTCGTCGTCGTCGTTGTCGCAGCCGGTTCGGGCCGCGCTACTGCTGCAAATCTATCAAGCGGCCAGATGATCTGTACCGGCCTGCCAATGACGCGTTCCAGCGGCACCATGCCCCCGCCAGGGGCGCCCAGGAGGCTCCGGGAGTCGGCGGACATCGAGCGGTGGTCCCCCATGAGCCAGAGCCGCCCGGCAGGAACCTGGACGGCGAACTTCACATCGCTCGGGGTGTCCCCCGGATACACATACGGTTCCGCAACTTGCTGGCCGTTGACTGTGAGCCGGCCGCCGGCGTCGCAGCAGACCACACGGTCGCCGGGCAGCCCGATGACGCGCTTGACATACGTGGTGTCGCTGCCCGCAAGGCCAAGCCAGCGTCCGGCTTCGGCGAGGGCATCCACCACGGGGCCGTTGCCACTGTTGAGCGGGGCAAAGGAACCGCGGCCGTCAAAGACGACGACGTCGCCCCGGCCCAAGGGCTCAGCTTGGAAGCCGGTCCGCGCCACCACGATCCGGTCCCCCGTGTGCAGGAGCGGCTCCATGGAGGCTGACGGGATGAAGAAGATGTCCACCCACAGGGAGCGGACCACGGCGCTGATGGCCACGGCGAGCACCAGGGCCAGCAACGCAAAACGCCAGCCCGGTTTCCTGGGCTGGCGTTTTGGCTGTTCCATGTTCCGTATCCCCTGGCGCTGTCGTGAACTAATGTGCGCTGTTGCGGATAGCTCCGGCGCCGCACTAGCTGACGCACCGGATACGGTCCGTGGATCCGCGGTGGAAGCCTGTCGTGGAAGACGAAAAAGGCTTACTTGGCGGTCTGGAAGTCGCGCTTTTCCTTGATCTTCGCGGCCTTACCACGCAGGTTGCGCATGTAGTAAAGCTTGGCGCGGCGCACGTCACCCTTGGAGACGAGCTCGACCTTATCGATGATCGGGGAGTGCACCGGGAAGGTACGCTCTACGCCGACACCGAAGGAGACCTTGCGGACGGTGAAGGTTTCGCGGACGCCATCGCCCTGGCGGCCAAGGACGAAGCCCTGGAAGACCTGGACGCGGGAGTTCTTGCCTTCGATGATGTTCACGTGAACCTTGATGGTGTCACCCGCGCGGAACTCGGGAACATCGGTGCGCAGCGAGGCTGCATCTACGGAATCGAGGATATGCATTGATCCACTCCTGGTGAACGCCACAGGTCACTCACGTTGGGTTACGGCGGTCAGGGCCGGTGGCATGCGCCGCCCGGAAATTTCCGCCGAAAGTTTGTCAATCCGGCCCTGTCAGGAGTAGACGGGGCCGGGGTGCCGGGCTGTTGGTAGCGCTCCCCCTGTGGCAGGTTCGCAACCCAGCAGGCACAAGGACTAATTTTGCCACATTTTGTGCGGGTTAGCCCAATCCCGGCGGTTAGGCGTCGGGACGGCGCAGCAGGCGGCCGTCGACGACGTCGTACCCCAGGTCGGAGAAGGCCGTACGGTCCGCGCGCGGCAGCTTGCCGGCGTCGAACTCCGCGAGGAGGTCGGGGCGGCGTTCGGCGGTACGCCGGTACTGCTCGTGCCGGCGCCACTGGGCGATCTTTCCGTGGTTGCCGCTCAGCAGCACGGCCGGGACGTCGCGGTCCCGCCAGCTGGAGGGCTTGGTGTAGACGGGGTATTCAAGGAGGCCGTCGGAGTGGGATTCCTCCACGAGGGACTCGGGGTTGCCGACGACGCCGGGCAGCAGCCGGCCGATGGCCTCAACCATGGCCAGCACGGCGACCTCGCCGCCGTTGAGGACGTAGTCCCCCAGGCTCATCGGGCGCACCGTGAAGTGCTCCGCGGCCCATTCCAGGACCCGTTCATCGATGCCCTCATAGCGCCCGCAGGCGAAGACCAGCTGGTCTTCCTCGGCGAGCTGATGGGCGGTGGCCTGGGTGAAGCGCTCCCCCGCCGGCGACGGGACGATCAGGACAGGCTTGGCGGCAGCTTCCGGGCCGGCAGACTCTGGAGTGCCGGGGGTGCCGGCGTCGTCAGGTGCGCCGGCGTCCCCTGCGTCCCCGGACCGCCCGGCGGCCACGGCGGTGAGGGCCTGAGCCCAGGGTTCGGGCTTCATGACCATGCCGGCGCCGCCGCCGTAGGGGGTGTCATCGACCGTGCGGTGCCGGTCGGTGGTGAAGTCCCGCAGGTCATGGACCTTGAGGTCCAGCAGGCCGTCCTGGCGGGCCTTGCCGATCAGCGACAGCTCCAGCGGGGCCAGGTACTCCGGAAAGATGCTGACGACGTCGATTCTCATCTACGCGATGCCCTGCTCTTCGGAGTTCCGGGCCGCGGCACCCTCGGCTTTCGGAGCCTGGGCTGCGGGGTTTTGGGCCTCGGGGTTTTGGGCCTCGGGCGCCTCGTCCGTGTTGACTTCGAACAGTCCGGGCGGCGGGGTGACGAGGACGTACTTTTCACCCACGTTGACCTCGGGCACAATCTGTTCGACGAACGGGATCAGGACTTCCTTGCCCTCATCCGTGGTGACCACCAGCAGGTCCTGGACCGGCAGGGTGTGCAGTCCTGAGACTTTGCCGACCACGTTGCTGCCCACCCGGACCTCCATGCCCACGAGCTCGTGCTCGTACCAGCCCTCGTCGTCGTCCTCGGCGCCGATGTCTTCGGTTTCGATGAACAGCTTGGCGCCGCGCAGGGTCTCGGCCTCGTTGCGGGTCTCGATCTCATCGAAGGCCAGCAACAGGATGTCCTTGTTCCAGCGGGCGCTGATTACCGTCAGCGGCCCGGCCGAGGCGGGTTCCACGATGAACTGCGTGCCGGGGACAAAACGGTCGCCGGGCGCGTCCGTGAGCACCTGGACGGTCACTTCGCCGCGGATGCCGTGGGGCTTGCCGATTCGTGCCACCTGGAGCTGCATCTGTTCCTCTGTTCGGGGTTGGTAATTCTGTATTCTCTGGTGCGGAATTACGGGAAAACAGTCCGGCCCCTCCACCATTATCTGGTGAAGGGGCCGGACTTAAGACAAGTAGTGCTGAACGCGCTACCGGCGGCGGTCGGTATCGACGACGTCGACCCTGACCGGCTCGCCGTCCGCCAGCGCCGCAACCACAGTGCGCAGTGCGCGTGCGGTCCGGCCCTGCCGGCCGATCACCCGTCCGAGGTCGTCCTGATGAACGCGCACCTCGAGGGTTTCCCCGCGGCGGTTGTTCTTCGCACTGACCTTGACGTCCTCGGGGCTGTCAACAATCCCGCGGACCAGGTGTTCGAGCGCTTCTGCCAGCAATTTACTCAGCCTCGGTGGTCTCTGCTTCGGCGGCGTCGGCGGGAGCCTCGGCAGCTTCGTCCTTCTTGGCCTTCTTGGTGATGGCTTCCGGGATGATCACGGAACCCTTTTCCGGGGTAACGAAGGCAGCCTTGGGAGCCTTGGTCTTCAAGGTTCCCTCCTGGCCCGGGAGACCCTTGAACTTCTGCCAGTCACCGGTGATCTTCAGGATCGCGGCGACCTGCTCGGACGGCTGTGCGCCGACGCCGAGCCAGTACTGGGCACGGTCCGTGTCGACCTCGATGTACGAGGGCTCTTCGGTCGGGTGGTACTTGCCGATCTCTTCGATAGCACGGCCATCACGCTTGGAGCGTGAGTCCATGACGACGATGCGGTAGTACGGTGCGCGCATCTTACCGAAGCGCTTAAGGCGAATCTTTACGGCCACTTTTGTGGTCACTCCTGTTTCTGAAACGGGGTCGAGCCCGGCGTTCTGCACCCGTGGGGCGGGCCGTACTTGGGGGTTCTAAAGGACAAGATCCAGACGCGGAGAGAGGGGCCACGCAGATCGAGTACCTGTTCATTGTGCCAGATCACCGGCAGGATTTCGACTTGACACGTGCCCGGCGCACCAGCGCGCGGCCTGGAAGCGGCCTCGAGGGCCGGTCAGGACGTCCAGACGTAGAGGCCGGACCTGGTGGCGGGGTCGACGCCGGCGGCGAGCTCGGCGATCCGGCGGACATAGTCCCGGGCCTCGTCGGGGCCGAAGGGCATGTCCTCCTCGGCGGCCCAGTTGGCGGCGACATCCTCCAGGACCTCGCCCTCCCCTTCGGTTTCATAGCTGAGCAGTTCCGCCAGCGTGCGGACCATTGCCGCCGGGACGCCGAGCAGCGAGTCGCTGGCCACGTCGACCATGGCCAGTTCATAGTCCGCGCCCGGGGCGTGCACGGCGACGCCGGCGAGGTCTCCCAGCCGCTCCACCTCRAAATCGCTGATCTCCGGGATGCGGACGGCGCCCGGGGCGGCCGGGCCGCCACCTTCCAGTGCGCCGGCGCGCTTGAGGGCTTCTTCGTGGGTGGACACAAAGAGTTCGGTGAATCCCATGCAGCTGGTCCTTAGGGTTCGGCGGTCCGCAGACCGCTGTTTTCGGCGTCGCTTCAGCCTAGCCGCTTCAGCACGGCCCCGCCCCGCCCGCTGGGCATGCCCTCCCCTGACCCTGAGCACTGGACATATGGCCACTATGTCCATTCCCGGCTGCGAGCAATGGACATGTTCCAGTGTCCTGCTGGCGAAGAGTGGACATGTCCCTCGCTGGCCCGGGGAACCCGACCCCGCCCGTGGACATGCCCTCCCCCGACTGCGAGTACTGGACATATGGCAACTATGTCCATTCCCGGCTGCGAGCAATGGACATGTTCCGGAGTCCCGGCTCCGCGCAGTGGACATGCCCAGCGTTCCCGCCGGCGAAGAGTGGACATGTCAAGCGGGAAGCTCTGCGCGCTGGACATGTCCAGCGATCAGCTTGCCTGGGGAGAACTTCTAGCGCACGGCGACGCGGATCCGGTTGCGCCACGGATCCTCGAAGCGCAGCTCGGCGCCGGTGTGGTGGGATTCGACGCCGGCAACCTTGAGCCGGTCGGCCAGGGCCGCGACGTCGTCGCCGGAGGGCACCTCGATGAGGACCTCGCCCAGGCCCAGCGTGTCGCGCCGGGGGCCCGCGCCGCGGCTGTTCCAGACGTTCATCGCCATGTGGTGGTGGTAGCCGCCGGCCGAGACGAACAGCGCCTGGCCGTGCCAGCCCGCCGTCTTTTCGAAGCCGAGCGTGCCGACATAGAAATCATGCGCCGACTGGACGTCGCCGACCTGCAGGTGGACGTGCCCGACGCCGGCGGCGGCCTGGCGCTGGCCGGCCACGGACTCCTCGGTCAGGTATTGCTGCAGGTAGCGCTGCGGCGGCAGGGCGAGACTGTCCATGACGACGTTCTTGCCCTCCCAGGACCACGCCGCCCGCGGCCGGTCCCAGTACAGCTCGATGCCGTTGCCTTCGGGGTCGTTGAAGTAGAACGCCTCGCTGACGAGGTGGTCCGCGCTGCCGGTGAAGGACTGGGGCTCGTACTGGGCCGCAGTGGCGATGGTGGCCGCCAGGGAGTGCTGGTCCTCGAAGAGGAGGGCGGTGTGGAAGAGCCCGGCCTCGCCGCGGGAAGGTAGATTCAGGCCCGGGGCAGGCGCCAGATGCACCAGCGGCTTCTGCTGGCGC
>NZ_JBFTNJ010000057.1:0-21286 GCF_056397425.1 Arthrobacter sp. 05N33_2
CCCCGCCAGGGTCACCGTTCCGTCGCGAGCGGCCRTTCCGGGGTGTGCAGCCGGGTCATCAGCCGTGTCATTGTCCGCGGCACCCGGCCCCGCGTGGCCCGCGACACCAGGATCGTGACGGCGAACGCGGCCGGTACCGTCCACGCGGCCGGTTGCGCCAGCCACGACGGCGTCTCTGCCGCCCCCAGCACCGAACCGGCCACCATCGCGCTGCCGCAGAGCACGCCGCCGGTCGCCATGCCCGCGATTGCCCCGGCGTCCGTCAGTCCCCGCCACCAAATGCCCAGCAGCAGGACAGGGCAGATSGTGGACGCGGTRAARGCRAACACMAGCCCYACRCTGCCGGCCAGTGCCAGCGACTCGGTCATCGACGCGATTCCCAGAGGCACCAGCGCCGAGATCAGCGCTGCCAGCCGGAAGCCCCGCACGCTGCCGCCGAACACGTCCTGGCTGATAACGCCGGCCAGAGAGACCACCAGGCCCGACGTCGTCGACAGGAACGCCCCAAACGCCCCCGCCACCACCAGCGCAGAGAGCAGGTCGCCGGCCGCCCCGCCCACCAGGCGGCCAGGCAGCAGCAGCACCAGGGCATCGGCCGGCCCGCTTTGGGCGAGGTCGGGGGCGTAGGCCCGGCCGATCATGCCGTAGGCCGTGGGGAACAGATAGAAGACCGAGAGCAGGCCCAGGACAATCAGGGTGGTGCGGCGGGCCGACTGTCCGTCCGGATTTGTGTAGAACCGGACCAGCACGTGCGGCAGGCCGAGGGTTCCGAAGAGCAGGGCCACGAGCAGCGAAATGATCTGATAGGGGCCTGAGGGTGCCAGCGCCGTCGGATTCACCGCGGGGGCTGCCTCCGCCGGGGAGCTGTTGCCGCCCAGCACCAGCAGCATGAACACGATGGGCACCGCCACCGCCGTCAGTTTCAGCCAGTACTGGAACGCCTGGACAAACGTGATGGAGCGCATCCCGCCCGCCACCACGGTGATGCAGACGACGGCGACCACCGCCACCGGGCCTACCCACGCCGGCAGCCCGGTGGTGATCCGGATGGCCAGGGCGGCGCCGTGGAGTTGCGGGACGATGTAGAGCCAGCCGACCAGGACCACCACCAGGCTTGTGACGCGGCGGACGGCACGCGAATCGAGGCGCGCCTCGGTGAAGTCAGGGATCGTGTAGGCGCCCGAGCGGCGCAGGGGAGCGGCGACGAACAAGAGCAGCATCAGGTATCCGGCCGTGTACCCCACCGGATACCACAGGGCGTCGGTACCGGAGAGCAGGATGAGCCCGGCGACCCCCAGGAAGCTCGCAGCCGAGAGGTACTCCCCGCCGATTGCTGAGGCGTTCCACCACGGCTTGACCGTCCGGGACGCCACGTAGAAGTCCCCGGTGGTGCGCGAGATCCGTAACCCGTAGAAACCAATCACAGCCGTGGCGAGGGAGACGGCGGCGAACGCCGCGACGCCGACGAYGGGGTTCACCGGCCGTTCACCCGGCCGCGTGGGTGGCCGCCCACCGGGCCCCGTGCGTGGCCGCCTGCCGGGCCGTTCACGTGGGTCCTCACCTGTTCGGTCATTTGTCGCCGGCGAGGTCCCGGTAGCGGGCCTCGTTCCTGGCCGCGGTCCGCACGTACAGCCAGGCACTGAGGCCGATCACGGGATAGATCCCGGCCCCCAGCAGGACCCAGTCGAAGGGAAGGCCGGCAATCGTGGAGTCCGCCAGGCCGGGGACCAGCCCCAGCATCAGCGGGAAGGCGAGCATGATCAGCAGGAATCCCAGGGCCACCACGAGGCCCAGCCGGAGCTGGGACCGGATGAGCGAACGGACGAACAACTGCCCGGCGTCGGTCTCCTCCTCCGCTTCGCGGGAGGCTGCCGCGGAGCGCCCGCCGTTCAGGGCGGCGCTGTTTGCTGCGGTGCTGTTTGGTGCGGTGCCGTTTGGTGTGGCGCTGTTTGGTGTGACGCTGCGCGGCGCCGTGACCCGGACCCTTGTCATGCCTGCGGCCGGATACGGGTTGCGCCGAGCTTTTCCCGGACAGCAGGCAGGTGCCGGCGGCTGATAGGCAGTTCAGCTCCAGCCACGGTGACGCTGGGCCGCGCTGCGGCGAGCTTCAAGTGGCTGACGTGGCTCAGCGCGATCAGGTAGGAGCGGTGGATGCGGACGAATCCGGCGTCGGCCCACTGCTGTTCGAGGTCCGCCAGCGGAACCCTGATGAGGTAGCTGGCATCGGCGGTGTGCAGCCGGGCGTAATCACCCTGCGCCTGGACGTAGGTCACGTCCTCGCGACGGATCATTTTGGTGGTCCCGCCCAGGTCCACGGTGATCATTTCGGGTGCAGGGGCACCATCCTTGAGCAGTTCGCTGATGCGTCCGATCGACTTTGCCAGCCTTTCGGCCCGCACGGGCTTGAGGAGGTAGTCCACCGCCGCGAGCTCGAAGGCCTCCAGCGCGCAGTCCTCGTCGGCAGTGACGAAAACGACGGCGGGCGGGCGGGCGCTGCGGGAGATGGCCCGCGCAATGTCCAGCCCGGACAGCGCCGGCATGTGGATGTCGAGGAACACGGCGTCGACGTCTTCGGCCTCGAGGGCACGCAGGGCCTCGGCGCCTGAGGAAGCCCGGTGGATGGCGCCGATCCGGTCATCCCGGCCGAGCAGGAAGGCCAGTTCCTCAACGGCGGGGAGCTCGTCGTCGGCGACGAGGACGTTAATCATGGCTCTAGCGTACTGCCGCAGGCATTCTTGCCCGACCGGAATCAGGCATCGTGCCGGGGCWGGGACTTGGGGACGCGCATCGTGATCAGGGTGCCTTCGCCGGGCGCGGTCTCGATCACGAGGCCGTTGTCGTCGCCGTACACCTGGCGCAGGCGGGCGTCGACGTTGCGCAGCCCGACGTGGTCGCCGTCGCTGTGCCCGGCAAGGACAGCGCGCAGATGGTCGGGGTCCATGCCCACGCCGTCGTCCTCGATCGTCACTTCCGCGAAGGCACCGGAGTCATTCGCAGTGATGGAGATGTGGCCCGGGCCCTCCTTGGCCTCCAGCCCGTGCCGGACCGCGTTTTCCACGAGCGGCTGCAGGCTCAGGAAGGGGATCACGGTGCTGAGCACCTCGGGAGCGATCCGCAGGCTGACCTGGACGCGGTCCCCGAACCGGGCCCGCTCCAGGAGCAGGTAGCGGTCGATGCAGCGCAGTTCCTCGGCCAGGGTGGTGAAGTCGCCGTGGCGGCGGAAGGAGTAGCGGGTGAAATCGGCGAACTCCACCACGAGCTCGCGCGCCCGGACCGGATCCGTGTTGATGAAGGATGCGATCGCGTTGAGCGAGTTGTAGATGAAGTGCGGACTGATCTGGGCGCGGAGGGCGCGGACCTCGGCTTCCATCAGGAGCGTGCGGGAGGCGTCGAGCTCGGCCAGTTCCACCTGCGTGGCCACCCAGTCAGCCACCTCCCCGGTGGCGCGGACCAGTCCCGCCCCGGCGGCCGGCGCGAAGGCGGCCACCACACCCACCACACGCGTGCCGGTTTTGATCGGGGCGATCACGACGGCGCGCTCCACCTCCGGCGCCAGCGTCATGCCGCCGACGCCAGCGGCCAGGAGCTGGAGTTCGCCCGCCGGAATGACGGCGAGGTGGCCGCCGTCGAACACTTTTGACGCGAGCCCCATCAGGGCAGGCTTGAGCTCCTCGGCGGCGCCGTCCCACGCGAGCACGCCGGTTGTGTCGGTGATGGCGAGGGCGTCGCAGCCCAGGAGGCTGCGCAGCTGTTTGCTGGCCTTGGCCGCGCCGGCAGGGTTCAGGCCGGTCCGCAGGTACTGGCCGGCCCGGGACGCGGCGTGGAGCGTCGTGTAGGTGGCCCGCTCGGCATCGGTGCCGAGGTCGCGGAAGGAGCGGAGGACCTGGAGCCCGACGGCGACGACCACCGTGATCGCCATGGCGATCACCGCGACGGCGGCGGCGGTGAACAGGGGAGAGTCCGGCATGATGCCCAGCCTACCGCCGGGGCCGGGGCTGACGGCTCTGGCACGTGCCCGGACCCCGATGGCCGCGAAACAGGTGTATCGGGCGCCGTTTGGCGCAGCGCCGGGACCGCTGAGCGACGCAGGCTGCCCCGGCTGTGGTAGGTAGCCCACGTCACGGTGCACAGTGATTGCAGTCACATCGGCAGGATGGGTTGCAGGGTGCGTCCCGCGCAGACCACGGCAACCGGTGTGGACTCACCAGTCTCAATGAGGAGGAACCGATGGGTCACGACGCCCAAGAAACGGACGCTGCGGCGGCCGTGGACTTCAAGGAAGTCCAGTCGACGGAGCAGTTCCAGGAACTGCGCACCCGTCACCGCAGCTTTGTCTTCCCGCTCTCCATTGCCTTTCTGCTCTGGTACTTCGCCTATGTCCTGCTGGCCGACTACGCGGTCGGATTCATGTCGATCAAGCTTTGGGGCAACATCAACGTCGGCCTGATCCTGGGCCTGCTGCAGTTTGTCTCCACGTTCGCGATCACCGGCTGGTACGTCAGCTATTCGAACCGCAAGCTGGACCCCATTGCCTCCGAGATCCGCCAGGAAATCGAGGGGCACGAATTCGACAAGCACGGCAACCCGGTTGGGGGGACAGCAAAATGACACTCATGGTTCCCGCGGTCAATGTCGCGGATCTCAAGGACACCACCCTGCTGAACATGGGCATCTTCGCCCTCTTCGTCGCGATCACCATGGTCATTGTGATCAGGGCCAGCCGCAACAACAAGACGGCGGCCGACTACTACGCGGCCGGACGTTCCTTCACGGGCCCGCAGAACGGCACCGCCATCGCCGGCGACTACCTCTCCGCAGCGTCCTTCCTGGGCATCACCGGAGCCATCGCCATCAACGGCTACGACGGCTTCATGTATTCCATCGGCTTCCTCGTGGCGTGGCTCGTCGCCTTGCTGCTCGTCGCCGAGCTGCTCCGCAACACCGGCAAGTTCACTATGGCCGATGTCCTCTCCTTCCGGCTCAAGCAGCGCCCCGTGCGCATCGCGGCAGCCATCTCCACGCTGGCCGTCTGCTTCTTCTACCTGCTGGCCCAGATGGCCGGTGCCGGCAGCCTCATCTCACTGCTCCTGGGCATCAGCGACTGGGGCGGACAAGCCCTGGTGATCATCGTCGTCGGCGCCCTGATGATCATGTACGTCCTGATCGGCGGCATGAAGGGCACCACCTGGGTTCAGATCATCAAGGCCATGCTCCTGATCGCCGGCGCGGCAGTCATGACCTTCTGGGTCCTCGCGATCTACGGCTTCAACCTCTCCGACCTGCTGGGCGGCGCGGTGGAAACCTCGGGCAACCCGAACCTGCTCAACCCGGGACTGCAGTACGGCAAGACGGAGACCTCCAAGGTCGACTTCCTGTCCCTCGGCCTGGCCCTGGTGCTCGGCACCGCAGCCCTGCCGCACGTGCTGATGCGCTTCTACACGGTTCCGACCGCAAAGGAAGCCCGCAAGTCGGTGGTGTGGTCCATCTGGCTCATCGGCATCTTCTACCTGTTCACCCTGGTCCTSGGCTACGGCGCAGCTGCGCTGGTGGGTGCCGACACCATCAAGGCAGCCCCGGGCGGCGTCAACTCGGCCGCGCCGTTGCTCGCCTTCCACCTCGGCGGTCCGCTGCTCCTGGGCTTCATCTCGGCGGTGGCCTTCGCGACCATCCTGGCCGTCGTCGCCGGCCTGACGATCACCGCGGCGGCATCCTTCGCCCACGACATCTACGCCAGCGTCATCGCCAAGGGGAAGGCCGACGCCGCCACCGAGGTCAAGGTTGCCCGCCGCACCGTGGTGGTGATCGGGCTGCTGGCCATCGCCGGCGGCATCTTCGCCAACGGACAAAATGTCGCGTTCCTCGTCGCGCTCGCCTTCGCCGTGGCTGCCTCCGCCAACCTTCCGACCATCCTCTACTCGCTGTTCTGGCGCCGGTTCACCACCCAGGGAGCSCTSTGGAGCATGTACGGCGGATTGTCCGCGGCCATCATCCTAATTGCGCTCTCCCCGGTGGTCTCCGGGGCCAAGACGTCGATGATCCCCGGCGCCAACTTCGCCRTCTTCCCGCTGAGCAACCCGGGCATCGTCTCCATCCCGCTCGCGTTCTTCCTGGGCTGGCTGGGCACCGTCCTGGACAAGCGGAAGGAAGACGCCACAAAGCAGGCCGAAATGGAGGTCCGTTCCCTGACCGGGGTGGGCGCCGAAAAGGCTACCAACCACTAGGAAGGCTGCACCAGCAGAGAAGCTCCCGTGCAGCAGCACGGGAGCTTCTCTTGTGGATGGGCGCTTCGACAGGGTTTTTCGAGGTCAGCGCTGAGGCCTCAGCCGAATGTTCACCATCTTCAGCTCGTCGTGGCCCTCGAAACGGTAGGCCAGCTCCACACTTTTCGTGTCGCAGTCGATCGTTCCGGCCACGTCGGCGGCGTTGGAGCCGTTGTTGGAGCTGACGTTGAGGCTTGAAAAGTTCGGTTTACAGCTGCCGTCAAGCTCCAGGCTCTGCACCCCCGCGGCGAACTCCTCCGGCGAAATCTTCCGCATGAGGGCCGGATCCAGGTACTTCTCGTAGGCGGTGCTGACCTCACCGGCGATGAGCATCTTCGTGAAATCGTCAGCGATGCCCCGTGCCTGGTTGGTGGCTCCGCCCACCACGTTGAGCAGGACGACGGCGCCGGCACTTACCAGCAGGAGCACACCGCCGACGATCCCGAGGACAATCCACAGGGCCTTGCGGCTCTTTTTCGGGGGCGGCAGGGCGGCGCCGCCGTAGTAGGGCGGCGGCTGCCCCGGACCGCCGTAGTACGGAGGTGCGCCGTCGGCGGGTGGCGGGTAGCTGGGTGCCGCGCCGGTCGCGGGTGGCGGGTAGCTGGGTGCCGCGTAGTTGGGCACCGCGGCGTCGGCGGGTGGCCCGGGCGGCGGGGCGTAGTACGGAACGGGCGGCTGGCCGGGCGCCGGGTGGCCGGCTGCAGGCTCATGCCCGGGCTGCGGCGGTACGGGGCGGTGTGGTTCCTCGGGACTGCTCACGGTTCAAGCCTTTCCGGCAGTCCAGACAAGCCACTGCCTGTTGCACTGGGCCGCGTGCGCGGACCCAAGGACTCAGGGGGACCCAACGGACACAGCCTAGCGCCGCGGCCGCCCACGGCACAGACGAAAAGCGGATCAGTTATCGGCGGATCCGCGCTCCAGCAGGGGCTGGATCCGGAACGGGATCAGCTCGCCCATCGCCAGTGCGGTATCGGTCCGGTCCACGCCGTCGCACGCCAGGATCTTGCCGTTGATCCGGAACAGGTCCTCGGCGTCGAGCGCCACCACCCGCAGGAGCAGATCCGCCGAGCCCGTCAGGCCGTAGCCCTCCAGGATTTCCGGAATCCCGGCGAGCTCGACGGCGAGGGGGCCGAGCTTCTGCTGCTGGACGTGGACGGAGATGAAAGCCATCAGCGGGTACCCCAGGGACACCGGGTTGATCCGCCGCTCGAAGGAGAGGAACACGTGCTTCTTCTCCAGCTGGGCCATCCTGGCCTGCACCGTATTGCGCGAGAGTCCGAGCTTCTGGGCGAGGGCAACCACGGTCCGGCGGGGGTCCCGCGCCATGGCCGAAAGCAGGCGGGTGTCAGTGCCATCCAAGGTTTGCATAATGCGCAAGATTAGCACGGTTGGCGGACACCAAACAGGGCATAATGCTCAATATTTTTGCGGGTGGTTGTACCCGATGAGCATTGTGAGTAGGGTCACAATTATCCGGGGCAACGGCGCCCGGGCGGCTGGCGCGCCGCGGGATCACGAGTCCTGCGAGTTCCGGTCAGACGACGTCAGAAGGTGCGGACAACAGTGTTTACCGACGACGCGGGCAAGGGCGGCATTGCCGCCGGGGGCCCCGGAAACAGTGAAAATTCTATGAGGCGGACGGGCGGCGACCTCGTCCAGCTCATCACYCCGGCGGGYGAGCGCATCAGCCATCCSGAGTTCGATYCCTGGCTCCAGGACGTCAGCGAYGAGCAGCTYTGCGCGCTCTATGAGGACATGGTGGTCATCCGCCGGATCGATGCTGAAGCCACGGCCCTCCAGCGGCAGGGCGAACTGGCACTGTGGCCGCCACTGCTCGGCCAGGAAGCATCCCAGATCGGCTCGGCCCGCGCCCTCCGCGAGGACGACTTTGTCTTCCCGAGCTACCGCGACAACGGTGTCGCCTACTGCCGGGGAGTGAAGCCGGAGGACCTCGTCCGTGCCTGGCGTGGCAACGCCTCCGCCGGCTGGGACCCGTTCACCGTCAACGTTGCCACCCAGCAGATCATCATCGGCGCGCAGAGCCTGCACGCCACGGGCTACGCCATGGGCATCCAGAACGACGGCGCCGACTGTGTCGCCGTGGCCTACTTCGGCGACGGCGCCACGAGCGAAGGCGACGTCAACGAAGCCATGGTCTTCGCCGCGAGCTTCCAGGCGCCCGTCGTCTTCATCTGCCAGAACAACCACTGGGCCATTTCCGAACCCGTCCGGCTGCAGTCGCACATCCAGCTCGCGGACCGCGCCTCAGGCTTCGGCATCCCCAGCATGCGGGTCGACGGCAACGATGTCCTCGCCGTCATGGCAGCCACCCGCATTGCCCTGGACCGTGCCCGGCGCGGCGGCGGCCCCACCTTCATCGAGGCCGTGACCTAYCGGATGGGCCCGCACACGACGGCGGACGACCCCACCCGCTACCGGGATGCCAACGAACTCGAAGACTGGGCCGCCAAGGACCCGATCAGCCGGATGAAGTCGCTGCTCGAGCGCAAGGGACTGCTGACCGCGGACCTCGAGGCCGCCGTCGCCGCGCAAGCTGACGCAGTGGCCAAGGAACTCCGGGCCGGCACCATCAACATGCCCGAGCCGCAGCCGCTGGATATCTTCAAGCACGTGTACAGCACGCCCAACTCCTGGCTGGACCGCCAGCAGGAGCACTACTCCCGTTACCTGGCTTCCTTCGGCGATCCCGCAGAAGCCGCTTCTGAAGAAGGTGCACGCTGATGACGCAGATGACCTTTGCCCGAGCCATCAATTCGGGCCTGCGCAAGTCCCTCGAAAACGATCCCAAGGTGGTCCTGATGGGCGAGGACATCGGCGCCCTTGGCGGTGTCTTCCGTGTCACCGACGGGCTGCAGAAAGACTTCGGCAAGCACCGCGTCGTGGACACCCCGCTCGCCGAGTCCGGCATCATGGGCACCGCCGTCGGCCTGGCATACCGCGGGTACCGTCCGGTGGTGGAGATCCAGTTCGACGGTTTCATCTACCCGGCGTTCGACCAGATCGTCAGCCAGGTCGCCAAGATGCACTACCGCACCCAGGGCGCGGTCAAGATGCCCATCACCATCCGCGTCCCGTTCGGCGGCGGCATCGGCTCGCCGGAGCACCACTCGGAATCGCCCGAGGCCTACTTCACCCACACCTCGGGGCTGCGCGTGATCAGCGTGTCCAACCCCCAGGACGCCTACACCATGATCCAGCAAGCCATCGCCTCCGACGATCCCGTCCTGTACTTCGAGCCCAAGCGGCGCTACCACGACAAGGGCGAGGTGGACGAGAGCGTCGACCTGAGCTCTGCCCTGTCCATGGAAAAGGCCCGTGTTGTCACCGAGGGCACGGACGTCACCCTCGTGGCCTACGGCCCGCTGGTCAAGACCGCCCGCGACGCCGCCATGGCGGCCGCCGACGAAGGCATCTCGGTTGAGGTCATCGACCTGCGCTCGCTGGCACCACTGGACTTCGCCACCCTTGAGGCCTCGGTCCGCAAGACCGGCCGTCTGGTCATCACGCACGAGGCCAGCCAGTCCGGCGGCCTCGGCGCCGAAGTCGCCGCGAGCATCACCGAGCGCTGCTTCTACCACCTCGAGGCCGCTCCCGTCCGCGTGACCGGCTTCGATGTTCCCTACCCTTACTCCAAGCTGGAAATGCACCACCTGCCGGGCCTTGACAGGATTCTCGACGGCGTCGACCGTGCCCTCGGCCGCCCCAACTCCCTCAGCGGGCTGGAAGGATGAGCGCCACCATGATCAAGGAATTCAGGCTCCCGGACCTCGGCGAGGGACTGACGGAATCGGAAATCGTCGCCTGGAAGGTCGCGGTAGGGGATACCGTCACCCTCAACCAGATTATCGCCGAGGTAGAGACGGCCAAGGCCGTCGTCGAGCTGCCCTCGCCGTTTGCCGGCGTTGTCGCGGCCCTGCACGAACAGCCCGGCACCGTTGTTGAGGTCGGGAAGCCGATCGTCTCCTTCGAGATCGAGGGCGACGACGGCGCCGCCGATTCCGGCGGCGGTGTTGGTGCGGACGGGGCCGCAGGCGGCAAGCGTGAGCCGAACCTCGTGGGCTATGGCGCCGTCCTGGAAGCCTCCGGTCGGCCGGCCCGCCGCGCCCGCACCTTCGCGGCCCCAGCGGCCCCAGCGGCCCCTCCGGCCGTCGCGGCCGAGCTGGTGGCACCAGTCCGCGCGGCCGAGCCGGCCGAATCCAAGGCGGTCGAAACCTCGGCGGCATCCGCGCCGGGGGAGCGCCCGCGGTCCACGCCTCCGGTGCGCAAGCTGGCCAAGGATCTCGGCGTCGACCTCGAGGCCGTGCCCGGTACCGGGGAGCGCGGGCTCATCACCCGCGACGATGTGCTGAACTTCGTCGGCGGCGGGGACCTGCCCGCGGCCGCCCAGGAGCCCGCCGGTGCGACGGCGCAGGCCRCAGGGCTTGTCCAGGCCCCGGGCGAGCGCGAGACCCGCACGCCGATCAAGGGCGTGCGGAAGTTCACGGCCGCCGCCATGGTGGCCAGTGCCTTCACCGCGCCGCACGTCACCGAGTTCCTGACCGTCGACGTCACGCCCACGATGGAGCTGCTGGCACGGCTCAAGGCCAGTCGCGCGTTCGCCGGGTACAAGCTCACCCCGCTGACGCTCGTGTCCAAGGCCGTGCTGATTGCGTTGCGCAACCACCCGACCCTCAACGCCCGCTGGGACGAGGCCAACCAGGAGATCGTCCAGTTCAACTACGTGAACCTGGGCATCGCGGCCGCGACCCCGCGGGGGCTGACGGTTCCGAACATCAAGGACGCGGACCGGATGTCCCTCATGGATCTCTCCTTGGCCCTGACGGAACTGACGGACACGGCCCGGGCCGGGAAGACAAGCCCTGAGGCGCTCTCCGGCGGCACGATCTCCATCACGAACATCGGCGTCTTCGGCATTGACGCCGGCACGCCCATCCTGAATCCGGGCGAGGCAGCCATCCTGGCCCTCGGCGCGGTCCGGAAGATGCCGTGGGAGTACAAGGACGAGGTCGCGCTGCGCCAGGTCATGACGCTCAGCCTGTCTTTCGACCACCGTCTGGTCGACGGCGAGCAGGGCTCGCGGTTCCTCCAGGACCTCGGCGCCATGCTGGCCGATCCGGGCATGGTCCTCGCGATGGTCTAGGTCCCTCTACACAGCTGCCGGCTGCCCCGTCCGAAAGGAAGGGGCAGCCGGCAGCTTCGTGGTGTGCGGGCTCCTTTGGGCGGGGTTGTCGCCGTCCCGGGGCGCATGGAGGACAATTTCGACGGCGGCGGCCCCGTTGACGGCGTCTCCGTGCCTAAGTCGCCATGGGGTGGACACGTGGGCGGTGGACACGTGGACCCGGGAGGGCGCCCGGGACGGGGGGAGTTGCTTAGCCGAGCGGCTCGGTGGGAGCCGGTGCCAGGAGCGCGGCCAGCGCCATGCTTTCCAGCAGCGGCCTCGCGCGGCGGACCCCGATCCGGCGCCCGTGGCTGCGCACCGAGTGCGGGGTCGAGTTGATCAGCCCGAACGTGGCATGCGCGCGCATCCGCAGTTCGGCGGCCTCCGTGCCCTCGTGCAGTCCGGCCAGCACGTCCACCCAGAGTTCAACATAGTTGCGCTGAAGCGTGCGGACCTCGGCCTGGTCCTCGCCGGCCAGGTTGCTGAAGTCCTGGTCCTGGACCCGGATGACGTCCGGGTTGCTCAGCGCAAAGTCGACGTGGAAGGCCACCAGCCCGCCCAACGCCGCCAGATCGCCGTCGGAATCGGCCACCACCCTGCGGCCGCCGTCGAGCAGGTCCTGGCTGACACTGAGCAGCAGGGCGCCGAGGACGGCCTGCTTGCCGGCGAAGTGACGGTAGACCGCCGGTCCGCTGACGCCGGCCGCGGCCCCGAGATCCTCCAGGGAAACGCGGTTGAAGCCCTCCAGGGCAAAGAGCGCRGCGGCGGCGGASAGGAGGGCCTGCCGTCTGTTCGCCTTGGCCTGGCTGCGCTGGGTTGAGGCTGCCTGGGKCGGGGCTGCCTGCGCTGACGGAAGCTGGGCAGTCTGGCTGGGCTCGGTCACCGGCGCATCCCCTCTTTACAAAATGATCCCTGTGTTGGACATCACAGTTAATAGAGACTAACCTAAATCTCAGTTATGCGGTACTAACCGAAATAGTCGGGCGGCCTGAGTTGCCGCTCCGGCGCGCAAGTCCGCGCAGGTCAGGGAACGGAAACAGTCAATGGAGACAATCGCCAGCCGGGTGGATGCGACGAGCACCGCCTACGCCGCGAACCGGGAGGCCCAACTGGGGCTGGCCGGCGAGCTGAGGGAACGGCTCGCCACCGCCGCGCTGGGCGGGCCCGCGAAGTCCCGGGAACGCCACGTGGCGCGCGGCAAGCTCCTGCCGCGCGAGCGCATTGACCAGCTGCTCGACGATGGCAGCCCCTTCCTGGAGATCGCCCCGCTGGCCGCGGACGGCATGTACGACGGCGACTCGCCCGGTGCCGGCGTCATTGCCGGCATCGGGCTGGTGCACGGCCGCCAGGTGCTGGTCATTTCCAACGACGCCACGGTCAAAGGCGGCACGTATTATCCGATGACGGTGAAGAAGCACCTCCGCGCGCAGGAAATCGCCCTGGAGAACCGGCTGCCCTGCATCTACCTCGTGGACTCCGGCGGGGCGTTCCTGCCCAAGCAGGACGAGGTCTTCCCGGACAAGGAACACTTCGGCCGGATCTTCTTCAACCAGGCGAGGATGTCCGCGGCGAAGATCCCGCAGATCGCCTCGGTCATGGGCTCCTGCACCGCCGGCGGCGCCTACGTTCCGGCGATGAGCGACGAGACCGTGATTGTCCGCAACCAGGGCACCATCTTCCTGGGCGGCCCGCCGCTGGTGAAGGCCGCGATCGGCGAGATCGTCACGGCGGAGGAACTCGGCGGAGGCGACGTGCACTCGAAGATCTCCGGGGTCACGGACCACCTGGCCGAGAACGATGAGCATGCCCTCCAGATCGTCCGGGACATCGTCTCCACCCTGCCGAAGCCTGCCGCGCCAGTCTGGGACGTGGACACCGTCGTCGAGCCCGTTGCCGACCCGGATGAGCTCTACGGTGCCGTGCCCACGGACGTCAACGCCCAGTACGACGTGCGTGAGGTCATCGCCCGGCTGGTCGATGGCAGCCGGTTCCATGAGTTCAAGAAGAACTACGGCACCACCCTGGTCACGGGCTTCGCCAAGCTGCACGGCCACCCGGTGGGCATCGTGGCGAACAACGGCGTGCTGTTCAGCGAGTCCTCGCTCAAGGGCGCGCACTTCATCGAACTGTGCGACCAGCGCGGGATCCCGCTGATCTTCCTGCAGAACCTCTCCGGCTTCATGGTCGGCAAGGACTACGAGCAGGGCGGCATCGCCAAGAATGGCGCCAAGATGGTCACCGCCGTCGCCACCGCCAGGGTCCCCAAGCTGACGGTCGTGATCGGCGGGTCCTTTGGCGCCGGCAACTACTCAATGTGCGGACGCGCCTACTCCCCGCGCTTCCTCTGGATGTGGCCGGCGTCGCGGATCTCCGTCATGGGCGGCAACCAGGCCTCCAGCGTGCTCGCCACCGTGAAGCGGGACCAGTACGAGGCCCGGGGCGAGCAATGGTCCGCCGCGGACGAGGAAGCCTTCAAGGCCCCGATCAAGGCCCAGTACGAGGACCAGGGCAGCCCTTACTACTCCACCGCCCGCCTCTGGGACGACGGCGTGATCGACCCCGCGGACACCCGCACCGTCCTGGGACTGGCGCTCGACGTCGTCTCCCGCACCCCGCTGCCGGAGACCTCCTTCGGCCTCTTCCGGATGTGAGCCAGCCATGAATCTTTCTTCGCCGACCATCTCTTCGCCCACCACGCCTTCCGTGGCCACCCCTCCAGCCACCCCCACAACCGGCACCCCGCTGTTCGGCACCGTGCTCGTCGCCAACCGCGGCGAAATCGCCTGCCGCGTCATCCGGACCCTGCGCGCCCTCGGCATCCGTTCGGTCGCCGTCTATTCCGACGCCGACGCCGACGCGCGGCACGTGCGGGAAGCCGACTTGGCGGTCCGGATCGGGCCCGCCGCGGCCACCGAGAGCTACCTCAAGATCGAGGCCATCATCCAGGCCTGCCGCGACACCGGCGCCGAGGCCGTGCACCCCGGCTACGGCTTCCTGAGCGAGAACGTCGACTTTGCCCGCGCCCTCGAAGCCGCCGGCATCAAGTTCATCGGCCCCGGCGTCGAATCCCTGAACGTCATGGGCGACAAGATCCGCTCCAAGAACCACGTCACCGGCTACGGCGTCCCCGTGGTCCCGGGCATCGCTGAACCCGGCATGACCGACGCGCAGCTGATCGAGGCCGCGGCCGGCGTCGGCTTCCCGTTGCTGATCAAGCCCTCCGCCGGCGGCGGCGGCAAGGGCATGCACATCGTCGAACGCGCCGAGGACCTGGAAGCCACCCTGGCCACCGCACGCCGGGTCGCCGCGAGTGCTTTCGGCGACGACACCTTGTTCCTGGAACGGCTCGTGCTCACCCCGCGGCACATCGAGGTCCAGATCCTGGCGGACAACCACGGCAACGTCATCCACCTCGGGGAGCGCGAGTGCTCGCTGCAGCGCCGCCACCAGAAGGTCATCGAGGAAGCACCGTCCCCGCTGCTGGAATCCCTGCCCGACGGGGCGGAGATCCGCGCCCGGATCGGCGAAGCCGCCTGCCAGGCCGCGCGCAGCGTCCACTACTCCGGCGCCGGGACCGTGGAATTCCTGGTCTCGGACGCCGCCCCGGACGAGTTCTTCTTCATGGAGATGAACACCCGCCTGCAGGTCGAACACCCCGTCACCGAGATGGTCACCGGCATTGACCTCGTCGAATGGCAGGTGCGCATCGCCGCCGGCGAGGAACTCACGGTGACCCAGGCCGACGTCGTGCTGACCGGCCACTCGGTGGAGGCACGCGTCTACGCTGAGGTGCCAGAGAAGAACTTCCTGCCGTCCATCGGACAGGTCGTGCTGCTGGACGAACTGCCGGACACCGCGAGTGGCAAGGTCCGTGTCGACTCGGCCCTGCTGGAGGGCCTCCAAATCTCGAGCAGCTAYGACCCGATGATTTCCAAGGTCATCGCGTGGGGCSAGGACCGGGCTGAGGCTTTGGACACCCTCGATGAGGCGCTCGCCGGGTATACCGCGCTGGGCATCGACACCAACGTCGAATACCTGCGGCTGCTGATCAACGACGCCGACGTCCGCGCCGGACGGCTCGACACCGGCCTGATCGAACGGAAAATGCCGGAGTTCTCCTTCCGGCACCCGGGCGACTTCGAGGTGGCCGCTGCTGCCGTCTTCGCCGCTGCGATGCACGAGCATGAAACGCAGGACGCCGGGACAGGCCCCTGGCATCTCGGTAACGGGTGGCGGCTCGGTGCAGCTGCCCCGCGCCGGATCAGCCTGGGGACCCCCGACGGCGGTATCGCCACGGTGCAGGTATCCGGCTCCTTGGCGCGGGGGACGGCGGCCGTGGCGGTCAACGGCGGCCCGCGACGCCCGGCATCATTTCGGTCCACCAAGCGAGGCGCCGCGGAGTTGACTCTGGGCGACGAATCCCGCAGCTACGCGCTGGCGCCTGTCCACCGCGGGCCCGTCCCCCCTGGCCCCGGCAACCCGATGCCAACGGAAGTGTTCCTCGGCAACGAGGGCTGGTCCTGCCGGCTCGAGGTGCTCACCCGGGAGATCCGGCTCGCCCGGGTGCTCGCCGCGATCGAAYGCGAGGAAGGCGCCGCCGACCCGGCGGTGCGCTCGCCGATGCCCGGCACCGTGGTGTCGGTGTCCGTCGGCAACGGCGACGCCGTGGAGGCCGGCCAGGTCCTGCTCTCGGTGGAAGCCATGAAGATGGAGCACCAGCTCGTGGCGCCCCTGGACGGAACTGTCCACATCAGCGTCGGCTCCGGCGACCTCGTCAAGGCCGATCAGGTGGTGGCAACGATCCACCCCGCTGTTCCGGGCGCGCCGCCCTCGGCGGAGAACGCAGCGGAGGACACGATCGAGGAAGCCGTCATCGCGATGGGCGCGGCCGAATGACCGAACCGCACTGATCCCACCGCCTCCACCACGGCACACCAACCCCGGCACACTCAACACCTTTCAACAGACCACCGATGTATTTCAGAAACAGGAGTCACCCCATGGCAGATTTTGAACTCAGCGAGGACTACCAGATCCTTAGCGACACCGTCCGCGAATTCGCCGACGAAGTGGTGGCCCCGGTCTCCGCCAAGCACGACGAAGAGCACAGCTTCCCCTACGAGGTCGTCTCCCAGATGGCGGACATGGGCCTGTTCGGCCTGCCGTTCCCGGAGGAGTTCGGCGGCATGGGCGGGGACTACTTCGCCCTGGCCCTGGCCCTGGAACAGCTCGGCCGGGTGGACCAGTCTGTCGCGATCACCCTCGAGGCCGGCGTCTCGCTCGGTGCGATGCCGATCCACCGCTTCGGGAATGAGGCGCAGAAGCAGGAATGGCTGCCGCTGCTGGCCTCCGGCAAGGCGCTCGCCGGCTTCGGCCTGACCGAGCCGGAAGCCGGCTCGGACGCCGGCGGCACCAAGACCACCGCCAAGCTSGGCGGYGGKGAGTGGGTCATCAACGGCAACAAGGAGTTCATCACCAACTCCGGCACGGACATCACCAGGCTCGTCACCGTCACCGCGGTGACCGGCCAGGAGGAACGCGCGGACGGCAGCATCAAGAAGGAAATCTCCACCATCCTGGTGCCCACCAACACTCCGGGCTTCACCGCGGAAAAGGCCTACAACAAGGTCGGCTGGAACGCCTCGGACACCCACCCGCTGACGTTCAACAACGTCCACGTCCCCGAGGAAAACCTGCTCGGCACCCAGGGCCGCGGCTACGCCAACTTCCTCTCCATCCTGGACGAAGGCCGGATCGCGATCGCSGCSCTGGCCGTCGGCGCGGCCCAAGGCTGCGTGGACCAGTCGGTGAAATACGCCAAGGAACGCAGCGCGTTCGGGCAGAACATCGGCAAATACCAGGCCATCGCATTCAAGATCGCCCGGATGGAAGCCCGCGCCCACACGGCCCGCCTGGCCTACTACGACGCGGCCGCCCGGATGCTTGCCGGCAAGCCGTTCAAGACGCAGGCGGCCATCGCTAAGATGGTCGCAGGCGAGGCAGCCATGGACAACGCGCGGGACGCCACCCAGGTGTTCGGCGGCTATGGCTTCATCAACGAATTCACCGTGGCGCGCCACTACCGCGACTCCAAGATCCTTGAAGTCGGCGAGGGCACCACGGAGGTCCAGCTGATGCTGATCGCCCGCGAACTGGGACTGTAGCCGGCCGGAAGGATCACCGATGATCAACAAAGTTGTTGCCAGCGCCGCCGAGGCTGTCGCGGACATTCACGACGGCGCCTCCCTCGCCGTCGGCGGGTTCGGGCTGTGCGGCATTCCCGTGACGCTGATCGAGGCCCTGCATGAGCGCGGTGCCACGGACCTGGAAACCGTCAGCAACAACTGCGGCGTCGACGACTGGGGCCTCGGGATCCTGCTCAAGGACGGCCGGATCCGGCGCACCATCAGCTCCTACGTGGGGGAGAACAAGGAGTTCGCCCGGCAATACCTTTCCGGCGAGCTGGAGGTGGTCCTCACCCCTCAGGGCACGCTGGCCGAAAAGCTGCGCGCCGGCGGCGCGGGTATCCCGGCGTTCTACACCCCGGCCGGCGTCGGCACCCAGGTGTCCGACGGCGGCCTGCCGCAGAAGTACGACGCCGAGGGCAACGTCGCGATTGCCTCCGCGCCCAAGGAAGTCCGCAGCTTCCACGGCGCCGAGTACGTGCTGGAGGAATCGCTGACCCCGGACTTCGGCCTCGTGCACGCCTGGAAGGGTGACCGCCACGGCAACCTCGTCTTCCACGCCACGGCCATGAACTTCAACCCGCTGTGCGCCATGGCAGGGAAGATCACCATCGCCGAGGTCGAGGAACTCGTGCAGCCGGGGGAGCTGGACCCGGAGCACGTCCATGTCCCAGGGATCTTCGTCCAGCGCGTGGTTCTCGCCCCACAGGGTGAGAAACGCATTGAGAAGCGGACGGTTGCGGTGGCCACCGGTGCCTCCGGCGCACCAAAACTGTCGCCAGAGCAGGCAGGAGCCTAGCCGTGGAAACGAACAAAGCCGCAGAGGCCCCGCCCCGTCCCGAGGCCGTGCGCCACGAATACCGGCGCTCCGCCGTCGAACACGCCGCCGGTACTGAGGGCAAGGGCTGGACCCGCAATGAACTCGCGGCCCGCGTGGCGCAGGAACTGCACAACGGCCAGTACGTCAACCTCGGCATCGGCATGCCGACGCTGATACCCAACTACATTCCGGCCGGCGTCGAGGTGGTGCTGCATTCGGAAAACGGCATCCTGGGCGTCGGGCCGTACCCGGCCGAGGATGAAGTCGACCCGGACCTGATCAATGCCGGCAAGGAAACCGTCACGGTCAACAAGGGYGCGGCGTTCTTCGATTCCGCCGCYTCCTTCGGCATGATCCGKGGCGGYCACGTCGAYGTGGCCGTGCTCGGYGCSATGGAGGTCGCCGYCAACGGCGACCTCGCCAACTGGATGATCCCGGGCAAGATGGTCAAGGGCATGGGCGGCGCGATGGACCTGGTGTTCGGGGCCAAGAAGGTGATCGTGATGATGGATCACGTGGACCGCAACGGCAAGCCGAAAATCGTGGAAACCTGCACGCTGCCGTTGACCGGCAAGGGCTGCGTGGACCGGATCATCACCGACCTCGCCGTGATCGACGTCGTGACCGAGGGCGGGAAGTCCCGGCTGGTGCTGCGGGAACTGGCGCCGAACGTGTCTGTGGAGGACGTCGTGGCGGCCACCGGAGCCGAACTCTTTGAGGAAGACCAGGAACTGACCGTATGAGTGATGCAGGCACGACTTCACCGGGCACGGGCGCGCACCCGGGTACCGGCACCCCCCGGGTGATCGAGCAGCGCGGCCTCTATTTCGATGAGCTGGAGGAGGGCGTGGTCTACGCCCACCGGCCGGGCCGGACGCTCACGGAGACGGATAACGTCCTGTTCACCACCATGACCATGAACACCCAGGCCCTGCACCTCGACGCGGCCTGGAGCGCCGGGCAGCCGTTCGGCCAGCGGCTGATGAATTCGATGTTCACCCTGGCCACCGTGGTGGGCCAGTCCGTGCCGCAGCTGACCCAGGGCACCATCATCGCCCAGCTCGGCCTGACGGATGTGTCTTTTCCGCACCCGCTGTACCACGGGGACACCCTGTACACGGAGACGGTGGTGACCGGGAAGAGGCTGTCCGCGTCCCGCCCGGGGCAGGGCATCGTGACCATGCAGCACACCGGACGGAACCAGCACGGGGACGTGGTGGCGCTCGCCGCCCGCAGCTGCCTGATGTGGACACGCGAGGCCCACGCCGCTGCCGAGCTGGAAGCGGCGCAAAAGGGGAGAATAGAGACATGAGTTTCCTGATGGGCCCTGCCCTGCTGTTCTGCCCCGCCGACCGCCCCGAGCGGTACCAAAAAGCCGCGGAACGCGCCGATACCGTGATCGTGGACCTTGAGGACGCCGTCGCCCCTGCCGACAAGCAGCGGGCCCGCGGCGCCATCCTTGCCCAGCTCGGCGCCACCGGCGACGTCCCGGAACTGGATCCGTCCCGCACGATCGTCCGGGTCAACCCGGCCGGCACGGACGAGTTCGAGAAGGACATGCACTGCCTCAAGCACACGCCGTACCGGCACATCATGCTGGCCAAGGCGGAGAGCGCTGCCCAGCTGAGGGAACTCGAGGGCTACAGCGTGATTGCCCTCTGCGAGACGGCCGCCGGCGTCCTCAACGCCGCCGCCATCGCCGCCGAGCCCAACGTGGTGGCCCTGATGTGGGGTGCGGAGGACCTGCTGGCATCGCTCGGCGGAACCTCCAGCCGGGCGGAGGACGGCAGCTACCGGGCCGTCGCGCTGCACGCCCGTTCCAGCGTGCTGCTGGCCGCCGGCGCCTTCGGCAAGGACGCGATCGACGCCGTCTACGTCAACATCCCGGATCTGGCCGGACTGGCACTTGAATCACGTGACGCGGTGGCGTCCGGATTCTCGTCCAAGGCCTGCATCCATCCGGACCAGGTGGCCGTGGTCCGCGAAGCCTATGCACCCTCGGAGGCCGACGTCTCGGCAGCCGCGGAGTTGCTCGATGCCGCCTCCGCGGCAGGCTCGGGCGTCTTCCAGTTCAAGGGCAAGATGGTCGACGGGCCCATCCTCAAGCATGCCGCGTCCACACTGCGCCGCGCGGGCCGCGTCGGGTCCTGACCGCGGGCCGGATGCCCACCGGCGTGTGCCCACCATCGTGTGCCCACCAGCGTGTGCCCACCAGCGTGTGCCCGGGTGAAGCTCTGCCGTGTGAAACTCGCCGATTCGCCACAGATGGCCGGATTGGCTGATCGTATTGCGGCCATCTGCGTCAATTGGGTGCCCTGTGGCTCTGAATCCTCGACCATTCTCCGAGGTCCTGTGCCGATGGGTCCCTGGGTGGCTGCCGGCGTCCCGGGGCTGGCGCCGGGCAACTTCGTGGGTGCCGAGGTGGGACTCTGCCGGGCTGGACTTCGCGATTCGCCACAGATGGCCGGATTGGCTGATCGTATTGCGGCCATCTGCGTCAAATGGGTGCCCTGTGCCGCGCAACCCCAGGCCCGTGCCCCGCATTTGTGCCATGTGTCCCGTGTGGCCGTCATGAACTGGACCTGCTCAGTGTGGCCGTCATGAACTGGACATGCTCTGTGTGGCCGTCATGAACTGGACATGCTCGGTGTGGCCGTCATGAATTGGACATGCTCATTGCTGCCTCCAAGAACCGGACATGTTCAGCGGCGCCAGAGATAGCGGTTCTCCGGCCGGCCCGCGGCTCCGTAGCGGGGCGTCAGCCGGGCATGGCCGTGAACCACGAGGTACTCGAGGTAGCGGCGGGCGCTGACCCGGGACAGGCCCAGTTGCAGCGCCAGGC
>NZ_JBFTNJ010000058.1:0-21187 GCF_056397425.1 Arthrobacter sp. 05N33_2
GTCAGGTTCCTCCTGAGGATGGACGACTTCCATTGGTATGGCATCGAAGCCTCCGGACGCCAAATCCGGGTCGTGGCCCAGATCGGACCCCTTCAGCAGGTGGTAGCGACAGCGGAAATCGACCCAGCACCTGGATCATTTCAGCTGGAAATCGCATGCAACGACTCACCCTTGGCGGGCCAACCGGGCATAAATACTGGGCCGGACGAAGTCACATTGGGCTTTCGAGAGCACGGCGAGCTGACGACGCTCGCGCGGATGGACGGCCGGTATCTGTCCACAGAGGTCGCCGGCGGGTTCACCGGCCGCGTTGTCGGACTGGCGGCAACCAGCGGCAGCATTATCATCGAACGGTTCGAATACAATCATCACGATTAGCGCCGCTCGAGTTCGTCCATCCCTGAGAGTCTCCGGCCCCATTTAGGGCACGATTGCGCTCTCCCAGCCAGTGCGGGAGCTCCACAGTCGGGGAGGAATGCGTGCGAACCCTAAACGCCGGCTTCGACGGCTCGTCAAACAGTGGAATGTGAATGACTGCTGGTCGCATTCGTGGATTCATCGCACGAGGGATGCTGCGCGGCTGACCGCCGGCGGTTCTCCAGGATCAGTGGCAGAAGGGCCGCAGGGGAGGCAGCAACGGCGGCGGCCTGCGAGGCTTCCTCGGCCTCCCCGTATCCCCAGAGTGCGAATATTGTGGGGATTCCGTGTATAGCTGCTCCCGCGACGTCGTAGCTTCGGTCTCCGACCATTGCGGGACTGGAGATGTCTACGCCTGTGGAATGGAGCCGAAGCAGCAATTCGGCGATGACGTCGGCCTTGCTCGCTCTTCCCTCGCTATCTGACGCTCCGCATACGGTGATGAAGTGGCAATCAATTCCGAACATTCGTGCCAGTCTTTTTGCTTGATCTTCAACCTTGGATGTGGCTACGGCCATCGGAATGCCGGCCGAATGTAGGCGTTCGAGTAGATCGATGATCCCGTCGTAGGGGCTGGACTGTTCGGCGCCATGATCGGCGTACGCTTTGCGATAATGTTGGAGGGCCTTTTGGGCCGTCTTTTCGTCCAGTTGTGAGACTGTTCTGAAGGACTCGATCATGGGCGGACCAACGAATCGGCGCAGTATGTCCATGCTGGGGACCGGCGCGCCCACAGCTGCCAATGCCTGTGCAGCACTTGTTGTAACGCCCGGCGCTGAATCCAGGAGCGTGCCGTCCATGTCGAACAAGATGCAGCTAATGCCAGTGAGAGACGGCCGGGCTTGATGAAGTGTCATTTTTTCGAGGCTTTCGGTCTTGAAGTTGTTTCCGTTCCGGTTGGGTCCGGGGGATTATTGCTGTGAAGGGCAGGCATGGATCGAGTGAGTCTTGATCAGATTGATCAGAGGATTCTTGCGGAGCTTACGAAGAACGCTCGCATGAGCCATGCAGAGCTGGCGACCAAAGTCCTCCTTTCGAGGAACGCTGTGCGCCAGCGGATCGAGCGGATGGAACGGCAAGGGTATATCCAGGGGTACACGATTGTTGCCGGCCCTCCGGGCCCGGGCCCGGTGTCCGCCTTCCTGATGGTTTACAGGAAGGACCGGGTTCGGGGGGCGGACGTCATCTCCGTGTTGCGGTCGATTCCCGAGGTGGTTCTGTGCGATGTCGTGAGCGGTGACTTTGATCTTCTGGTGAGGCTCGAGGCCCGGTCGCTGGAGAGGGTGCAGGAGATCTGGGAGCAGATCGCTGCTATTCCCGGAGTCACGGACACGGTGACGGCCATGACGCTTTCCAGTTTCATCAGGCGGGGCGCCGGAGGTGCCCGCGCCACGGAGTGAAAGTGAACCCGCTGATGGTGAAGTTCTCCAAGGCCCGGGCGGTGTGTGCTCCCCAATAGGCTGTGGCCGGAAAAGGAACGCTCCCGAGCGAATCCGTCTCGATGCGGGTGGCCATGGTTTTCTGTCCTCCGTGTGGAAGTTTGGGTGGTGCGCAGTTTTGTGCCGGCTGCTCGGAGGAACTGGAGGGGCGCGGGCCCTCGGCCGCGCCCCTCCAGTTCGATCAGTTCTTGATGCAGATGACTTTGGGCTGGGTCATCTCCTCATACGCGAAATGGACGCCCTCCCTGCCCATGCTCCCGTACTTAGCCCCGCCGAATGGCATGCCGTCGAACCGGTAATCAGAGGARTCATTGATCATGACGCCGCCTGCTTCGAGCTGGCGGGCCGCATCCATGGCCCTGGCCAGGGAGTCGGTGAATATGCCCGCATGAAGACTGAACTCGATGGCATTGGCGACGTCGATGGCCTCTTCGAAGGTGTTGAATTTACGAAGCATGACCACAGGGCCGAAAACCTCCTCCCTCCACAGGCTGCTGTCCGCCGGGACGGCTTCCAGGACGGTCGGCTGAAGCACATTGCCGTCCGTGACGTTGCCTGAGAGCAGGACGGCGCCGGCGTCGAGGGCCACGTCCAGTTTGGACTGGAGCTCCTGCAATGCTGTGGGGCTGATCATGGGTCCGACATCCGTCTGTTCATCCATTGGATCCCCGGCAACCAACCGCGCCGTTGCCTCCAGGAAGCGCTGGCGGAACGCGCCGTACACTGGGGCGGCTACGAGGATCCGCTGCACCCCCACGCAGTTCTGGCCGGCAGCCCAAAACGCTCCGGAGACACAGGATTCCACGGCCTTCTCGATGTGGGCATCGTCCAGGACGATCACGGGTGCGTTTCCGCCGAGATCCATGGAAAGCTTCTTCAGGCCTGCGGTGCGGGCGATACTCTCCCCAGTGGAGAACCCCCCGGTGAAGGACACCATTCGTACGTCCCGGGACCGAATGATTTCTTCGGCCACGTCCCGGTCGCCGTGAACAATCGTGAGGGCTTCCGGCGGGAGGCCGGAGCTCACGAGGGCGTCCGTGAGCAGCTGGGCTGACAGGGGAGTCAATGCAGAGGGTTTGAGGATCACGGCGTTTCCTCCGGCGATTGCCGGGCCGATCTTGTGTGCCACCAGGTTGAGGGGGTCGTTGAAAGGAGTGATCGCGGCAATGATGCCCAGTGGTTCGCGCGAGTACCAGCCGGTGCGGTCCTCTGAGCCCTCGTACGAGTCAAAGGGTATGACTTCGCCTGCGTTCCGGCGCGCTTCGGTAGCGGAGAGGCGGAGCGTGTTGACCGCGCGCATCACTTCCTTCCGTGCCTGGCGGATCGTTTTCCCGGCCTCGGACACAATCGTTTGCGCGAACTCCTCGCTGCGCTGCTCGATCTCCGTTGCGGCGCCGTCCAGTATCTTCCCGCGGGCGTTGCGGGACAGTGCCCGTGCCTTCCGGGCGCCGACGCGGGCCGTTTCGATCACGGCTTTGCCGGCGGTGGCCTCGGTCAGCGAAACCGCGCCGACCACTCTGCCGTCGTAGGGGCTCATCACGTCGCGGAACTGCGGCAGCGCCGTTTCCGTCGAGCACAGCGTTGATTCAGACATTTGCGGCTACTTCCGTCCTGGCTGCGTGCATTGCGATGATGTCAGAAAGCAGGGCGTAGGCGGTCTCCACACGGCCGGCTCCCGGTCCGGAGACGGTGACCGGGCCCAGAAGGTCGGTGTCGAAGGACACGGCATTGGTTGCGCCGGAAACGCCGGCCAGCCCATGGCCGAGGGGGAGCGCTACGGGGGAGACGCCTGCGGTCACTGACCCGTCCGGGTTCCGCCGCGCTGAACCCACGAGCTTCCAGCGGCGTCCCTCGCGGGTTGCCTTCTGGATATTCTCCGGCGTCACTGTCGAAATCCCCGCCCGCTGAACGTCCTTTAGTTCGATGCCTGCGTCGAGCAGCTCGTTGGCGAGGATCAGTACCTTGAGCTGAACGTCGTATCCCTCGATGTCTGCTGCGGGATTGGCTTCGGCGTAGCCGCGTTCCTGTGCCTCGCTGATGGCCTCTTCGAAGTCCAGTCCGGATTCCATCCGCCCGAGCACATAGTTGCTGGTGCCGTTGAGGATGCCTTCGAACCCGTTCAGCTTCAGCCCCGCGAACATTTTCTTGGCCAGGCGGATGACAGGAGTGCCGCTCATGACGGCACCCTCGAATTCGAAGTGCACGCCGTTCTGTTCGGCCAGGGCGGTCAGTTCGGCGCCGCGGAGGGCAACCGGGCCCTTGTTCGTCGTGCAAACGCTCTTGCCGGAYTCGAGSGCCCAGCGTACGTGCGAAACTGCTGGCTCGCCGTCGTCGGGATTCGTGAACGTGGCCTCGCAGATGATGTCGGCGGTGCAGTCACGGATAACTGATTCGTTATTGGTGTCCGCGGACCCGCCATGGGCGGCGAAGGTTTCGCTTCCACCGTCCAAATTGAGTGCGATGCCGAGGTCGATCCCCTCGGGCTGGACCAGCGAGCCGAGACGCAGGTCGGTGATGGCGACGACACGCAGGCCGAAGCCCAGCTCGGAACGGAGTGTGTCACCGCGTGTTGCGACCAGTTCGGCCAGCGTCCTGTTGACGCCGCCGAAGCCGATCAGCGCAATGTCATAGGTGGTCATGGTGCTCCTTAAGTCAGATACATCGGTCCTCCAATGCTCACCGCATTCCATGTCCGTCAGTGCATGTCATTGTGACCGAACAGCAGGGCGAACTGACCATCTGTAGGCCGATTCGGCAGCAGCGCCTCGAAGTAACTTAGGTGCAACATAAGCATGTTGAAATGTTTTTAATGACCCAAAGGCCGTTTTCGTGTTACTTTCATCACTACCGCCACTGCACAGCCCGAGGCGCCCTGTCCCCCAAGCCGGGGCGATGTGCGCATCTTTCGCATCAGACCTATCCACTCACCGGGGAGAAACCATGGAACCCTCATCACCTGTCCAGCTAGACACACAACCCACGTTGCCCCCGTCGACCGACTCCGGGCTCCGGCGGTCCATGGGGGCACGCCATCTGGTCATGATCGCCATGGGCGGGGTGATCGGCTCAGGGCTGTTCCTGAGCTCGGGCTACACCATTTCCCAGGCCGGACCGCTCGGCGCGGTCATCGCCTATCTGATCGGCGCCTTCGTTGTGTACCTGGTTATGGCCTGCCTCGGCGAGCTTGCCATCGCGTATCCGGTCTCAGGCGCCTTCCACATTTACGCGGCGAGGTCGATCGGGCCGGCCACAGGGTTCGCCACGGCCTGGCTCTACTGGCTCTGCTGGGCAGTGGCCATCGGATCGGAGTTCACTGCCTCCGGTCTCCTCATGCAGCGCTGGTTCCCGGATGTTGACGTCTGGGTCTGGTGCGTCATCTTCGCCTCGGTCCTCTTCGGATTCAATGCAGTTTCCTCGAAGTTCTTCGGCGAGTCCGAGTTCTGGTTTGCCATCGTCAAAGTCGGCGCCATCGTGGTCCTCATCGTTCTTGGTGGCGCGGCGTTGTTCGGCATCCACCCGCTCAGTGAGGGAGGCAGCCACCCGTTCATGTTTGAGAATTTCAACACCTCCAGCGGCCTCTTCCCCAACGGTTTCAGCGGCGTCCTCGTCACTGCACTTGCAGTGTTCTACGCCTTCTCCGGCTCGGAACTCATCGGTGTGGCAGCGGGCGAAACAGCTGACCCCGCCACCAGCATCCCCAAAGCGATGCGCAGCACAGTGATCCGCCTGCTGATCTTCTTCGTCGGGGCAATCGCTGTCATCGCAGCTACCATCCCTTTTGATCGGGTAGGCCTGGATGAAAGCCCGTTCGTGACTGTCTTCTCATCCATAGGCATTCCTTTTGCCGCCGACATCATGAACTTCGTCATCATCACCGCCCTCCTCTCCGCCGGAAACAGCGGCCTCTTCTCCTGCGCACGGATGCTCTACTCCCTTGCCGACGAGGGGCACGCCCCCCGGGCGCTGAAGAAACTGACCCGGGGCGGTATCCCCCTAATCGCGCTTTCAGTCAGCATGCTCGGAGGCCTTGCGTCGCTCATCAGCAGCGTCGTTGCGCCCGAAACGGTCTACCTGGCTCTCGTTTCAGTGGCAGGTTTCGCCGTCGTCGGGGTCTGGATGTCCATCACCGCCTCGCACTTCTTCCACAGGAGATCCTTTGTCAAGAACGGCGGCGATGTCGCCGCCCTTGCCTACAAGGCCCCGCTGTTCCCGCTGGTGCCCATCCTGGCCTTTTCGCTCTGCMTAATATCGCTCATCGGCATCGCCTTTGACCCGAATCAGGTGGCAGCCCTCTATTTCGGAATCTCTTTTGTTGGTGCCTGCTACGCCTTCTTCTACTTCAAATACGGGCGCAAGGCGCGCGCAGACCAGCTGTCCTGACGCCATCATCAACCATCGTCTTCTCAGCTTCGTGGTCGGGGTCTTTCTTTCCCGGCCACGAGGCTGTTCAAGGGATAAACCATGAACTCACAAGGCCTGATGCAACACGTGCGCAGTTCGGTCCAGGACGCCGGCAGCTGGCTGGAGATTGACGCCGCCGCTTTCGAATCAAACGTCCGGACCCTCCTGTCCATGATCGATGACCGCGCGCTGTTGTGCGCAGTGGTCAAGTCCCATGCCTACGGGCACGGAGCTGACCTCTTACTCCCGTCCCTTGTTCGTCTGGGCGTTCCATTCATCGGAGTAGGAAGCAACGAGGAGGCAGCCATTGCACGCCGCTGCGGTTTTGAGGGCCGGATCCTGCGTGTCCGTGCCGCGGCGCCGCAGGAGATCAGAGCAGGCCTGCGTCACGACATCGAGGAACTTGTCGCCGACCCGCAGAGCGCGTGGGAGATACACAAGATCGCTGCCGCGGCTGGGAAGGTGGTCCGCATCCACCTCGATATCAACTCTTCCGGGATCAGCAGGCACAGCCTCGACGTCTCATCCTCGCTTGGCCGGGCATCCGCGGTAGGAATCGTGAGCCACCCGGGGCTTCAACTGGCCGGGATCATGACGCATTTTCCCAAGGACGACGACGGCCATATCGAAACGACTCTTCTGCGGTTCCAAAGCCAGGCGTTGACACTGCTTCAATTGACCCGAACTCCCCGGGATGAAGTGCTGCTCCACTGCGCCAATTCATACGCCGCCCTGCACGTCCGCGGCTCGTGGCTGGACATGGTCCGTGCCGGGGCAGTCCTCTACGGCGATTCGGAACCTTCAACAGCGCACTTCCAACGGTGTTTGGCCTTCAAAGCCCGGATTGCGTCCATTAATAGCTATGCAGCAGGCACTAAGGTCGGCTATGGGCTCACCCACACCTTGGACCGCAACTCCAGGCTGGCTTCAGTGACAGCGGGTTACGGAGATGGCTACCGGCGGGCACTGGCCAGCCAAGGCAGCGTACTTGTCCGCGGCCGACGCGCTGCCATAGTCGACATCGTTTCGATGAATTCCATGGTTGTCGACGTCACCGACGTGGCGGGAGTTTCCCCTGGAGACGAAGTCGTGCTGTTCGGGCGGCAGGGACGGGCAGAAATCGCTCCCGCAGAACTGGAAGCAGCGAATTCAGCGATACTCGCTGACCTCTACACTGTGTGGGCGCAAGGAAACCGCGTCCTGGTCAACAATGAAGACATGTGAGAATAGGCGTAGTCATCGGGCGGAAGGAGCACGGAGCATGGATTCTTCCTCGGAAGCGTCGTCCATGGCCCAAGGACTTCGAATAGTTCGGCTGGTCGCAGACCGGGAGAAGCAGGGCAGGCGGCTTCTCGGCGTTTCCCAGCTCGCATCCGAGCTGGATATGGAACAAAGCCGCGTMTCMCGGCTGACGCAGGAATTGTGTGAGCTGGGACTGCTGGAGCGAGTCGAACGCGGTCCCTTCCGAACCGGTCCACGTTTTTTCAGCCTGGCCGCAGCGCTGAATACCGGCTGGGTCCGCGAATCAAAAACCGAACTTGAGGCTTTAGTGGCTTCTTTCGGCCTTAGATCCAGAGTTTCCGTCCGTGATGGCTTCCGGGTCGTTCTACTGCGGGCCTCCAGTAACGATGCGGTACCCGGCAGCTTCGTGAAACCCGGCATGGTGACGCCCGTGTGGTGCACCGGCTCCGGACGGGCCTTGCTGTGGGACGACCAACAGCCAGCCGTGGAAGTCCTTCTCCAGGATGTCAACTTTATCGGCGTAGGCGGTCCGGGGGCGGCCCATTCGCCGCAAGAAGTCGCCGAACTGATGGACCGGGACAGGGCGCGGGGCTTCATTGTCGCGGAGGAAGAATTCGAGCACGGAATCTACGAACTGGCCGTTCCGGTCCGCAACGCTGAAGGATCGATTCTTGCCGCGCTCAGCGTCCTCGGCAGCCGGGCCGAGATCAAACCCAGCACCAATGGCATTGCAAAGGCCCTTACGGCAGCAGCCGAGCGGCTGGGGTCCTTTGAGGGCCGTCCCCGGGACAACGCGGTCCGGAAGGGCCTTGCCAGCTAGAGCCGGTTCTGCGGCGCCGCGTGACCCAGCGTTGACTCAAGCCACTTTCCCCAGGACACGAGAGGCGTGGCGCATAGCTCCAGGCGCGGCTCCAAGCGTGTCTTGGCGCCGACGACCTGAAGCGCTGCCACCACATCGCCCTTGAAGTCGCGAATCGGAACGGCCAGCGAGTAAAGTCCTGGTTCGGCTTCCTCGTCGACAATGGAGTACCCCCGTGCCCGCGCCCCGCGCAGTCGTGACAGGAAGTCCTCGACGTCAAGCGGTGTATTGGGGCCATGGCGCACGAAAGGTACGCCGGAGAAAATGGTTCGGACCTCGGCGTCCGAGGCTTCCCACAGCAGGGCCTGGCCGGCATCGCTACAAAACGCCGGGTAGGGCCGGCCCAGCCACGAACCGACCATGTTGCTACTTGCCGGAACACGCTCACCGATGGTGACAGTACTGTTTCCGCTCATAACTCCAAGGAAGCATCCTTCGTTAGTTTCACCGGCCAAGCCTTCCAGAGCGGTTACGCCGTCGGTCTGCAGCCGTTGCTCTGTCAACAGCTGTGCGTCTGTCAGGAGCGACCAGTTCATTGTGTAGGACCGATGGTCTCCGCGTGCCAGAAACCCCTCCTGCTCGGCGGTCCGGAGACTGCGCGAAACCTGGCTGCGGTCCCTGCCCAGATCGGCTGCTATATCAGCGACCGTTCCGCCAGACAGGCCTTCTGCGTTGCGGGAGCCCACAGCGAGGACAGCCATGATTCCCCGGCCCATGCTGGACGTCTTAGACATGGATCCGATTCTAGTCACTGCACGAACGTGTCTTAGTGGATGGCGAAGACACGGGCTGGAAAGCCGCTGCCTTGCAGTGGCTTAGGCCAGCTTGCAATGAGGATCGCGCCGGCTTCTGGAAGTCCGTCCAGGTTCGCCATCAGCTCGATCTGCCACCGGTTCCGCGCCAGGACATAGGTCTCCAAGGTGAAATCCTGGCAGGACGTAGCCCGCCCCGGGTCTGTGTCCGTCTGCTCATGGCCGACGGCAGTTACCGACCGCTCCTCGATCAGGAAGGAGAGGACTTCCTGCGACCAGCCAGGTGTGTGGCTGACACCCTCATCGTCCCTGTTTGCCATGGCGTCGGCGTCGGGCCAACGATGGCTCCACCCTGTCCGCAACGCCACAAAGGACCCGGGTGCGATGGCACCATTGCGGCGCTCCCATGCCTGAATGTCCTCCATCGTGGGAGTGGCGTCCGCATTTACGGTGACCCGGGCGGTGATGTCGAGGATGACCAGTGGGAGGACCATGTCCTCCACAGGAATCTGGTCCAAGGTCCGTCCCCCGCGGATGAAATGCGAGGGAGGGTCAACGTGCGTACCCCATTGGCCGATGATCGAATACCGGTGAGCGGTGAAACCGTCGCCTTTCTCCAGGTCGAAGACCGCCTCCCTGATTTCGTCGGGGAAGGCCGGGAAATGCGGCTGGCCGGGGTGGAAGGCGTGCGTCAGGTCGGTGAATGACCTGCCCGCCAGCAACGCCTGCAGACCGTCCCAAAGTCCAGCTGTGGTGGCTTCAATCATGATGCGGCCTCGCTCTCAAAGAGTGCGGGAAGGGCTGTGCTGGAGACGCTGACCGGGCCTGTCAGTTCGATGACCGGTACCTCCCAGGGATGGATATCCACGATGTGCTGCAGGAAGCGTTCCACGGCGGCGTCAGGGAGCGCCGCATCGAAATACGTCGTGAAGACAAAGGTAGGCGAAATTGTCCGCTGCCCCACCTGCCCCAACGTAGGGTTAGCGCCTTCAGTGCAGGTGAAACCCTCGAAACCCAGGCCGGATTCAAATACATGCCTGTAGTTGCCAAAATCCCCTAAGTCGGTGGATTCCGACGAAGCCTGGAGCAGGGCCGCGATGCCGGCTTCATCTTTGAACGCTTCTGCGTCCCCCGTGGCGAGCCGCGAGAAGGTTTCCGAAGCTATAGGCCAATGCACGCGCAGCTTGCGGACTGATTTCATTGCAATTTTCAAGGGAAGCCTCTTCCTGGGCAGTTCGCAAAAGGTGTCAGAATGCCATATTGGCAGAGAGTGATGTTCATTACAAGCATGAATATATGCTTATTACGCACAATTTTGAGAGGTGTTCGCGTTCACTCCGCACATCCGCCAGACTTTGGGCGTGACTGAGCCGCGGAACACCGGTTGCTGCAAGCGGCTGCTGACCGTCATCTGCAAGCCCCGGGCTGCACTGCTCTTTTTGGCACTCCACGTTGTGCTACCTTGCATTGCCGGGCCACGAGGCGCCGCAACTGCCCCGCAGGAAAGAACAAACCGAAATGCTTGGAGCCCTGAACGATGCCCAGTACCATCCTTTCCCGCATGCTCGACGCCGGAGCGAACCTGACCGTGGACGGTGCGCTCGCCACCGAGCTTGAAGCGCACGGCTGCGATCTGGAAGACCCTTTGTGGTCGGCTAAAGTCCTTCTGGAGCAACCGGAACTGGTCAAGCGCGTACACCACGATTACTTCCGCGCCGGAGCCACTGTCACCATCACGGCTAGCTATCAAGCCACACCCCTGGGATTCGCGCGCCGCGGCATCGGCGAGCAAGCGGCCTTGGAACGGGTGGCATTGAGTGTGCGCCTGGCCGACGAGGCACGCCGCGAGTACCTGGCGGAAAACCCGGATGCGGGCCCCCTGCTTGTTGCAGGATCGGTCGGGCCCTACGGCGCGTACCTTGCCGATGGATCGGAATACCGCGGCGACTATGTCCTCAGCCGAAACGAGTTTTTGGAGTTCCACCGGCCCCGAATCGCAGCGCTGGTGGAGGCCGGAGCGGACTTTCTTGCCTGTGAGACGCTGCCTTCATTGCCGGAGGCCGGGGCCCTGTTGGCACTCATGAAAGAGTTCGACGTCGAAGCCTGGCTCTCCTTCACGCTACGGGATGGCGGCCACATCAGCGACGGCACGCCGCTGGCTCAGGCGGCAAAGCTCTTGACGGCGGAGCCGCTCGTGGCGGCTATCGGCGTGAACTGCGTGCCGCTGGAGCTGGTCTCCCCATCGCTGGAGGCCCTGGGCAGAGCCACTGATACGCCCCTGATCGCATATCCGAATTCGGGCGAAAGCTATGACGCAGTCACCAAAACGTGGGGGCCGGCCGCGGCGAGCCCGTCGGGCCCCGATACTAAACAGCCCGCAAGCCTTGCGGAGGGAACGCCAATCTGGCGTGAACTTGGTGCCCGGCTCGTTGGCGGGTGCTGTCGAACGACCCCCCAGGATATTGCCGCCGTGACGGCGCTGTCAGAAAGTTACAAACCTGGATATCGACCGGTTGGTGCTGCTGGCGCAAGGAACTTCTGACGCGTCACGAACTTGGCCTCTACGCAGTTAACCTGAGTGGCGATGTCCCCTATTGAGTCACGATGTAACGGGATCTGTGCAGCAGCACCGATGCTTCTCCACACGGAGCACCGAAACCGCCATCCCAGCTGTGTATTAACCCGCCATTCTCAGCCCACAGTCACAGATTCACACCTACGGAAGTTCTCGCGGCGGGGAGGGGACGTAACGTGTCGCGCTTCAGGACCGGCTTGCGGACACGTCTGACGGGCAGTTGCGCAGCTCCTGAGGCGCGCAAAGAACGGCCGCGCCCCCTGCGGTCTGGGATGTGGCTGGTGGCCGGAACGCTCTGAAACGGCGAACTTGCGGTGTGTGTACATTGTCCACACTTCCGCCTTCGGATCGAGTCGTATGTGGGTCGGATCGGGCCGGACCTCGCATGTTCCCGGGGGAGTCCAGTGTTCATCCATCCCTGGATTCGCGGTTTTCGCCATGACTGCCAGAGCGTGCTCTACCACCACCCCGGCTCGTCTCTATTTCTCTCGCGTGTCGTCAGACAGTGGCATCGAGGGCGATGAGCGGCCGGGCGTGAGTGGTCGGAGGCGAGGGCGCCGGTCGCCGTCGTCGGAGATATCCGGCGTCGGACGTCCTGTGCTTTTTGATTCGTTCCGGTGCCGACCGGGTGTCTGCCTAGGGCCTCGGGGGAGCTGACCTGGTCGGACTGAGGATTTTCCGGTCTGGGAGGCGGGCGAGGGTGGCGCTGACGGAGCGGTATCCGGGACAACCGTCATTTGATTAGGTGGTTCAGGAACCCCCGTATTGGGCACCGGAATGGGCTTCGATTGCGATGTTGAGTTCTTCCAGGGTCGGGGGGTTTGCTCCCGGGCGCTGCACGGTGATGGCCGCGGCTGCAGCTGCGGTGTGTCCAAGCTGCTCCAAGACAGCTGGGGCGAAACCTTCGGTTCCTCGGGTGAGAAAGCCCAGAAGCAGGGCGGACATGTAGGAGTCCCCGGCGCCGATGGTGTCGGCAACTTTGGACTTCACGGCGGGAATGCTGATGTTAGCGGCGGGGGTGGTGAATTGTGAGCCGTCGGCGCCTTTGGTGATGACGGTAAGTCCGGCGCCCAGACCGAGGATGTGTGCTGCGGTTTCGTCCAGGCTTTTTTGGGGGTACAGCCAGTAGGCATCTTCGTCGCTGAGTTTGACGACGTCGGTTAGGGGCACGAGCTCTTCGAAGGTGGCCAAAGCTTCCCTGTGGCTGCCGAGCAGGGCTGGACGGATATTCGGGTCATAGGTGATCATGCAGTGTGTGCGGGCTTGTTCGAGCAGGGATTTCACGGCGCCGGCACCGGGATTAAGGAAAGTGGCGATGGATCCGGTGTGCAGGATTTTTGGGAAGTAGGCGGGGGCTGTCGGGGCAAGGTCCCAGGAGATGTCGAAGTCGTACTTAGCGGAGCCGTCGGGTCCAAGGGTTGCTGTGGCCGATGCCGTTTTGGTGAGGGATTTTGATCCGGGCAGAAGTATGACGCCTGCACTGCTGAGGTGGTTTTCGATGGAAATCCCACGCGCGTCCGGGGCGATGGCCGTGAGCAGACCTGTGGTGACGGCGAGGCGGCCAAGTCCGTAAGCCACGTTGGCCGGTGAGCCGCCGGGGTGCTCCACCGTGTCGTGCGACGTGGTGACCACGTCGATCAGCGCTTCGCCTATGACCATGACGTCGAGCGTCTGGTGAGCGTCGTTCCGGGCTGTTGTGAGGTAATCCATGGTCTGTCTCTCGTGGGATGGTGATGATGGGAACTCCCGGTATGGATCCGTCCGCGGACCTGGGGGAGGTCCGCGGACGGAGAAGGGAGCTCCGGTAGAGCGGGAGGGTACTAGCCGGCCATCAGGCGGTGGCTGCGCCGGTCATGATCGCCACTGCGTCGGTCATTGTGTGTGATTGCGGAGTGATGGTGGCAGCGCACTTGCCCAGGCGCTGGATGTGGATCCTATCCGCTACGTCAAAGACGTGGGGCATGTTGTGGCTGATCAAGATGACCGGCAGGCCGCGGTCGCGAAGGTCCCTGACCAGCTGGAGCACCTGGTTCGATTCCCGGACGCCAAGTGCCGCCGTCGGTTCATCCAGCACAACGACCTTTGAACCGAACGCTGCGGCGCGGGCCACGGCGACAGCCTGGCGCTGGCCGCCCGAGAGGTTCTCCACCGGCACTGTCACGTCCTGCAGGGTGGAGATGCCCAACCGGGTCAGCTCTTCCTTGGCCTTCCGGCGCATACCTTTGGTGTCAAGCATCCGGAACACGCTCCCGAGGAGTCCCGCACGCCTTTCCTCCCGACCCAGGAACAAGTTCGAGGCGACGTCGAGGGCCGGTGAGACAGCGAGGTTCTGGTACACGGTTTCGATGCCGTGGACCCTGGCGTCCTGCGGCCGCTTGAAGTGCACGGGCTGTCCTGACATGAAGAGCTCGCCGGAGTCTGGGACTTCTGCTCCGGTGAGGCATTTGATCAGGGTTGACTTGCCTGCGCCGTTGTCGCCGATGATCGCGAGGACTTCGCCCGGGTAGAGGTCGAGACTGACCCCGTCCAGTCCCACGACACGGCCGAAAGTCTTGACGAGGTTCCGGGCCTGCAGGATGGGCTCGCGCGTGGCTACGTGGGGGGCTTCAAATTCTGTCGTGGTCATGACTTGACCTTTCGGATCCACTGATCGACGGACACAGCAACAATGATCAGGACGCCCACGGCGAGCGTCTGGTAAAGCACGTCCAGCCCGGCGAGCGAGAGGCCGTTGCGGAAGACACCCACGATCAGCGCTCCAAGCAGTGAACCCCAGATGGAGCCGCGGCCGCCGAAGAGGCTGGTTCCGCCGATCACGACGGCGGTTATGGAGTCCAGGTTCAGGTCTACGCCGGCGTTGGGGCTGGCGGCGTTGGTGCGCCCGATCTGGATCCAGGCGCCGGCGGCCAGGACGGCGCCGGCGGCGAGGTAGACGCTCATGAGAACCCGGTTTACGGGGATGCCAGCCAGGCGGGCGGCTTCCTTGTCATCGCCCACGGCGTAGACATGCCGGCCCCAGGCCGTCTTGCCCAGGATGAAGGCGACCGCGACATAGAGCAGGAGCATCATGACGACGCCGGTGGAGATCCGCACGGGGCCGAGCGGGAAGGTGGTGCCGGTCCAGGTCAGCAGGGGAGGCATGGCCGAGCCGCGAACGGTCGCTCCGTTGGAGTAGAGCAGTGTCAGGGCGATGAAGATGTTCAGCGTGCCGAGGGTGACGATGAACGGCGGGAGCCGGAACCTGGTGACCAGGAATCCGTTGAGTGCTCCGGCGGCAAGTCCTACGACCAGGCCTGCGAGCAGGGCAACAGGTGCGGGCAGTCCGTTGTTGACGGCGAGCTGGGCCATGACCATGGAGGAGAGGATCATGACGGCGCCGACGGAGAGGTCGATGCCAGCGGTGAGGATGATGAGGGTCTGGGCGATGGCCAGGGTGCCGACGACGGAGACCTGCTGGGTAATCAGCGAGAGGTTTTCAACCCGCAGGAACCTGTCATTGAGGAGGCCGAACACCACCACCGCGATGAGAAGTACGAGGGCGGGACTGAGGGCGGGGTAGCGGTGGAGGGTATTGCGTATCCGGCTGAGCGGTGTCTGGCGGTCAAGGAATTCCTCCGCCAGGTCGGCATGCCCGGCGCTGGGCGGGCCGGCGGTCTGTTGCTGGGTCACGATTGGTCCTGATCTTCCGTGATGGTTGCTAGGGGAGGCCCTAGCTCGGGAGATGCGGGGCGGGGAGGCCGATAGCGGGCGCCGGGTCCCCGCCCCGCAGTGAAGCTGGGTGGGTTACTTTCCCCAGCAGATGTCGGAGGCTTGGGTGGTGGTGATGCTCTTGACGCCGTCGGCAGGCTTGTCTGTGACGAGCTCGACGCCGGTGTTGTAGAAGTCCAGCCCCGGTGAGTTGGCCGGCTTCTGGCCGGTCTTGGCGAGGTCAACGATGGCCTTGACGCCCAGTTCGGCCATCTTGACCGGGTACTGCTGGGCCGTGGCGCCGATGACGCCGGACTTGACGTTGTTCACGCCGGTGCAACCGCCGTCCACCGAGACGACCAGCACGTCCTTTTCCTTGCCGGCGGCCTTCAGTGCCTCGAAGGCACCCGCTGCCGCAGGTTCGTTGATGGTGTAGACGACGTTGATGTTCGGGTTCTTGGCCAGGAGGGTTTCCATGGCGGTGCGTCCGCCGTCTTCGGCGCCCTGGGAGGCCTGGCTACCGACGATCTCGTAGTCGCCGCCCTTGCCGCCGGTGTACTTGCCGGTCTTGGCTTCGTCGCCGTTCTTCTTTTTATCCGCGGTGTCGATACCGAGGCCGGTCAGGAAGCCCTGGTCCCGGTTGTAGTCAACCGAGACGACCTTGTCATCAAAGAGATCGACGAGGGCAATCGTCGCTTTTTTCCCGTCCAGCTGAGCTGCGGTCCATTTGCCGATCAGCTCCCCGGCGGCGAAGTTGTCAGTGGCGAACGTGATGTCGGCTGCGTCGGCGGGATCCGGCGGGGTGTCCAGAGCGATGACGAAGAGCCCGGCGTCCTTGGCCTTCTTCAGGGCGTCCACTACGGAGGGGCCGTTGGGGGTGATCAGGATGCCCTTGTCACCCTTGGAGATCGCGTTCTCAATGGCCTGGATCTGGGTGTCCTCGTCGCCGTCAGCCTTGCCCGCAGYGAGCTTAAGGTCCACGCCGCCGGCCTCGGCCGCCTTCTTCGCCCCGTCCTCCATGGCGACGAAGAACGGGTTGGTCGTCGTCTTCACGATCAGGGAGACACCGACCTTGTCCCCTGACGAGCTACCGGTTGATGAGGTGGACGGGGAACTGCCACCACAGGCAGAAAGACTGAGCGCTCCCAGAGTCAGCACTGCTCCTGCAGCGAACAGGCGGGTGGCCGTTGAACGGGGTGCTTTGGAACTCAACATTGAATCTCCTGGTGTTTGAGGCCCTCACTGGCCTCGACAACGATGTCATGTACGATGTAATCAGCATCACACCGGAGAGTCAATAGATGCAATGAGAAGGAGCGATTTTTTTGACAACGATGTCCAATCGTGGCCAGCCGGCCCTTTCCGCCAGCCGCCCGACGATGCGCCAYGTGGCTGCACTTGCCGGCGTAGGAATTAAGACCGTCTCGCGGGTGATCAATGACGAACCTGGCGTATCGGAAGCCACCCGCGACAAGGTGCTCAGCGCTTCCCGGCAACTTAACTACCAACTGGACATGGCGGCCGGCAGCCTGCGCCGCGCGGGCAGAAGGACGCTCTCGGTCGGGCTGTTGCTGCCGAGTGTTTCCAACCCGTTCAGCGGTGAGATCAACCGGGCAATAGAAGATGCTCTTGGGGCCAGGGGAATCGCGGTCTTTGCGGCGAGCCTGGACGATGACCCCCAGCGGGAGCAGGACATCGTGGCGGCATTTCTTGGGCGGCGTGTCGACGGGCTCATCCTCACGCCCATCGCCAGGAGCCAGGCGTATGTGATCCCGGAGCATTCCCGTGACCTGCCTTTGGTCTTCATCGACCGTGAACCGGTAGGAGTGGAAGCAGACGCCGTCGTGACCGACAACGCCGCAGGCTCCGCGAGGGCAGCCGCTCACCTGATCAGCCGCGGCCACACCAGGCTCGCCTATTTGGGGGACCGCACAGACATCCAGACCGCCCGGGAACGCCGGCGGGGGTTCATTGAGGAGATCGGCCGGCAGGGAATTCCCACCTCCACGATTCCCGTCCGTGAAAACCTGCACGATGAGGAATCGGCCAGATTGGCCACGTTGGAACTTCTCACCGCTGCCGAACCACCGACGGCGATCTTCTCCAGCCAGAACCTCATCACGTTCGGCGCCATGCGCGCTCTCGGAGAGCTCGGGCTGAGCAAACGCGTGGCCTTGATAGGGTTCGATGACTTCACGCTTGCCGACATGATGGATCCCGGCGTGACAGTCATCGCCCAGCACCCCGAGCGGATCGGGAAGCTGGCAGCAGAGCGGCTCCTGGCCAGGATCGATGGCGACCAGCAGCCCCCGCATACCTATGTTGTCCCGTCTGAGCTCATACAACGAGGTTCCGGTGAGCTGCGCCCTCCGGCCTGACAGGGGTGGCCTCCTGAACTATATTTCGAACCCATCGACCTGAAAGGGATCATGATGACCAAGACCCTGTATGCCGAGTTCACCGTCAAGCCCGGCAGCGAAGCCCGCGTTGCTGAAATGATGCTCGAACTGACCCGGCATGTGCGCCGTGAACCGGGCAACGAGCTGTTCCTTCCCTGCACCCGGGAAGAGAACCCCCGGGAGTACTTTGTCTTTGAGGTCTACCGCGATGAAGCCGCGTTCCAGGAACACATCGGCGCCGATTACGGCGCCAGATTCAACGAGGAACTGGCCCGCCATATCGAAGGCGACGCCTCGGAACTGACCTGGCTTCTGCCGCTGGAATAGCCCTCAGCCAAATCCAGCCGATCCACGGTCGGCGGGAGCTGCTGCGTCCAGGACCCGCGGAGACGGCTGAACGGAGCCGCCTGCCGGAAATAACCCTTCCAGCCCTGCCGCTGGGAGGGAATTTTCTGCTGCCCGCCCATCGCTTCGCCCGGCTCAGCCGCGCGGCGGGCGGCCTCATTCCCGCGCCGCCAAAACCGTTGACTTGTCTGACGGACATCACTTAGTGTCCTTCGCACTGACAACGTTGTCTACCGACGACGCGCGCAACGAAGGGCGAATCAAACGAATGAAGAACACGACCACCCGCAGGACGCATGCCGTTTCTGCACTGACGCTCGCGGGACTGACGCTGGCCGCGGCACTGGCAGGTTCCCTGCCGGCGTCGGCCGCGACGGGCCCCGGGGACGAACCCTACCGGCCGGCCATTCACTACACGCCGGCAAAGAACTGGATGAACGACCCCAACGGGCTCGTCTTCTACAAGGGCGTCTACCACATGTACTACCAGCACAACCCCTCCGGTAACACCTGGGGGAACATGTCCTGGGGCCACGCCACATCGAAGGACCTTGTTCACTGGCAGGAGCAGCCGCTGGCGATCTCCACCGATGCAGAGCAGGACATCTTCTCCGGCAGCGTCGTCGTGGACAAGGACAACACGACCGGTTTCGGTACGAAAGAGAACCCACCGCTGATCGCGATCTTCACCAGCGCCTACAAGGACGCCTCGCCCCACCGCGGCCTGCAGGCGCAGTCCCTGGCCTACAGCCTCGATGACGGCCAGACCTGGACCAAGTACTCCGGCAATCCTGTACTGAACCGAAACTCCGCCAACTTCCGTGACCCTAAGGTCTCCTGGTACAACAAACCCGGCGGCGGAGGCTACTGGCTCATGACCGCGGTCGAAGCCCAGGATCACAAGGTCGTCCTCTACAAGTCCGCCAATCTCAAGGACTGGACCGCCCTGAGTGAATTCGGACCAGCCAATGCCACCGGCGGGCAGTGGGAATGCCCCGACCTGTTTCCCCTCGCCGTGGACGGCGACCCGAAGAACGTTAAATGGGTCATGGTCGTCAACATCAACCCCGGAGGCGTGGCCGGCGGCTCCGCTGGCCAGTACTTCGTGGGCAACTTCGACGGCACCACCTTCACCTCCGAAACCACCAAACCCGTGGCCACGCCCCCTCCCGGGAAGGTCCTGGCCGGATTCAACGACGGAACTTACAACGGCTGGACCGTCAACAACGAGCCAGGAAACTGGAAGAACGGCCCATTCGGCAGCACTCCGGCAAACGGAGCCCTTCCCGGCCAGAGCCCCGTGACCGGCTTTGACGGCAGTGGCCTGATCAACTCCTTCAACGACGGCGACTGGCCGCTCGGGTCCATGCAGTCACCTAACTTCACCGTGACCGACGACTACCTGAACTTCCTCGTGGGCGGTGGCAAGCACCCCCGCGTCTCCGACAAGCTGGACAACACCCCGCCCGAAGGGGAGCTCAAGTTTGACGGCTTCGAGGTTCCCGCCGGGACATCGCTGGCCGACACCGGCTGGACCGGGACCGGCGACCTCACCCCCAACTTCCAGCCCTCCACCAGCGGCGGGGACTTCTACCTCGGGGCCAAACGGATCAACACCTTCGAGACCGGCACCGCACCGGGCGATGACCGGCAGGGCACCCTGACATCACCGGAATTCCCCATCACCAAGAATTTCATGAGCATGCTGGTCGGCGGCGGCAACCGCTCCGCGGACTCCGGACAGATCCTGGCCGCCCAGTTGCTCGTCAACGGCAAGGTGGTCCGCTCCCTCGCAGGAGACAATTCCGGAATCCTGAACTGGAAAGGCTGGGATGTCGCCGAGTTCGCGGGACAGAATGCACAGTTGCGTGTAGTTGACCAGGCCACCGGCGGGTGGGGACACCTGACCCTTGACCACGTCATGCTGACTGACGGCCCGGCCGTTCCCCGGTCTGACGAGGAATCGGTAAACCTCGTGGTCAACGGACAAGTGGTCCGCACGGCCACCGGAAACGACAGTGAAAAGCTCGACTGGGCATCATGGAATGTCAAAGAATTCGTTGGCCAACAGGCACATATCAAAGTGGTCGACAATAACCGATTCGGTTGGGGCCACATTCTCGCGGACGACTTCATGCTCTCCTCGAAACCGGCACAGTCGGCCCTGGAGACCTATGACTGGCTGGACTACGGACGCGACTACTACGCCTCCGTGTCCTTCGGCAACATGCCCGATAACAAGCGGGTCATGCTCGGCTGGATGAACAACTGGGACTACGCCAATGACATCCCCACCAGCCCCTGGCGCAGCGCCATGGCACTTCCCCGCGAGGTCAACCTGACCACGACTCCTGACGGCCCTCGCCTCACCCAAAGCGCTGTCAAGCAAGTGGAACAGTTGGGCGGGAAGGTCTCCTATCAGGATAAGAAGGGCGGACCGATTCCCGCCGGGACACACCAGTTGTCGGCTTCAGCATCGGGCCAGGTCCAACGAGTCGACATCGCCTTCGCGCCGGGCTCGGCCAAGAAATCCGGCATCACCGTACTGGGCGATGGAGCCGCATCCACCGTCATCGGCTACGACGCCACGACCGGGAAGCTCTTCGTTGACCGCACTAACTCCGGCAACACCGCGTTCCACCCGGCCTTCGCTTCCATCGAGGACGCCCCCGTCACCCTGGACAAGGACGGCAACATCACCATGCGGATCTACCTCGACCGCTCCTCAGTAGAGGTCTTCGCCCAGAACGGTCTGCGGACCATCACCGACCAGGTATTCCCCAACGCCGGAGCCGACAAGATGGCCCTCTTTGCAGAAGGCGGTACCGCCCAACTCAAATCACTCACCGTGACACCGCTTGAAAGGGCAATGTTCCTGGCTGAAAAGAAGTGACCCCACCCGCCGCCTGACGGGCTCCCCAAGGAGCTGGAACTGAAGGGATTGCGCCCGGTATTGCCACGGGCACAATCCCTTCAGCTCGTCTATACCCCGGCGGCCGAAACATCAAGGGAAAGCCCCAGAGCAGCGCGCTCATTTGGAGGAGTTCACGCACTGCGGGGTTGGTGAGTGC
>NZ_JBFTNJ010000059.1:0-20682 GCF_056397425.1 Arthrobacter sp. 05N33_2
GATAGAGCAGCGCCGCCAGTACCTCGGAGAGTTCGGAGTTGCTTTCCGCACGCTGCCGGAGGAGCCGCAGATGAGCTTCCTGGAGGGCCGGACCGGGGCTGCAGCCAAGGTCGCGGTCGAAGAGCCGCCGGCAGCGGTCATAGGCCGAGAGGCCCTCCGCCGGCAGGCCTGCCTGTTCATAGGCCGTCACCAGCACCGTCCAGGCCCGCTCGTTCAGGGGCTCCGCGCGAATGGCAGCCTGGACCAGGTTGACGGCATCGTCTGGTTTGTCCAGCAGAGCCGCCGTTTCTGCCGCGAGGATCTGCAGCGCCACCTTTTCGGCTGTATGACGTGCGCGCGCCTCTTCGGCCCAATCGGAGGCAAGTTCGAACCCGAGCAGCGGCTCGGCGGAAATCTCCAGGGCCTCGAGCATCAGGGGGTAGGCCTCTGCCGGAGGCAGCTCACCCGCGTCGCGGACCAGGTCACGGAACCGGAACAGATCGAGGTCCACGAGCGTAGGGTCCAGCACGTAGCCACTGTTGGCCGTGCGGAGCGGGCCGGTCTTAGTCTGCCCCGGCTGGATGGCACGGCGGATACCGCTGATATAGCTCTCGAGGGTCGCTACGGAGCCGTCACTGGCTCCTGCTCCCCAGAGAAGATCGATCAGGCGGGTCTTGGACACGGGCGTGCCAAGGTTCAGGAGAAGGATTTCCAGTATGTGCCGGGGCTTGCATCCGCCCATGTCGGCGGCGGTGAGCGCCACGCCGTCCCGGCGCACTTCGAATGATCCGAAGAGGCGGACCGAAATGGAAGGTGCTGTTTCCTTTGGGCTATCCACGATGTTCTCCGATTTCCCCAGGTAAAACGAACTCAATCGTCTATGGAGAGCCGGATCAACATTGAAACCAGGCCGTACTGAGGCTCTGTTCCCTCCGGCTTTCCAATGACACCGTGACACGCCCGGCGGGGCGCAACAAGGCATGCCGCTACCCGATCTTTCGCCCAAAGAAAGACGCGTACAGGGGTCAGTACCGCTGAGTAAGCGGGCGGAGCGGAGGGCAGGTGATTGCGGCGCCAACCAAGTAATTCCGCGGGCCGCCGCCATGCGGACCCAAGTAGTTTAGGCGGGCAAGGAATTGGCCCCCGGCGGCCAAATTCCAGCACGTTGAACCGCGGGTCCGGACCGGGTTTCCCTACTGGTTATCGGTCATCTCGGCGGGCACAGCCACCAGTCGCAGGTCCGCGCCGTCCCGGAGCACGGCAAGGTCCAGCGGCTCCCCGATCGCTTCGGCGAACAGCAGTTTCTGCAGGCTCTCGGCGTTGGACACATACATTTGTCCAACCTTCAGGAGGATGTCGCCGGCCCGTAGCCCGGCCCGCTCGGCGGGGGAATCCGGAAGGACTTCGACCACGAGCAGGCCCTCCCTGCGGCCCGTCCGGACGACGGCGCTCGGCTGCAACTGGATGGGTGTGTTGACCAGGCCCAGGTAGGCCCGGCGGACGCGGCCGTCCTTGAGCAGCGAAGCGATGATCCGCCGGGACGTCGCGTTGATGGGAACGGCCAGGCCGAGCCCAACACCGGCCACGGCCGTATTGATGCCGACGATCCGCCCGCGGGCGTCTGCCAGCGCCCCGCCGGAGCTGCCGGGGTTGAGGGCCGCGTCGGTCTGGATGACGTCCTCGATCACGCGCCGGCTCCGTCCGGACCAGACCGGGATCGAACGGCCCAGCCCGCTGACCACCCCGGCGGTGACGGAGCCGGCGAGCCCGAGCGGATTGCCCACGGCGATGACCAGCTGGCCGACCCGGAGGGACTCGGCATCGCCGAGTTCAGCCGGTGCCGCGATGGGTGCCCTGCCGTGGACCACGGCAAGATCGGAGAGCGGGTCGGCGCCCACCACGTCAACAGCCGTGCTGGTGCCGTCGGCGAAGACTGCGTGGCCGGACTGGGCGCCTCCCACCACGTGGGCGTTCGTCAGCAGATATCCGTCCGTGGTGAACAGCACGGCCGACCCCGCACCGACCCTCAACCTGCCGTTGCGCCCGTTGCCGGTCATCTCGAGCGCGGCGACGTGCTGGGTGACAGCCTCGGCCACGCGGATGACCGTTGCGGAATAGGAATCCAGCGGGTCTTCGGACACATCGGATCCGGATACCCTGCTGATGGACGCGGCCACGGTGCACCTCCTGCTAAACGGTACTCATCCAAGTCAACCACCGCCGTCCCGGGAGTAGTCCTGGCGGGCCTACGCCGTCAGAGAAATACGCAGGATGAAGCGGCRRCGGTGCAACAGTTCAGCCCSGCGCGGATCCSCGRCTAGGCTCGGACGTAGATCCGCCCGACAGCCCAGGAGAACCTACGTGACAYCARCGTCCGCCTCCCCCGCCCCGCTGCCCCTGCCGGGTCTGACCTGGGGCATCAAGCGCAGCTTTATGGATTACATTTCGGGACTCCCGGACGGTGCTGTTTCCGCGGCCGACGGCGCCACGGTCACTGCGTCCGGAGAGTTCTGTTTCGCTCCCGCCGGTTCCGAGTACGATCCCGCCAGTGGCACCGGGGTGCTGCGGTTCCGCGGCGATGTCCGCGTCGCCGGTCACCACGGAATGATGTTCGTTCGGCTGCTGGATCCATGGGTCGAGTTCGCGGCCGGGCACGGGGTCCTGTCCATCAGCACGGGCGACGGCGGCGGGACCGAGCGCTCGGATGTCGGCACCCTGCGCACTGCCGCGCCCCGCAACATGGAAGGGTTTCTCGTCTGGGAGCGCGTCGAGGTCGCCATCTCCCAGGCCGGTTCGGAACTGTTCGACGGCCAGTACGCCGACGGCCAGGCGATGGACCCCCTCGTCATCCGGGTGCCGGCGTAGTCAGGACGGGCCACGGCGCGGACGCTAGCGTGGACGCACCGGACGCACCCTCACCGGCGCGATGATCCCGATCAGGGCCACGGCGGTCATGGAACCTGCCGCCATGATCGAGGCGAGGACGACGATCTGGAAGCGGCCCGCTTCCAAGGGTGAAAGGCCGCCGAAGATCGCACCCACAAACGCCCCGGGCAGGGTGACGAGTCCCGTCGTCTTAGTCTGGTCGGTCGAAGGGATGAGGGCTGAATAGACGGCGCGCCGGGCCAGCTCCAACGTCGACTGACGCCGGGTCGCCCCCAAAGCCAGCCACGCTTCAACCTCATCCCAACGTTCATTCACGGACTCGGCAAAGTGCCGGCCGGCCAGGGTGGCGATGGTCATAGCATTGCCGATCACGATCCCCCCAATTGCCAGCGCGTAGCGGGGCGTCAGGGCTATCGCGCCCGTGCCGAAAACGATCGCGAGGGTCACCAGGATGCCGGCCGCCATCGAGCCGCCCACTACCGCCAGGCGGCCCCAACTCCACCCCAGGCGACGCGCGGCCGTCACTGCGGCCACCGAAAACATCACGAGAAGTGCGGCGCCGACCCAGACCGGACTGGTGATGACAGTGCCCAGTATGAGGCTGATGACAGCCAGTTGCACAGCCCCGCGCAGGATGGCCAGCGCCGGCGCCGTTCGGTGCGGGATCCGGAAAACCGCAAGCAACCCCACGGTGACCAGCATCAGGAGCCCGACGCCCAGCAGCGTGGGCAGGAGATCAGTCAGGGCGGTCATCACGCCAGCCTATAGACCTTCCCGGCAGCACCATGGGCGGCATCGGCTGTCGGCTGCCTTCCCCCGCCGGACACGGCTGCCGTGCTGGGCACCCGCGCGTCCGTCTGCAAGGATGTGAACGGTCGTCGCGCCGTCGGGGATTGAAACTGGTCAAAGGAGATGCTCCATGGTTGAACCCGCCCTCTTAGCAGACGGCGTCGACAGCGAGGCCCGCCGGCATGTGCTCCGGGCCTTAGCGGCGGGCACGGGCATCGGGTGGGACGGCGCGGACCGGGCCGTCTTCGAAGAGCGCTTCGACCGTCATTTCCCGGCCTTGTTCCGGCTGTTCCACGATCTCTACGGCGCACGGCCGGATTGGCTGGATCAGCTCACCGACCTTGTGATGCAGTCTGCCCGCTCGTGGGCAGAGAGGCCTGCCGCGCTCAAGGGCCTCGACGCCGAACGGGAACACAACAGCGGCTGGTTCCAGTCCAACACCATGCTCGGCGGCGTTTGCTACGTCGACAGATACGCCAGGGACCTCGAAGGCGTCCGCGCCCGGATCCCCTATTTCAAGGAACTGGGCCTGACCTATCTGCACCTGATGCCGCTGTTCCTGGCCCCCGAACCGCACTCCGACGGCGGCTACGCCGTTTCCAGTTACCGGGACGTCAATCCCAGGCTGGGCACCATGGAGCAGCTGCGTGACCTCGCCGCCGAGCTGCGGGCGAACGGCATCAGCCTCGTGGTCGACTTCATCTTCAACCACACCTCCGACGAGCACGAATGGGCCCGGAAGGCGGCCGCGGGCGAGCCGGCCTACAGCGACTACTACTGGATCTTCCCGGACAGGTCCATGCCGGACGCGTTCGAGCAAACCGTGCGCGAAATCTTCCCGGACGACCACCCCGGCTCATTTGTGGATTTGCCGGACGGACGGTGGGTCTGGACCACGTTCCACACCTTCCAGTGGGACCTGAACTACTCCAACCCGGACGTGTTCCGGGCCATGGCGGGCGAGATGCTSTTCCTGGCCAACCAGGGCGTGGACATTCTCCGGATGGACGCCGTCGCCTTCATTTGGAAGCAGCTCGGCACGCCCTGTGAGAACCTTCCCGAAGCCCACACGCTGCTGCAGGCGTTCAACGCCGTGTGCCGGCTGGCGGCGCCGTCGCTGCTGTTCAAGTCCGAGGCGATCGTCCACCCCGACGAGGTGGCCCGCTACATTGACCCCGCCGAGTGCCAGCTCTCCTACAACCCCCTGCAGATGGCGCTGACCTGGGAGGCGCTGGCCACCCGCGACGTGTCCCTGCTCACCCAGGCCCTGGAGCGGCGCCACAATATTCCGGACGGCACGGCGTGGGTGAACTATGTCCGCAGCCATGACGACATCGGCTGGACGTTTGCGGATGAGGACGCTGCCGAGCTTGGCATCAATGCCTTCGAGCACCGGCGGTTCCTCAATTCCTTCTTCGTCAACCGTTTCCCTGGCAGCTTCGCCCGCGGCGTGCCTTTTCAGGACAACCCCCGCACCGGCGACTGCCGGATTTCCGGCACAACGGCGTCGCTCTGCGGGCTCGAGGGCGGAACCGCTGCGGCGGTGGACCGGATCCTGCTGGCCCACTCGGTGGCCTTCAGCACCGGGGGCATCCCGCTGCTGTATCTCGGTGACGAGGTCGGCCAGTTCAACGACTACGGGTACGCCGCCGAGGAAGGCCACGGAACGGACAGCCGCTGGGTGCACCGGCCGCACTACCCGGCCGCAGGGTACGCGCGGCGCGCGGAGCCGGAAACCCCCGCCGGGGCGGTCTTTGCCGGGCTGCGCCGGATGGTGTCCGTACGGTCCGCGACGCCGGAACTGGCCGGGACCCGGCTGGTCGGGTTCGYCACGAACAACCCGGGAGTCCTGGGGTATCAGCGTCCCGGAAATGGAACGCTGATCCTCGCCCTGGCCAACTTCAGCGACGGCCCCGAGGAGGTAACGGCGTTGACGCTCTCCGGCTTCGCGGCCGGCGCCGTCGACATCCTGACCGGCGCCCACGTGTGCCTCGACGCGGGACTGGTCCTGGACGCCCGGCAGTTCGTCTGGCTCCGGGTGACGCCCCGGCCTTGAGGCGCTGGCCCGCGGCTTATCGGCATGAAATATCGGTAGCGGCTGTGTCGGCGTCCGCTGCGCCGCTTCGCCCGGGTGCCGTGTCCGGCCGCACACTGGTTGAGGAGAGCGTGCGGCCGGAATCTGTGGACGAACGGCCCCGTGGCGGCCGGCGGCCGGTCTTATGCGGCCTATTTCCACTCTCCCCCATCCCGCTGAGAAGAGACTGAGAGCAGCCTCTCCCTGGGGACGTGCGCCCAGGCAGGAGCGCTCCGGCCACCGCCGGGGGTGCCGGCCGGGCGGGCGGCGCCGGCAATGCGGCCGCGGTGGTTGTCCCGAACCGCGCATTGACRCATTCTTGGAGCATGGCACTGGGCAAACGGGCCCCCTCCGGCCCCGGCACGGGCGAGATTCGATGGGGCGTGCGGAAGCGCTCGACGGCGGTCGCCGTCGGCGTCGTAGCCGTGGCGCTGCTGCTCGGCGGCGTCGTCCTTCTGGTCCTGCTGCAGGCGTCCCTGGCGCGGTCGAGCGACGCCGCAGCCCAGCAGAAGGCCCTGGACGTGGTCGCCGAGATGGAGGACATGGACATCGAGGATGCCCGCGCCTACATCATTGACACCGCGCATGCGGGCCAGTTCGTCCAGGTGCTGGATGCCGAAGGGTACGTCCTGGCCAGCTCGGACCCCGAGGTCGCCAACGCCCCGCTGTCAGCCCAGCGGCCCAGCCCGGGCCAGACCATGACCCAGGACGTCTCGAGCCTTCCGAGCATCGGAGACACCGACGACTACCACATCGTCACCGTGGGAGCACGGACCGGCACGTTGAGCTATACCGTGGTGGTGGCCCAGGCCTCACAGATACAGGCGGACACCATTTCCACCGTCGCGTGGTTCATGCTGGGAGCCACGCCGCTGCTGCTCGGGACCGTGGCCGTGGCCGTATGGCTCCTGGTGGGGCGTTCCCTCCGCCAGGTTGAGCGGATCCGTGGCCAGGTGGCCCGGATCAAGGCCGAGCGGCTGGACGGGCGCGTCGACGTCCCGCCGACCAACGACGAAATCCACGCCCTGGCGCTGACCATGAACACCATGCTGGACCGGCTGCAGGCCTCGGACACCGAACAGCGCAGATTCGTCTCGGACGCCAGCCACGAGCTGCGCAGCCCGCTGGCCACGCTGAGGGCCGGGATCGAGATCGCGGCGGCGGACCCGACCGGGGCGATGTGGCTTCAGATGAAGGATGTCCTCTCCGAGGAGACGGCCCGCATGAGCTTCCTCGTGGAGGACCTGCTGACACTGGCCAAGGCCAATGACGGCGGCCTGCGCGTGGAGCAGAAGGACGTCGATCTTGACGACGTGCTGGACCAGGAGATCCGCCGGCTGCGGTCCACCAGCCGGCACCAGATCTCGGTGAAGCTCGTTCCGACCCGGATCCGCGGCGACGCCCGGCGGCTGGCGCAGGTCCTGCGGAACGTCCTGGACAACGCGGACCGTCACGCCCTGTCCCGGATCGCCGTGGACCTGCACACCGCCGCGGACCGGGTCATCCTCACTGTCGACAACGACGGCGACCCCATCCCGGAGGCGGACCGGGAACGGATCTTCGAACGGTTTGTCCGGCTCGATGGCAGCCGTTCCCGGGAAGGCGGCGGCAGCGGACTGGGCCTGGCCATCGCGGCTGGAATTGTGGCCGCCCACCATGGGAGCATCCGTCCGACGGACGGACCGGCGGGTCACTGCCGCTTTGAGATCACATTTCCCCTTCCGGAACCTGTGGAGCCGGCCGACGTCACTCCTCGGAACTCCCGGCGGCACGGGGTTCAGGGGTCGGGTCGGCGCTGAGCAGATAGCCCATGCCACGCACCGTGGTCAGGCTGTGGATCCCGAACGGGACATCAATCTTGCGCCGAAGGTAGCCGATGTACACCTCCACCACATTGTTCGCGCCCTCGAAAGCCGGATCCCAGACGTTTTGCAGGATTTCCGCCTTTGAAACGATCTGGTCATGCCGGCGCATCAGATAATGCAGGAGCCCGTACTCCCTGGCCGTGAGGCTGATGAGGGTGTCGCCGCGGCGCACACTGTGGCTGACGGGGTCCAGGGACAGCGTGCCAAGTGTCATGATGACAGGCCTGGCGGGCGCTCCGCGCCGGATCAACGCCCTGATCCGGGCCACCAGCACCAGGAAGCTGAACGGCTTGGTGAGGTAGTCATCAGCGCCCAGGTCGAAGGCATCGGTCTGGTCGTATTCGCCGTCCTTGGCCGTGAGCATCAGCACCGGAGTCCACACCTTGCGTTGCCGCAATTCCTTCAAGACGTCGTAGCCGTTCATCCGCGGCAGCATGAGGTCCAGCAGGATGGCATCGTACGCGTTCTCCAGCGCCGCCGCGAGTCCCCGCACGCCGTCGTGGGCGACGTCGACGACGAACCCCTCGTTCTTCAGCCCGCGGCGGACTGTTTCCGCCAGGGCATGCTCATCCTCCACCATCAGGATCCGCAATCCAGCCCCCTCTCTTTGGGCCAGTATGGCCCTTCCGGGGCCGTGCTGGAAGGAACCTGGCGGGTCCAGTGGGAGGGATGCCCGTCGCTGTTCGGTCAGGCCTGTTGGGGAGGACCGAACAGCCACCCCGAAACGTCGCTGCGCAGGACCACGTGCGGTCCGCCGGTGGAACTGACGCTCCCGTTGGGGACGTAGTAGCCGCGCCCGGCTCCGGGGCCGCCGGCTGCGCGGTCGATGGCGTCGGTCAGGCGCCGGGTCAGGTGCCCGCTGGGGCCCAGGGACCGCAGTTCATTGAGTTCGTCCTGCGTGAGCCGTCCCAGCACTGCAGCAATATCGGCCATGGTGAATCCTCCCGACGGATGGTGCGGATGGTGCCCAAGGTGGATGGTGCCTAAAGAATCAGGCTAGGGCACCCAAATTAACGGCGCGTGACGCCCCGGTGACCAGTGGCGAACAAAGCAGGAAGGCCGGCGTCTGGGGCGTCCGCCTCCGGGTGTCATGAGCGTCACTGCCGCGACTGCCCCGGTCCCCAGCATTTACACGGCGTCATGCTGTACGGTTCAATCCCGGAGATCCGGAGATACAGAGATAAGTAGATCCGGAGAGACTCCGAATCACACGCCCAGCAACTGAAATGAGTATCACCAGGTGGCAACCGATTATGACGAAGTACGCTCCGACGTCGCGGAATCCCGCAACGCTTCCCTGGAGGCGCTCCGTTCGGCGAATGCGCCTGACGCGCGAAGCGTTGTCCGCGAACTCGACGAGGCCGATACCTCCGAAGGCGTGGAGCTGCCGGGGGCAGACCTGTCCGGCGAGGAACTGACCGTCACGGTCATCCCGCAAAAAGAGGACGAATTCACCTGCTATTCCTGTTTCCTGGTGCGGCACCGGTCCCAGCTGGCCAAGGAGAAGGCCGGCCACGCCTACTGCGCAGACTGCCTCAGCTAGAGCCCCCGGCAGGACCGGCTCAGCCGGTCCGGGGACGTTCAGCGCTGCAGGTGTGGTTCCGGCGCCGGACGCTACCCGCCGGGCCACCCGTCGAATACACTTCTGTCACATGCTTCACAATAGTGTCGGGAGGCGGCAGGACATGACCAGCCGGGGCACGTTCGGCTACGCTCCTGTTTGACGATGCGGCGATTGCCGGCACACGGCCGGAGGCTGACCATGCGTAAATCCACCAGCAGCTTGGCTGACCCTGCTGCTGTGCCGCCGTCGGCCGCCGCCAACGACGCCAGTGGACCCGAACGATCCGACGGGCCGGCCATGCCGTTTGAAGGGCCGGCGGGCACCCGTACCCCCCGCACCGGCAAACCCGCCCGCGCAGGGAGCCTGCAGCGCGAATGGTCCAGGGCATTCATCCTGGTGATCCTTGCCCTGCTCGCCGGGGCCGCGGTGACCCTGGTCGGCGTCCGTTTTGTCACGGACCAGATCCAGCACGCCGCCGCACAGCACCGCGTCGAGTCGGAGGCCATCTCCGAGCTCCGGACCGGCATCGAGACCCACGAACAAGCCGGACTCCAGCTGTTGTCCGCAGGACCCGCAGATCCGTCCGCCTTTTTGTTGCAACAAAAGGACCTCTCCGCCCAGTTCGATGCCACCGCCCGGATCCTGCCGGAGGCGTACGGCATGCGGGCCACAGTCCGCGGGGCCCGGGCCGCCTGGCAGGAGGGACTGTCCGCGCACAATCTCTGGGGAAGCCAGGTGGCCACTCTCCACGGCAACCGAGTGGCGGAGGCGCCGGCGTTCGCCGAATCCAGCGCCAAGGCCCGCGCCCTGCTCGCCGACGTCCGTCGCGCTTCGCTCGACGCGCTTGACGACGGCGTCGCCCGTGGGGCCGGGCTTCAGCAGATGGTATCGACCGTCCGCACGGCCCTCTTTGCGCTGGCCGCGGGCGGGGTGTTCTTTTTCCGCCGGCGCATGACCAAGTACCTGATGCGCCCTGTGGAGGGTCTGTACCGCGGGGTCGTGAAGCTGCAGTCCGGTGATTACAGCCACCGGATCAGCGTTGTCCGCAATGACGAACTTGGCCAGCTGGCCGAGGCCTTCAATTCCATGGCCGCCACCGTGCACGACAACCACCTGGAACTGACCTTCCGCGCCACCCACGACCCGCTCACGGGACTGGCCAACCGGGCAGTCCTCACCGAACGCCTCACCGCCGCGTTCGACCCCGGAGCAAAGAACCCGGAAACAGCTGGCGCCGAGGTCTGCGACGGGCGTGAAGGCCTGCTCGTCATCGACGTCGACGACTTCAAAGACGTCAACGACTCGCTGGGCCATGAGGGCGGCGACGCGTTGCTCATCCAGCTGGCCCAACGGCTGCGGGGCTGCGTGCGCGGACATGACCTCGTCGCCCGGCTGGGMGGSGACGAATTCGCGATCGTCGTSAYGGAYGAGGGCGGCACGGCGACAGACGACGTCGCACGGCGCATCCAGGACACGCTGCGGGAYCCTTTCTGCATCGATGACGTCCGGCTGAAGGTAACCGTCAGCATGGGCGCCGCCCAGCGCAACGCCGGCACTGCAGATCCGGCCGAGTTGATGCGGCAGGCGGACTTCGCCATGTACATGGCCAAGCACGGCGGCAAAGGCCGCTACCAGCTCTTCGATGCCCGGGGATATGACGAAATGACCTACCGGGCCGCTCTCCGGGCGGACCTCGCCACAGCCGTGCAGGCCGGGCAGTTGCGCCTCGATTACCAGCCCGTCGTGAGTCTCGGCACCGGCGAGATCGCCGGGGTGGAGGCCCTGGTCCGCTGGGAGCACCCGACCCTGGGCCGGCTGGGACCGGCCGACTTCATCCCCTTGGCCGAGGAAACCGGCGAGATAGGGCCCATCGGCTGCTGGGTCCTGGACACCGCAAGCCGTCACGTCGCCGGCTGGCGCCGGTCCCCCGGCACTGCCGAAGACTTCTGGGTCTCGGTCAATCTTTCCACTCTTCAGCTATCGAGTGACCGGAACCTGGCAGCCCTGGAGCGCATCCTGGCCCACCCCGCCTCGCAGGCCGACAAGGTGATCCTCGAGGTCACCGAATCGGCCCTGGCCACGAGCGCCGACGGCGGGGTCGCTGCCCTGAACCGGCTGAAGAGCTTCGGCGTCCGCATCGCAATCGACGACTTCGGGACCGGCTTCTCCTCGCTCAGCACGCTCGCTGCGCTGCCCGCGGACATTCTCAAGATCGACCGTGCCTTCCTGTCCGGGCTGCCTGGGGACGCCCCGGCCGCGGCGATGCTCGAGGGCATTCTGGAAGTGGCCCGGAAACTGGACCTGGCTGTCATCGCCGAGGGCATCGAGCACACCGGGCAGCTGGATCTCCTGCGCTCGCTCGGCTGCGACATGGGCCAGGGCTTCTTTCTGGCCAGTCCCAGCCCGTCCCCCGTTCTCGAGGCGCTGCTGGCCTCCGGGGCCCGCCTGCAGCCACCGGCCGGCATGGACGCGACGGCGGCCGGCACCTGAGCCGGCCGAAGGACCGGACCCGGCGGTCGGCGTTGTGCTCAAACGGCGGGGAAGACCAACGAGGGCTCGTCCGCGGTGGCCAGTGTCAGGACGGCCTCTTCCACCGTTTCGTGGTCCTCAAGTTCGCGTTCAACGCGGCGTAGGGCCACGGCGACGTCGTGTTCCCGGAGGTCCCCCTGTATGTCCACGGCCGCCACGACGTAAAGCTTGCGCGGGCCGACGTATTCGAGATGCAGGTACGTGATGCGTTCGATCGCTGGGTGCTCGAGGAGGCGGCGGACCATGGTGCCCTCGATATCGCCGGTCACGGCTTGCCCCACCAGGAAGCGCCGGTTCCGGTCGATCAGCACGACGGCAACCACGGCCAGGAGGATGCCCACCAGAATGGACCCCACGGCGTCCGGCACGGAGGACCCCGTGACCTGGTGCAGGAATATCCCGGCGAAGGCGATGAGCAGGCCAACAAGCGCTGCCCCATCCTCGGCGAAGACGGCGCGCAGCGTGGGGTCGGAGCCCTTGAGCACCTGCTCCAGGGTGTTCCGGTCCAGCTCTCGCGCCGCCTTCCGGTTTTGCCGGAACGCCTGGATGAAGGACACGCCTTCAAGGACGAACGCGATGGCCAGCACCAGGTAGGCGATCCCATAGTCACCTGGCGGTTCCGGGGTGATCAGCTGCTGGATGCCGTGCATCACCGACACCACCGCGCCGGCCGTAAACAAGCCAAAGGCGGCGATCATTGACCATACGTAGGCCTCGCGCCCGTAACCCATGGGGTGGGCTTTGTCGCGTTTCCGCGCGGCTTTCCGTTCGGCGATGAGCAGGAAGACCTGGTTGCCGGTATCGGCCCAGGAGTGGGCCGCCTCGGCAGTCATGGACGCCGAGCCAGAGATAAGTGCGGCCACTGTCTTGGCTGCCGCGACAAGGACGTTCGCTGCAAAGGCAATCAGCACCGTGAGCGATGCGGACCAGGACTTCTTACGCTTCACGCCATTTTCCTCCCTCGGCTGCAGGATGCATGCCAGGGACTACGCTATCTCCCCGGGCTGTCCCGGACCGGCGTTCGACGCAGACTGGTTCCATTCGTGCCGGTCAGGCGCACAATATAGCTAGTACGTTCATCCGCTCGTTTCCTCAAGCCGCTCGGGGTGGTGCGCAATGAATGCTCGTCGGAAGCTGTCATCGCTATGGTTGCTCCTGATCTTGCTGGGCGCCGGCGGGTGCGCCGGCGGCAGCGGATCGCCGGCGTCGACGTCGGCGCCCCCACCCGGCCCCGCCTACGGGGCCGGCCCGACGGCGGGCACCGCCGCCGCCACCACCATCATCACCATCAAGGACTTCGCCTACGGCGACCCGCTCACCGTGGCCCCCGGCGCGGCGGTCACCGTAACCAACATGGATGCCGCGGCACACACGGTCACGGCTGACGAAGGCTCAGCGTTCGATGCCCAGGTCAAGGGCGGCGGCACTGCCACCTTCACCGCGCCGACGAAGCCCGGATCCTACGCGTATCACTGCACCTACCATCCGGGCATGCACGGGACGCTGGTGGTCAAATGAGCGCCCAGAGCCCCGGACGGGCCGTGCGGGTCCATACGGCCGGCATGACACTGCGAATCCTCACGGCCGTTGCCCTGTTCATTGACGCCGCCGTCCACATCCACCTGGCCCCGGGCTACCAGGCGGGGAACTCCGCGGGAATCGGCCAAGGGAACCTGTTCCTGCTGGAATCAGCTGCCGCTGTGCTGGCCGGGTTGTACGTGCTGCTGCGCGGCAGCAGGGCGGCCTTCGCCGTCGCATTCGTCATCGCCCTGAGCGCCTTCATGGCCGTGGTGGCATACCGTTATGTGAATATTCCCGCGTTCGGGCCTTTCCCGGCCATGTACGAGCCCATCTGGTTCTTCGAGAAGTCTGTCAGCGCCGTGGCTGAAGGCGCCGGAGCCGTCCTGGCAGCCATCGGTTTCGTCCGGGCCGGACGGCGGACGAACGGGCAGGGCACCCAGTCCAAGCATTGACCAACCCCGGGCCGCGGACTTGCTAGCATGTGGGCGGGGTGGTTCAGGCTGAAGTCGTTTGCAGAAGGCACGAAACAAGAGGGCACGGCGTCTACAGGCACGGGGTCAGCAAACGTGCCTGGAATCCGGCCTGCAGATCCGACGAGGGGCACCGCTTTCCCGGCGCCAGGGCAGACCGGGCCGGGATCGGCAGCCGCCCGCCGTGCCGTGGCGGATGCCGGCACCGCCGTCGGCGCCTATGTTGTGGTGTGGGCCTGGCTCGGCGTGGCGGTCCTCACGGATCCTGTTCCCTGGCTCCTGGCCCTGGCGGCGGGGGCCGCGGTGATCACCCGGGCCGCCGGCTCCGTTCTGCGGCGGAAACCCCGTTTTTCCACCCCCGCGGACCGCGTCACCCTCGGCAGGGCCGGCATCGTCGCCTGCTGTGCCGCCGAAACGGTGGTGGGGTTGATCGCCGGAGCCGGAACCGGACCAAGCTTTCTGGTGGTTGTCCTGGGCACGGCCGCGTTCCTGCTCGATGCCGTCGACGGACGGGTGGCCCGGTTCACGGGTTGTGCCACGGCCGAGGGTTCACGCCTGGATTCGGATACGGACGCCGCGCTGGTCCTGGTGCTGTCCTGCACGGCGGCGGGAAAGTTCGGCCTGTGGCCCCTGGGCATCGGCCTGATGTACTACGCGTTCCTCGCAGCGGCCTGGTTCCGGCCGTCCCTGAAGAACCCGCTGCCGTCCAGCACGGTCCGCAGGGTCATCGGAGCCACGCAGCCGGCGGCCCTGCTGTTCGCCCTGTTGCCGGGGGTGCCTCCGCCGCTGGGAGCCATGGTGCTCGGGCCGGCGCTTGGGCTGCTGGCCTTTTCATTCGGGCGGGACGTGGTCGAGCTGGAACGGCTCCGGGCAAGCCGCGCTTCGGCCGCCGGCTCCCCCGCCATACGGGCCGGAACACCGGCAGGAACCTAACGCGGTGCGGGTCTCGGCGCCAGGTCCATCGTCGCCGGGCCCTGGATGACGGCGCCGTCGGCGGAAAACCGCGAGCCGTGGCAGGGGCAGTCCCACGTCGAATCGTCCGCGTTGAACGCGACCGTGCAACCCAGATGCGTGCAGATGGCCGAGACGGCGAGGAGGCCCCCGGCAGCGCCAGCGTAGACGGCGGTCATTTCGCCGTCGATCTCCACGACGGTGCCTTCGCCGGGTCTCAGCCCGGCGACGGCCGGTTGATTCGGCAGCCGGTGTGGGGGCGGCTGGTCCGGTTGCTGCCGCACCCCGCTGGCCTGGCCGGCGGAAGGGCGGTTGGTATCGAATACCGCGGCCCAGGGGTTGTGACGGCCCGACAGGGTGTCTGCCAGGATCAGGGCGGCAGCGGTGCCGTTGGTCAGGCCCCATTTGCGCAGGCCTGTGATCACATGAAGGTGCGCCACCGTCGGAGTCATTGTCCCGGCGTAGGGCAACCCGTCGACGGGCATGTTGTCCTGCGTGGACCAGCGGAAGCTGGTCTCCCCAGTGCCGAGGCGTTCCCGGGAGAAAGCCGCGAGGCGGCGGTACCGCTCGGCGGCATCGCCGGCCTCGGCGGCACGGTGCCCCTCGCCGCCGGTGAGAACGAATCGTGAACCCTCAATGTCGATCGCCAGGATGGAGCGCATCGGCTCGTCGACGCTGATGAAGGTTCCGTCCAGGAGCACGGCGGGTGCCAGGCTGGCAACGACGTAGGAACGGTGCAGGTAGCAGCGCTCGGCAAACAGGCCGGCGTCGCCTACGGGGACGTTGGTGGCAATGATCACCTCGCGCGCCCGGACGGTGCCGCTCCCGGTCCCGACGACGGCGGGCACCCCGTCTTGGACCGAGGTGACGCGCGAGTCCTCCAGTACGTGGCTTCCGCTCCCGTCCACGGCGCGGGCGAGGCCTTGGAGGTACTTGACCGCGTGAAGTTGCGCCTGGCCGTCGAACCGRACTGYGCCCCGGGCACCGAACGGCAGCGGCACCTCGGAGGTAAAGACGGCTGGCAGGCCGAGCCGCCCGGCCAGGGCCGCCTCGCCGCGGACCCGGGCGAGGGCGTCGTCGGATTCTGCGTAGGTGTAATTGGATACCCTGCGGAAGTCGCAGTCGATGCCCTCCTCCGCGACGACACGCGCAATGTGCTCGATGGCGGCCTGGTTGGCCTGCCCGTACGTGCCCGCGACGTCCGGTCCGTGCCGGTCCGCGAGTTCGGTGTAGGCCAGCCGGTGCAGGGAGGTGACCTTTCCGGTGGTGTGCCCAGTGACGCCGGTGCCAATGCGCGCTGCCTCCAGGACCGCGACGGTGCTGCCGGCGCGCTTGAGGGCCAGCGCCGCCGTCAGGCCGGCGATCCCTCCCCCGACGACGGCGACGTCGACCTCAAGATCCGTGTCCAGGGAGGGATAGCGGGTGGTACCGGTTGTGGCGATCCAGAGCGAAACCTGCCGTCCTTCGGGCATCCGCGATCAGAGGCCCTCAGTAGCTTCCAGCCGGCCCGAGCGAACCGCCTCGGCGAAGGCCTGGTAGTCSTTTTCGTTCTGGTCCGCGTACCGCTCGGAGRAGTCGGTGATGGAGCGTTCGAATTTGTCGCTCTTGCCCAAGTAAGTGGCGATTGCGATCGGGTCCCCTGACCGGGCGTGGGCACGGGCGAGGGTCCAGCCGCAGGCGTTGGCGTAGAAACCCATGCCGAGCGGTTTCATGCCTTCCACAATGGCTGAGCCCTTCATGTCACGCAGTTGGCGCCAGTAGAGGTACCGGTTGTCCTGCACGCCCTTGGTCCACCCCAGGAAGATGTCGCTCGCGGCCTGCATCATCCGCTGGCCCTGCACCACGCGCTCGCCCGGCTGCTTGAACTTGCTCTTCGGCAGGTGGTCCTCGAGCACTGACCTTGTGGCCTCCTTGACCTGCAGAAACAGCGGATCCTGCTCATCGCGGCCCTGGAGCAAGGCGATGAACGCCCGTGTGCCGACGCTGCCGACGCCCACCACCTTGCGGGCGACATCGATGACCTCGAAGCGCTCCAGCAAGATTCGTCGGTCGTCTGGCAGCGTGGCCCGGTAGGAACGGAGCTGCTCACGAACCGCTTTCTGAATCCCATCCGCAGACATGCCGAATGATTCCCCCAGCTCCCGTGAGGGAATGACGATCGGCGGCTGGCTGACGATCCGGTACTCCCCGTCCACCCGCTCGGCGAGCTTGGAGAGTGCCTGCAGGCTGTCGCGGGTGTGGGCCTTGGCGACGTTCTGTTTCGCCGTCTTTTCCATGCCGTGGGCTGCCTTCTTGAGGGCCTTGCCCTTTTGGGTTGCCACGGCCAGCTCAATGGTTTCCATCAGCTGTTCCTCGGACAGGCGGGCGTACCAGATGTCCAGGGTGCCCATCTGTGCGAACTCTGCCATCGCTTCGCGGTAAGCACGAACGGCGGTGAGTGTCGCGTCGCGCGTTTCTTCCTTGGTGAACGCGTTGTTCCGCGCCGCGATGGTGAAGCTCGCGGCCATGCGTTTGACGTCGTACTCGAATGGGCCGGGCAGAGTTTCGTCGAAATCGTTGAGATCGAACAACAGGGTCCGCTCTGGTGAGGCGAAGACGCCAAAGTTGGAAAGATGGGCGTCCCCGCACAGTTGGGACACCAGGCCGGCCCGGGGAGTGTCTTTCAGATCGGTTGCCATGATCTTGGCGGCGCCCCGGTAGAACGTGAACGGTGAGACCAGCATCCGGCCGTGACGCACCGGCACGAGGTCTTGTTCGCGGGTGAGGTTCTGTTCCTCAAGCAGCGCGACCGGATCCGGGCGATCGGACGCGGGTTTCCACCCGGTGTGGGCGGAGACGGGCGTCTTTTCCCGGCGGCCCTTGCCCTTCGCAGCACGCTCCTCGACACTCGGATGCTTGACTTTTTTGGTCTCGGCCATGATCGGCGACCTCCCTGTTAGGTCCGGAACCGCCACCGGCACTGCTTGCCTGGGTCAGTCCCCGCCGAGCGCGCCACTGCGTCTCGGCTCAAGCTACTGCGATTCTGGCCCCGAACCGGCCCATCGTCAACGCATCGCTGATGGATCCCGCAGCGCAGGCTCAAAACGCCATCTGTTCCGCAGCCGGGCCACTGACCAATCGATTCATGCGGTTCGGGTGATGCCACCCCTGGTCGTGGCGGGTTACGTTCATGACGAGTCGGGCCGATCCGCTCACGTCGCGTCACTCGGCGCACAACACTGAAACCAGATGGAGACATAACCATGGCCGAAGAAGAAGCACCTGTTCTCGCCGTCCTCGCCGACATCACCGCCGTTTCGCTCGAACGCTCCACCCTTGAGCCTCGCGAACTGATGCTGGCCCGGATTGCGGCGCTCGCGGCAGTCGACGCCCCGGGCGCCTCCTACCTGTTCAACGCCGGTACCGCCGTAGACGTCGGCATCACCTTGGAGGATGTCCGGGGCATCCTGATCGCCGTTGCACCCATCGTCGGCACTCCCCGGATCGTGGCGGCGACCACCAATCTCGTCCAGGCGCTGGGCTTTGCCCTCGAAATGGCGGAGGAAGAACTCGAAGCAGGGACCCCGGACTAGTACCCTTACTTACGAACCGCACGTCACGGCGTCGGCAGTTCCTCGTTGCATCTGCCACGATGCCCTGACTAAAGGCGGCCCATGAACAAGAACCGGCTGGAGGCGTTCAGCGACGGCGTGCTGGCGATCGTCATCACCATCATGGTGCTGGAGCTTCACGTCCCCGCCGAACCGACCTGGCCGGCCCTGCTTCACGAGCTTCCAACGCTGCTCAGCTACCTGCTGAGCTTCATCTATGTCGGGATCTACTGGAACAACCACCACCACATGCTGCATCTGGCCGGGCGGATCAACGGTGGGGTGCTCTGGGCAAACCTGCATCTGCTGTTCTGGCTCTCCCTCATCCCCTTCACCACCCGGTGGATAAATGACACGGGCCTGGCGGAGGTACCCGTCCTCGTCTATGGGCTGGACCTGCTGTTCGCCGCCATTGCCTACTACATCCTGAAAACAACCCTGATCCGCCAGCAGGGACGCGGCGGCGCGCTGGACCGGGCCATGGGGCAGGACTGGAAGGGCAAGGGATCGCCGGCGCTCTACATCGCCGGGATGGGGCTCAGCCTGGTGAACCCGCTCTTGGGGATCGCCGCCTATTCGGTGGTCGCCGCGATCTGGCTCATCCCGGACCGGCGTGTGGAGCGGTTCATCGCACACACGTGAGTCCAGAGGCGCAGGTGTGTCCCGGAGCGGCTACTGCCGGACGCGTTGGGCCAGCGAGGCGCTCAGGAACCGCAGATGCGCCGGTGCCGGCGCTACCACGTGGGCCGCATAGCCCGGGTGCTTGCCCAAGTACTTCTTGATGTAGGGACACACCGGAACGATCGTGAGGCCCGCGGCGATAGTCTCATCGAGTGCCTGCTCGGCCAGCACCCCGGCCAGCCCGCGGCCGCCATATTCCTCGTTGATCTCCGTGTGGTAGAAAATCCGCTGGCCCGCCCCGACGTCGTCCACGTAAGCGGCCTGGCCGATCACGGTGCCGGCGTCGAGCACTTCGAAACGGCTGCGCTGCGGGTTGTTACTGATGGTGATCGTGGTCAATATGGTCTCCTTGAGCGGGCCGGATTGGCCAGGCAGTCGGGCTTACGGGTGCAGGGCTGGCTGGGCCTGCCGGAATGAACAGGTCAGCCGCGGGGCCGGATGCGGGCATTCGGCAGGGCCGGGGCAGGGAGAGCGGCGGGGCCGCCGGGCGGGAACGGGCCGAACCGCAGGTCGGATGCTCGCCCGCCGGCGTCCGCGCCGGAGTCCTCAGTGCCGGCGCCCGCGCTGGAGTCCGCAGGGCCGGCGTCCGCGCCGATCTCGGACTGCCACTGGTCCCTGTACGCGACGATCTCCTCATGGCTGCGGCCGACGAAGTTCCACCACATCACGATTTTTTCGCCCAGCGGCTCTCCGCCAATGAGGAGAACGCGGGCTCCCTCGCTGCCCGCGACCAGGGTCAGGGACCCGTGGCCGACGGGCAGGTACGCGAGGTTGTCCGTCGGGACCGGCTGCCCGTCCAGGGCGAGGTTGCCCGAGTCCACGAGCAGGCCGTGTTCGAAGGACGCATCTGTTGCGAGCGTCAGCTCCGTCCCCGCTTCGAGCAGGAGCTCGGCACCGAGCAGGGGCGTGTGGGTGGTGACGGGCGAGACGGACCCGGCGAGTGCGCCCAGGAAGACGCGCATGGTCCAGCCGTTTCCGCTGACCGGCTCCGGACGGTAGTGCTCAAAGGTGGGCGCCATGTGGCGTGCCGTGTCCGGCAGCGCCACCCACAGCTGCGCGCCGTGCAGGACGGTGGTGTCCGGGGTGGAAAATTCCGAATGGCTGATGCCGCGGCCGGCGGTCATAAGGTTCACTTCACCGGGCCGCACCGCTGCGTGGAAGCCGGCCGAATCCCGGTGCTCGATTTCGCCTGTGAACAGCCAGCTGACGGTTTGAAGACCGGTGTGCGGGTGGCGCGGGACTTTCATGCCGCCGGAATCGCCGACCTGGTCCGGGCCGTAGTGGTCCAGGAAGCACCACGCCCCAATGAGGCTGCGCTGGCGCTGCGGAAGGGTGCGCCGCACATCCATCGCGCGCGGGCCGCCCAGCGGGACCTGCCGCGGAACCAGGAGTTCGACGCCGGCGCAGGTCCTGTCCGTTTCGCAAAGGATTTCCTGGGGCGCGACTTCGGTATTGCTCATGATGACAGCCTAGCTTCGCGCGGTCCGCGGGTCAGCCTTCGGCACACGGCCTGGACTTCCAGGACCGGGCCTCACATCCAGGCCGAACGGCGCAATGGGGGTTCCGCGCCGCCCGGGCGCTGGACCAGGATCTGGTTCACGCCCGTGATGCCAGCCTCGAAGCCGAGTGCGCTCGCGGCCATGTAGAGCCGCCACACCCGGGCCCTTCCCAGTCCGGCCAAACGCACGGCCTCGTCCCAGTGCTCCTCCAGGTTCCGCACCCACGCCCTGAGCGTCAGGGCATAGTGGGGCCGCAACGCCTCGACGTCCATGATCTCCAGGCC
>NZ_JBFTNJ010000060.1:0-20443 GCF_056397425.1 Arthrobacter sp. 05N33_2
CCCCCCCCCCCCCCCCCCACGTCCAGGGGTTCGTCCAGCAGCGGCACCACTGTCAGGCCCTGGCCGCCGAAGACTTCCGGACCGTCGACACTGTGCGCCGAGGACGTCGTCGGCTTTCCGTGGATGGGGGTTCCCGAGGGTTTTCCCTTCGACACCGTGCTGCGCCAGATCGAGGTGCGGGCCGACTCGCAGGCGGTCCGGGCCCAGCAGTTCCCGGATCTGCGGGTCCTGGAAGCCCTGGTCAGCGCCGGGCACGGGCTGAGCCTGCTGCCGCGGTACACGGCGGTCAGCAACCAGGGCCGGGGGTTCGTCCTGCGCCCGCTCGAGGGCGTGAAGGCCAGCCGGAGCATCGTGGCGCTGGCCCGTCCGGACGTCGCGGCCCGGACCACCATCCAGCAGGTCCTGGCGATGCTCAAGGCCGAGGCCCAAGGTGTCGCCGAGGCCCCGGAACTGCGTGACGCGGCTCACCGGGCCTAGGTCAAATCGGGTCCCGGTTTCATGATGTGAGACGAGAGTCCACTATTTGATCGAAATATTCCCGGTTTTCCGCTTAACGCTCCGTTCTTGGGTCGTTGGCGCCTGTAGCAGAGCCCTAGACTTTGAGCCATGAGTCAGGACACCCACACAGCAGCAGACACCAAGCCGGACATCAAGCCCCGCAGCCGGGTCGTTACCGATGGAATCCACGCCGCCCCCGCGCGCGGCATGTTCCGGGCGGTCGGCATGGGCGACGACGACTTCGCCAAGCCGCAGATCGGCGTGGCGAGCTCGTGGAACGAGATCACCCCCTGCAACCTTTCGTTGAACCGGCTCGCCCAGGGCGCCAAGGAAGGCGTCCACGCCGGCGGCGGGTTCCCCATGCAGTTCGGCACCATCTCCGTCTCGGACGGCATCTCCATGGGCCACGAGGGCATGCACTTCTCCCTGGTGTCCCGCGAAGTCATCGCCGACTCCGTCGAGACGGTCATGCAGGCCGAGCGGATCGACGGCTCTGTGCTCCTGGCAGGCTGCGACAAGTCGCTGCCCGGCATGCTGATGGCGGCGGCCCGCCTGGACCTGGCCGCCGTSTTCCTCTACGCCGGCTCCATCATGCCCGGCTGGGTCAAGCTCGAGGACGGCTCCGAAAAGGAAGTCACCCTCATCGACGCSTTCGAGGCCGTCGGCGCGTGCGCCGCCGGCAAGATGAGCCGCGAGGACCTGGACCGCATCGAAAAGGCCATCTGCCCGGGCGAGGGCGCCTGCGGCGGCATGTACACCGCCAACACCATGGCCTGCATCGGCGAGGCCCTGGGCATGTCCCTGCCCGGCTCCGCCGCACCGCCCTCCGCGGACCGCCGCCGCGACGCCTTTGCGCACAAGTCCGGCGAAGCCGTGGTCAACCTCCTGCGCCTGGGCATCACCGCCCGCGACATCATGACGCGCAAGGCGTTCGAGAACGCCATCGCCGTCACGATGGCCTTTGGCGGTTCCACCAACGCCGTGCTGCACCTGCTCGCGATCGCCCGCGAAGCCGAGGTGGAGCTGACGCTGGAGGACTTCAACCGGATTGGCGACAAGATCCCGCACCTGGGCGACCTCAAGCCGTTCGGCCGCTACGTCATGACCGACGTCGACAAGATCGGCGGCGTGCCGGTGATCATGAAGGCACTGCTCGACGCCGGCCTGCTGCACGGTGACTGCCTCACCGTCACCGGCAAGACCGTGGCCGAGAACCTCGCCGCGATCAACCCGCCGGACCTGGACGGCAAGATCCTGCGCGCACTGGACAACCCGATCCACAAGACCGGCGGCATCACCATCCTGCACGGCTCGATGGCCCCGGAAGGAGCTGTCGTCAAGAGCGCCGGCTTCGACGCCGACGTCTTCGAGGGCACGGCCCGCGTGTTCGAACGCGAACAGGGCGCGCTCGATGCCCTGGACAAGGGTGAGATCCACAAGGGCGACGTCGTCGTGATCCGCTACGAAGGCCCCAAGGGCGGCCCCGGCATGCGCGAGATGCTCGCCATCACCGGCGCCATCAAGGGCGCGGGCCTGGGCAAGGACGTCCTGCTGCTGACCGACGGACGGTTCTCCGGCGGAACCACCGGCCTGTGCATCGGCCACGTCGCGCCGGAAGCCGTCGACGGCGGCCCCATCGCGTTCGTCAAGGACGGCGACCGGATCCGCGTGGACATCGCGGCCCGCACCTTCGACCTCCTGGTCGACGGCGCCGAGCTCGAGGCCCGCAAGGTCGGCTGGGAGCCGCTCCCGGCCAAGTTCACGAAGGGTGTGCTCGCCAAGTACGCCAAGCTCGTCCACAGCGCCTCCACGGGCGCGTATTGCGGCTGATCCTCCGGGCCTGGGTGACCAGGCTTAATACGGGAAGCTCCGAGGGGCCCCGAACGCACGGCGTCCGCGCCGGGTGTTCGGGGTAGGAGATTCCCGCCTGCCGCCGATGGCTGCAGGCTCTCCAAGGGAAAACGATGGTCCCAACCAGTGGACACCGTTGTCCAAATAGTGAGACACGGGCCGGGCTCGTTGACACCCGTCTCACTCAGAGGGAAAACTGAACGCATGATCGAGATCGTTACAGCCGGAGTCACTGAATTTGAGTGCACTGCAGTCGAGAGCGCTGCAGGTGTTTCCGTCGTACTTACCAAGCGCGTGGCTCATTAGCCTTCACTGGTAAAGAACCGTCACGCGCAACCCCTCGAAGAGCCCGCCGGCTGAGGGGTTTTTTTATTTCCCGCTTCACCAGCCGCACCACCAGAACAATCCAGTAGTTCCACGATCACCGAAGATCCACAAAGGAAGAGTCCGATGAGCAAAGGATCGCCGATCAGCCCCTCGCTGATGGCCACCAAGTCCACTGGAGCCCACAAGGCTCCGGAACGCGTCGAACGTCCGGCTGACGCCGGCGTCGACTCTGCTGCCGTCTCTCCTGTCCTCGGACCGAACAACGTCGTACCCCCGACGGTCATGACCGGTTCGCAAGCAATTGTCCGCTCGCTCGAAGAACTCGGCGTCCAGGACATTTTCGGTTTGCCCGGTGGCGCGATCCTGCCCACCTACGACCCCTTGATGGCTTCCAAAATGAACCACGTTCTGGTCCGTCACGAACAGGGAGCCGGCCACGCCGCGCAAGGCTACGCCATGGTTACCGGACGGGTTGGCGTCTGCATCGCCACCTCGGGCCCGGGTGCCACCAACCTCGTTACCGCCATCATGGACGCCCACATGGACTCCGTGCCGATAGTGGCCATTACCGGCCAGGTCTCCAGCGGGGTGATCGGCACCGACGCCTTCCAGGAAGCGGACATCGTCGGGATCACCATGCCGATCACGAAGCACTCCTTCCTGGTCACGGACCCCAACGACATTCCGCATGTGATGGCCGAGGCGTTCCACCTGGCGTCCACCGGACGCCCGGGCCCGGTCCTCGTGGACGTCGCCAAGGACGCCCAGCAGGGCCAGATGACGTTCTCCTGGCCGCCCAAGATCGATCTCCCGGGATACCGGCCGGTGGTGCGCGGCCACAGCAAGCAGGTCCGCGAGGCCGCCCGGCTCATTTCCGGTGCCAGCAAGCCCGTGCTCTACGTCGGCGGCGGAGTGGTCAAGGCCCACGCCTCGGCCGAGCTGCGTGAACTGGCCGAGCTGACCGGCGCCCCCGTGGTCACCACCCTGATGGCCCGGGGCGTGTTCCCGGACTCGCACCCGCAGCACGTGGGCATGCCGGGCATGCACGGCACGGTTTCCGCCGTGACAGCCCTGCAGCAGTCGGACCTGCTGATCACCCTGGGCGCGCGGTTCGATGACCGCGTGACCGGCATCCTGAAGTCCTTCGCCCCGAACGCCAAGGTCATCCACGCCGACATCGATCCGGCGGAAATCTCCAAGAACCGCACGGCCGACGTCCCGATTGTCGGCTCGGTCAAGGAGATCATCCCGGAGCTGACCGAGGCCCTGCGCCTGCAGTTCGAAGCCTTCGGCACCCCGGACCTGACCACCTGGTGGGCCTTCCTTAACAACCTCAAGGAAACCTACCCGCTCGGCTGGACCGAACCCGAGGACGGCCTCAGCGCCCCGCAGCGCGTCATCGAACGCATCGGCGCCCTGACCGGTCCCGAGGGCGTCTATGTCGCCGGCGTCGGACAGCACCAGATGTGGGCCTCACAGTTCATCAAGTACGAACGCCCGCACGCCTGGCTCAACTCCGGCGGCGCCGGCACCATGGGCTACGCCGTGCCGGCGGCCATGGGCGCCAAGGTGGGCGAACCGGACCGCGTGGTCTGGGCGATCGACGGCGACGGCTGCTTCCAGATGACCAACCAGGAACTGGCCACCTGCGCGATCAACAAGATCCCCATCAAGGTCGCCATCATCAACAACTCCTCCCTGGGCATGGTCCGGCAGTGGCAGACCCTCTTCTACGAGGGCCGCTACTCCAACACCGACCTCAACACCGGACATGACACGGTCCGCATCCCGGACTTCGTCAAGCTGGCGGACGCCTACGGCTGCGCTGCCTTCCGGTGCGAACGCGACGAGGACATCGACGCGACCATCCAGAAGGCACTGGAGATCAATGACCGCCCGGTGGTCATCGACTTCGTCGTGAGCCCCAACTCGATGGTGTGGCCGATGGTCCCCGCGGGGGTCAGCAACGACCAGATCCAGGTTGCCCGCAACATGACCCCGGAATGGGAAGAGGAGGACTGAACATGACCCGCCACACATTGTCCGTTCTGGTCGAAGACAAGCCCGGTGTGCTGACCCGCGTCGCCAGCCTCTTCGCCCGCCGGGCCTTCAACATCAATTCCCTGGCCGTCGGCCCCACCGAGGTCCCGGGCATGTCCCGGATGACCGTGGTGGTCGACGCCGATGGCGAGCTGATCGAACAGGTCACGAAGCAGCTGAACAAGCTGGTCAACGTGATCAAGATCGTCGAGCTCACCTCCGAATCTTCCGTACAGCGTGACCACATCCTGGTCAAGGTACGTGCGGATGCCGCAACACGCCTGCAGGTCACCCAGGCTGCAGACCTGTTCCGCGCTTCAGTGGTCGACGTCTCCACAGAGTCGGTGGTCATTGAGGCAACGGGCCACCCCGAGAAGCTCACGGCACTCTTGTCAGTGCTGGAGCCTTTCGGCATCCGCGAAATCGTGCAGTCCGGCACCCTGGCCGTTGGGCGGGGATCCCGCTCCATGAGTGACAGGGCCCTCCGCAGCGCGTAACACCGCCGGAGCCGCCCCGTTGTACCGCAGCACCACAGACAATATCTACGAAGAATCCACTCAAAAGGAGACACCCCAGTGACTGAAATGTTTTACGACGACGACGCCGACCTGTCGATCATCCAGGGCCGCACCGTCGCCGTCATCGGTTACGGCTCCCAGGGCCACGCCCACGCCCTCAGCCTCCGCGATTCCGGCGTTGACGTCCGCGTCGGCCTGAAGGAAGGCTCGAAGTCCCGCGCCAAGGCCGAGGCCGAGGGCCTGCGGGTCCTGAACGTTGCCGACGCCGTCGCCGAGGCCGACCTCATCATGGTCCTGACCCCGGACCAGGTCCAGCGCCACGTGTACGCCGAGGACATCGCCCCGAACCTGCAGCCGGGCGACGCCCTGTTCTTCGGCCACGGCTTCAACATCCGCTACGGCTACATCCAGCCCCCGGCCGACGTCGACGTCGCCCTCGTCGCCCCCAAGGGCCCGGGCCACATCGTGCGCCGCGAGTTCGAAGCCGGCCGCGGCGTGCCGGACCTGATCGCCGTCGAACAGAACCCGTCCGGCAAGGCTAAGGAACTGGCCCTGTCCTACGCCAAGGCGATCGGCGGCACCCGTGCGGGCGTCATCGAGACCACCTTCACCGAAGAGACCGAAACCGACCTCTTCGGCGAGCAGGCTGTCCTCTGCGGCGGCGCCTCGCAGCTGATCCAGTACGGCTTCGAAACCCTCACCGAGGCTGGCTACAAGCCCGAGGTCGCCTACTTCGAGGTGCTGCACGAGCTCAAGCTGATCGTCGATCTCATGGTCGAGGGCGGCATCGCCAAGCAGCGCTGGAGCGTCTCGGACACCGCGGAATACGGCGACTACGTCTCCGGCCCCCGCGTCATCACCCCGCAGGTGAAGGAAAACATGAAGGCTGTCCTCGCGGACATCCAGGACGGCACCTTCGCCAAGCGCTTCATCGACGACCAGGACGCCGGCGCGCCGGAGTTCAAGGCGCTGCGCAAGAAGGGTGAGGACCACCCGATCGAGGCCACCGGCCGCGAACTKCGCAAGCTGTTCTCCTGGATCAAGAACGAAGACGACTACACCGAAGGAACAGTGGCCCGCTAGGCATTGCCCGGCAGGGGAGCCGGACACCACATCCTGGGGTCCGGCTTCCCTGCTGTCCAGCACCACCCGCACCACCCGATTCACCAAAATCCCCACCAGATACACAAGAGAGCTAAAGAGGTCACCGGTGACAAGCACCAAACCTGTCGTACTCCTCGCTGAGGAACTTTCGCCCGCCACAGTCGAGGCCCTCGGCCCGGACTTTGAAATCCGCCAGACTGACGGCTCCGACCGTTCCCAGCTGCTCTCCGCGATCGCCGACGTCGACGCGATCCTGGTCCGCTCCGCCACCCAGCTGGACGCCGAGGCCATCGCCGCCGCCAAGAACCTCAAGGTCATCGCCCGCGCCGGCGTCGGCCTGGACAACGTGGACATCAAGGCGGCCACCCAGGCCGGGGTCATGGTGGTCAACGCGCCGACCTCCAACATCGTCTCCGCCGCCGAACTGACCGTCGGGCACATCCTGAGCCTCGCCCGCCACATCCCGCAGGCCAGCTCCGCCCTCAAGGACGGGGAGTGGAAGCGCTCCAAGTACACCGGCATCGAGCTCTTCGAGAAGAAGATCGGCATCATCGGCCTGGGCCGGATCGGTGCCCTGGTCGCGGCCCGCCTGAAGGGCTTCGACACCAAGATCCTCGCCTACGACCCCTACATCACCTCCGCCCGGGCCGCCCAGCTCGGCGTGCAGCTGGTGACGCTCGACGAGCTCCTGGCCCAGTCGGACTTCATCACCATCCACATGCCCAAGACCCCGGAAACCGTCGGCATGCTCGGCGCCGAGGCGTTCAAGAAGATGAAGAGCACGGCGTACGTCGTCAACGTCGCCCGCGGCGGCCTGGTGGACGAGGAAGCCCTCTACACCGCGCTGCAGGCCGGTGACATCGCCGGCGCCGGCGTCGACGTCTTCTCCAAGGAACCCAGCACCGACCTGCCGTTCTTCAAACTCGACAACGTCGTGGTGACCCCGCACCTGGGCGCCTCCACCGACGAGGCCCAGGAAAAGGCCGGCGTCTCCGTCGCCAAGTCCGTCCGCCTGGCCCTGGCCGGCGAACTGGTCCCCGACGCCGTCAACGTCGCCGGCGGTGTCATCGCACCGGACGTCCGCCCCGGCATCCCGCTGATGGAAAAGCTGGGCCGCATCTTCACCGCGCTGACCCATGCCTCCCTCACCCAGTTCGACGTCGAGGTGGCCGGCGAGATCTCCTCGCTCGATGTCAAGGTCCTGGAACTCGCGGCGCTCAAGGGCATCTTCGCCGACGTCGTGACCGAGCAGGTCTCCTACGTCAACGCACCTGTCATCGCCGAGCAGCGCGGCATCAACGTCCGCCTCATCACCACGCCGGACACCGAGTCGTACCGCAACGTCCTGACCCTGCGCGGCGCCCTCAGCGACGGCAGCCAGATCTCCGTCGCCGGAACCCTGACGGGCCCGAAGCAGATCCAGAAACTGGTCGGCGTCAACGGCTACGAGGTGGAAATCCCGATCAGCGAACACCTCGTGGTGGTTGCCTACTCGGACCGCCCCGGCGTGATCGGCACGATCGGCCACATCCTGGGCATGAACAACATCAACATCGCCGGCATGCAGGTGGCACGCCAGGCGGAAGGCGGCCAGGTGCTGGCCCTGCTGACCATCGACAGCTCCGTTCCCCAGCAGGTCCTTGACGCGATCAAGGCCGGGATCGGCGCTGAAATGGTCCGCGAGGTTGACCTCGAGGACTGAAATCCTCCCCGCGGGCCCCGGCGGCGGCATGACCSCCGCCGGCGGCCACGAGAGGCCGGCCGGTCTGCGTACAATGGCTAGGACCGAATTTCGGGTCTTGGCCGGCAGACCGGCCTTTACTTTTGCACGCCCGGCACGGGACGCCTTCACTTCCTCAGGAAATGAACTGCGGCGTGCGCACGCAATCCAGCTTTCAGGAGCCCAATGAACGCCGTCCAGAGGTTCATCAGAAGCAGAGTGCTTTTGCTGACCGCGTCCATTTTGATCGTGGCCATGTGCCTGTCCGTGCTCGTCCAGGGTCAGTCCCAGGCGGCGCTGAGCAGGACCGTGGACCAAAACTCCCGGGGGCTCTATGACGTCCTGGTGCAGGCCAAGGCGAAGGATAACGGCGGCCTGATGCAGCCGGACATCGCCACCGGCCAGGGCGGCATCAGCTTCGAGCAGCTGGATTCGATCCGCAAGCTCTCCGGCACCTCTGTGGCCGCCCCCATCAGCCTGGTCTCGCGTGTGACGCAGAACCTGGAGTCGCCGCGGCTGGACGCCACCGACTACCTGGGCTTCAACGCGGGCCTCGCGGGCACCTCCGGCGACCCGACCGCCACGGATCCGAGCAAGTGGCCGGCCGCGGAATCGGTACTGAGCGACACGCCAAAGAAATACCGCCTCACGGCCAGCGCCGTCAGCTCCGACGGCCACTCCGACCAGACCCTGTTCAAGACCACGGCCGAGGGCTCCCTCGGCAAGGCGAAGCTGGTCGAGGAACAGGTCGACGGCGGCAAGAACGTCCGCATCCAGGGCCCGGAGGGCGAGACCGGCATCAAGTTCCCCACCCCGGCCGGCGGCTCCGAGCACAACCTCTTCAACCTCTCCGTTTCCCTGCCGATGGCCCCGCAGGTGACCGAGTCCGTCGTCGCCGTCGACCCCGTCTCCGAACGCGCGCTGCTCGGCACGGCCGGTGACTTCCTGTCCCCGCTGGAGAAGGCCCCGCCCGCGGACGCCCGCAACGCCGGCGCGATCGGCCGGCACTTCGAGAGCCTCTTCACCAACGGCATCAGCATGGACGAACTCAAGGAAGGCCCGGACTTCCTCGGCGTCAAGCTCAAGTACTGGGCACCGCTGATGACCCAGTACCAGCAGGCCAAGCGCGACGGCCAGCTCACCGACGATTCCCAGGCCATCCCGCTGATCGTGCGCTCGGGCACCGCCCTGGACCTGAAGTACTCGGTCAAAATCGAGGAAATCGACGACTCCGGCAACGTCACCAAGGACGTCGGCACCGTGACCCGCTCGCTGGACAAGGACTACCTGCCGTTCGTTTCCAAGTCCCCGTTCGCCCTCGCCTGGCCCGGGTCCAAGGACCTCTCCCAGCTCATGGGCGACACCGGATCCTTCAGCCAGGGCCTCTACAACCCGGCCACCTGGACCACCAACTTTGCCGCCGCCCCGACATACAAGGACGGCGAAACCGCCGCCAACGGCGCCGTTGACAAGAGCGCCACGCCCGGTGACTGGGTCACCGTGAACCGGCTGCCGGACAAGGCCGCCAACGGCGAAGCCGTCGACCAGACCCAGCGCGAGCCTGTAGACGAGCGCTCGTACCGCCAGAACCTCGAAACCGGCAAGAAGCTGGCCACGCCGCTGGCCATGGTCTACGGCACCTTCGACGCCGCGAACGTCAAGGAAGCTGCCGGCGACGTCAACCGGCTGCCCCTGGGCGGCTATGACCCCGCGCCGTTCACCCTGACCAAAGACGCGTCCGGCAAGGACGTCAACACCGAACTCAAGCCGTCGCTGAGCGCCACAGGCCTGGTCAGCCAGTCCGCCGGAGCCATCACCGACTACTACGGCCTCGCCGCCGCCCGCGGCTACGATGCAAACGCCAACGTGATCGACGCCGTCCGGGTCCGCGCCAAGGTCCCGGGCAGCTGGAAGCAGGCGCAGCCCGAGGTGGAGAAGCTCGCCAACGAGATCCGCGACATGGGCCTGCAGGCCACCGTGGTGGCCGGTTCGGCCCGCGAAGACGCCAGCATCGCCGTTCCCGGCTACTCCAAGGACGACGCCGGCAAGGAATCGCCGCTGGGCACCGTGCAGCAGTCGTGGGTCCGCCAGGACGCCGCGGACGCCGTGTCCGGCTCGCTGACCGCCACGAACCTGACCCTGCTGTTCCTGACCCTCTGCGGTGCTGCCCTCCTGACCGGCGCCTCCACCGTCAGCTACATCCGCAAACGGCGCAGCGAGGCCGGTACCCTGCGCGCCATGGGCTGGACCCAGCGCAAGATCCGTTCCTGGGTGCTGGCCGAATTCGGCGTCGGCGCCGCGCTGCTGGCCGTCGTCGGAATCGTCCTGAGCCTGATCAGCTGGAGCACCGCCACCGCGGTGGTCTCGGCGTCGGTCCTGGTGCTGTACGCCGGTGCCGCGTTCATCGCGGCGCAGCAGCTGCGCCACCGCGACGTCGTGGACCAGGAGCCGCAACACGATGAACGGCTCATCGCGGTCGATTCCCCGCTGACCTTCGCGAACCGGCAGCTGAGCACCAACAAGTTCAACACCATCTCCCTGGCCGTTGCCGTCGGTGTCTTCGCCGCGGCCGTCGGCGGACTCGTCGCCCTGCTGATCGACATTCCGCGGGCCGCCGGCGCCAGCGCCCTCAGCGGGCTGGCCGCGGCCAGCATCGCCCTGCCCAGCATCATCCTGGGCGTGTCCGGTGTTGCCGTCGGGCTGCTGCTGACCATGGTCACCGGCCGCTTCGAGCTGCAGGCCAAGCGCCAGTACCTCGGCACGCTGCGGGCCATGGGCTGGAACCCGGACATGCTGGGCCAGGTCCGCTTCTTTGAAAACGCCATGGTGGGAACCGTCGCGCTGCCGCTGGGTGTTGTGGGCGCCCTCGGCATCGGCCTCCTCCTGGCCCCCTACGCCGCGCTGTGGGCCGCAATTGCCGGTCTCGTAGCTGTACTTTGCTGGATTCCGATTGCAACGAAAGTGGTCCAATGACTAACGAGCTGAACCTTGACCGGGAGGCACACGACCGGATGACCGCCAGCACCCGTCGCGGTGCGCACAAGACCCGCGCCAACACAATCGTGAAGGCCACGGACCACGCCACCCCGCTGGAACTGAGCAACATCACCATCCACTACGGCGGCGGCAAGGGCGGTGCCGAGGCCGTCAACGTCGTGGACGACTTCAACATGACCCTGCACGCCGGCGAAATGCACTGCGTCGCGGGCCGCTCCGGCTCGGGCAAGACCAGCATCCTGACCGTCGGCGCGGGACTGACCCTGCCGACGTCGGGCCGGGTGTTCTGGGAAGGCGACTCGCTCGAGACCATGGGCGACGACGAGATCGCCGACCGCCGCCGGGCCCTGATCGGCTACGTCGACCAGGGCGGTGCGCTGATCGACGGGATGAGCGCGCTCGAGAACGTCCTGCTGCCGGCCGTGCCGGACGGCGAGGTCGAGAAGCGCCGCGACATGGCCAAGGACCTCCTGGACCTCGTGGGCCTGGGCCGGCGCATGCGCCACCGTCCGGCGCAGCTTTCCGGCGGTGAACGACAGCGCGTCGCGATCGCCCGCGCGCTCATCCTCGGCACCCGCGTCCTGGTGGTCGACGAGCCCACGGCCAGCCTGGACCGGGCCGCGGCCAACCGCATCATCAGCATCCTCAAGGACACCACCTCGGACGGCATTGCCGTGCTGGTGGCTTCACATGACCACGAACTGGTCCGCCAGAGCGATACCCTCACAGAACTGATCTAGATTTAGACCGTGACTTCAACTGACAAGACCCCGTTCTACATCACCACGGCCATCACGTACCCCAACGGGGTGCCGCACATCGGCCATGCGTACGAGTACATCGCCACCGATGCGATGGCCCGGTTCAAGCGCCTGGACGGGTACGACGTCTTCTTCCTGACCGGCACTGACGAGCACGGCATGAAGATCGCCCAGACCGCCGAGAAGGAAGGGCTGGCGCCCAAGGATCTGGTGGACCGGAACGCCGAGATCTACAAGGCGGCGCACGCGGCCCTGGGGGTCTCCTACGACCGTTTCATCCGCACCACGGACGCCGACCACTACGCAGCGTCGCAGGCCATCTGGAAGAAGATGGAAGCYAACGGSGACATCTACCTSTCCAAGTACGAAGGCTGGTACTCSGTCCGCGACGAGGCGTTCTACGTCGAGGACGAGACCGTGGTCAAGGACGACGGGATCCGCTACTCACGCGAATCCGACACCGAGGTCACCTGGACGGCCGAGGAGAGCTACTTCTTCCGGCTCTCCGCCTATCAGGACAAACTGCTGGCGCTCTACGAGGCCCACCCGGAATTCGGTGCCCCGCAGTCCCGGTTCAACGAGGTCATCAGCTTCGTCCGGCGCGGTCTGGAGGATCTGTCCATCAGCCGCACCACGTTCGACTGGGGCGTTCCCGTGCCCGGCAACGACAAGCACGTCATGTACGTGTGGGTCGATGCGCTGACCAACTACCTGACCGGCGTCGGCTACCCGGACGTCGACTCGGACTCCTTCAAGAAGTTCTGGCCGGCCGACGTCCACGTGATCGGCAAGGACATCTCCCGCTTCCACGCCATCTACTGGCCGGCGTTCCTCATGAGCGCCGGACTGGAGCTGCCGAAGCGGATCATGATCCACGGCTTCCTGCAGAACAACGGCGTCAAGATGTCCAAGTCGCTCGGAAACGTGGTGGCCCCTGCGGACTTCGTGGCCCAGTACGGCCTGGACCAGGTGCGCTACTTCTTCCTGCGCGAGGTCCCCTTCGGCGCGGACGGCAACTACAACCACGAGGCAATCGTGGGCCGGATGAACTCCGACCTCGCCAACAACTTCGGCAACCTGGCCCAGCGGTCGCTGTCCATGGTGGCCAAGAACTGCGAGGGCCGCGTGCCCGCGCCCGGCGCATTTTCCGCCGAGGACACCGCGATTCTGGCCCAGGCCAACGGACTGCTTGACGCCGCCCGGGCCGCCTTCGAGAAGCAGGAGTTCAGCCGTGCACTGGAGGCCATCTGGGCTGTCTTGGGGGACACCAACGCCTACTTCGCCGAGCAAGCCCCGTGGGTGCTGCGCAAGACCGACGTCGAACGCATGAACACGGTGCTTTACGTGACGCTCGAGGTGCTGCGGATCGTCGCGATCCTGGCCCAGCCGGTCATGCCGGTGGCGACGGCGGCGATCCTGCACACGCTCGGCCAGCCCGAGGGCGGGGCGCGCCAGTTCTCGGCCCTGGGCACACCGATCGCCGCCGGCACCGAACTGCCCGCCCCGGCCCCGGTGTTCCCGAAGTACGAGGAACCCGCCGAAGCCTGAGCCCCTGCGGCCCTGACGCCCCCGCACCCCCTGATCCGGGGGAGCGGGGGCGTTTTGCTTACCCGGAAAACGGGGGTGATCGAATAGTGAGACAACTTGACCAGAATGTGGATCACTTGGCTACGCTGAAAATATGAGCGCATCCACGATTGATCTGGCAGTCATCCCGGGCGACGGCATCGGCCCGGAGGTCACCGCCGAAGCCCTGAAGGTCCTTGAAAAGGCCGCGGCCGCAGAAGGGATCGTGCTCCAGCAGACCCACTACAAGCTGGGGGCGGAGCACTGGCTCGCGACGGGGGAGACCCTCCCCGCGGCCACCCTCGCCGACCTCCGCACCCGCGACGCCATCTTGTTCGGCGCCGTCGGCGCGGCCCCCGGCGACACCCGGATCCCCTCCGGCATCATCGAGCGCGAGCTCCTGCTGAAGCTGCGCTTCAGCCTGGACCACTTCGTCAACCTGCGGCCCTCCCGCCTGTACGCCGGCGTCGGCAGCCCCCTCGCGAACCCCGGCGAGATCGACTTCATCGTGGTCCGCGAAGGCACCGAGGGCCCCTACGTGGGCAACGGCGGCACACTGCGCGCCGGCACCCCCCACGAGGTGGCCACCGAGGTGTCCCTGAACACCGCCCACGGCGTGGAGCGTGTGGTCCGCGACGCGTTCCGCCGGGCCAACGACCGCCCCCGCAAGAAGCTCACCCTGGTGCACAAGCACAACGTCCTGGTCTTCGCCGGCCAGCTCTGGAAGCGCACGGTCGAGGCCGTGGCCCAGGAGTTCCCCGACGTCACGCACGACTACCTCCACGTCGACGCCGCCACGATTTTCATGGTTAYCGATCCGGCCCGCTTCGACGTGATCGTCACCGACAACCTGTTCGGCGACATCATCACCGACCTCGCGGCGGCCGTGACCGGCGGGATCGGCCTCGCCGCCTCCGGCAACCTCAACATGGACCGCACCGCGCCGTCCATGTTCGAACCGGTCCACGGGTCCGCCCCGGACATCGCCGGCCAGCAGAAGGCSGAYCCSACSGCSGCCATCCTCTCCGCGGCGCTCCTGCTCGACCACCTCGGCTTCGCCACCGCTGCCCGGAAGATCGAGGCGGCCGTCACGGCCGACGTCGAAGCCCGCGACGGCGCCGTCCGCACCACCAGCGCGATCGGCGACGCCATCGCGGCGGCGCTGTAGGCCCCGCCTGCATTTCCTGCATGGCAGGCGACTGCAGACACCGCAAAACCGTGCTGCCAACGGGCGTAAGCTTGTTTCGAATCACCAATATGCTGCCGTGGTCCGAGGGTGAACCACGTTCCCACACCAGGCAGCCGATCGTGGAGGAACCATGACTCAGACTGCCCATGGCGTCGAATTCACCCAGCACCTGTCGGAGACCCCGAAGTCTGCTGAAGAGCGTGCCGCCATCCTGGCAAACCCGGGATTCGGCGACTATTTCACCGACCACACCGCGATTGTGGACTACAGCGTCGACGCCGCCGGCAACGGCGGCTGGCACGACGCGCGCGTTGAGCCCTACGGCCCGATTTCCCTCGACCCGTCCGCCGCCGTGCTGCACTACGGCCAGGAGATCTTCGAGGGCCTCAAGGCCTACCGCCACGCCGACGGCTCGGTCTGGACGTTCCGGCCCGAGGCCAACGCCGCCCGGCTGAACAAGTCCGCCCGGCGCCTGGCCCTGCCCGAACTCCCGGAAGAGTACTTCCTCGGCGCCATCCGCGAGCTCGTCGCGGCAGACAAGGACTGGGTCCCCGCCGGCGACGGCGAAGCCCTGTACCTGCGGCCCTTCATGATCGCCACCGAGGCGTTCCTGGGCGTGCGGGCAGCGCGCGAGGTTTCCTTCCGCGTGATCGCCTCCCCGGCCGGCAACTACTTCGGCGGCGAACTCAAGCCCGTCTCCATCTGGATCTCGCGCGAATACGCCCGCGCCGGCCGCGGCGGAACAGGCGCCGCCAAGTGCGGCGGCAACTACGCTGCCTCGCTGATCGCCCAGCAGGAGGCCGAGGCTAACGGCTGCAAGCAGGTCCTCTTCCTGGACCAGTTCAACGACAACGCTGTCGAGGAACTCGGCGGCATGAACGTTTTCTTCGTCATGAAGGACGGCTCGCTCGTCACCCCGGCGCTCTCCGGCACCATCCTGGAGGGGATCACCCGGATGTCCGTGATCCAGGTGGCCCGGGACATGGGCCGGGAAGTCACCGAACGCAAGATCACCCTGGATGAGTGGCGCGACGGTGTTGCCTCGGGAGACATTGCCGAGGTCTTCGCCTGCGGCACCGCCGCGGTCATCACCCCCATCGGCGTGCTCAAGGACACCACCGAGTTCATCGGTTCCGAGGACGCCACGGCGGGGGAGACCACTCTGGCCATCCGCGCCCAGCTGCTCGGGATCCAGACCGGCACCGTGGAGGACACCCACGGCTGGCTGACCCGGCTGGCCTAGCCACAGAACGTCTTAGTGCACGACGGCGGTCCCCACCTTCGGGTGAGGGCCGCCGTCGGCGTCTGTGGTCCCGGGCTGGGGCCAATGGCGCCCGATTCAATGCAAGGATGGGTCCGTGACCTCCGAGACATCCCGCGGCATTGTCCGCAGCAGTGAGCTGACCCGGTTCCGCCTCGCCCCGAATCCGGGCCCCATGAGCCTGGACGGAACCAACTCCTATCTCATTGGCGCCCCGGGGGCGGCGGCAAGGGTCGCCGTCGACCCCGGGCCCCTCGACGGGCCGCACCTTCAAGCGCTGGCCGGCGAGGGACCGGTCGAACTCATCCTGATCACGCACCGGCACGCAGACCACACCGCGGCCGCCGAGAGGTTTTCGGCCTTGACGGGCGCACCGGTCCGGGCCGCGGACCCCGCCCACTGCCACGGCGCACCCCCGCTGCAGGACGGCGAAACCATCCGGGCGGCCGGAACTGACATCCGGGTTCTGGCGACGCCGGGCCACACCTCGGATTCGCTGTGCTTCCACCTGCCGCAGGATGGCCCGCACGGCTCGGTGCTGACCGGGGACACGATTCTGGGCTCCGGAACCACGGTGCTGGACTACCCCGACGGCACCCTCCGGGACTACCTCGACTCGCTGGACCGGCTCGAACGCCTCGGGCCCGCCACGGTGCTGCCGGCCCACGGCCCCGTGCTGCCGGCCCTGGACGCCGTCGCCCGCGCCTACCGGGACCACCGGCGGGGCCGGCTCGAACAGGTCCGGGCAGCCCTCGCGGCACTGGGCGCCGACGCCGATGTCCGAGCCGTCACGGACGCCGTGTACGCCGACGTCGACCCCTCCGTCCGCCGCGCCGCGGAGCTCTCCGTCGCAGCGCAGCTGGACTACCTGCGCACCGAGGGGACGGTAGGCTAGGAACCATGCGTATCGCCCGGTTTGTAGTCGATTCTGATCCCCTCTACGGCATCGTGGAAGGTGAGCCCGGCAGTGAGGAAGTCACTGTCATCAAGGGCGACCCCTTCTTCCACGGCGTGGAACGAACCCCCATGAAGCACAAGCTGGAGGACGTCCGCCTGCTGGCGCCGATCATCCCGCGCAGCAAGGTGATCGGTGTTGGCCGCAACTTCGCGGAGCACGCCCGGGAACTCGGCAACGAGGTCCCGGCACAGCCCCTGCTGTTCCTCAAGCCCAACACGTCCGTGATCGGGCCCAACGATCCCATTGTCCTGCCGGAGTTCTCCGAGGACGTCTCCTTCGAGGCCGAGCTGTGCGTCGTCATTGGCCGGATCTGCAAGGACGTGCCCGAGGACCGGGTCGATGATGTGATCTTCGGCTACACCTGCGGCAACGACCTCACCGCCCGCGACGTCCAGAAGACGGACCTGCAGTGGGCCCGGGCCAAGGGCTTCGACACCTCGGCCCCGCTCGGGCCGTGGATCGAGACCGAGCTCGACACCGAGGACCTGCAGATCCAGGGCCGGCTCAATGGCGAACTGCGCCAGGACGGCAGCACCAACCAGATGATCCGCGGCGTCCGGGAGCTCGTCTCCATCGTCTCGCAGGCCTTCACCCTGCTGCCCGGCGACGTCATCATGACCGGTACCCCGGCCGGCGTCGGCTCCGTGCAGGCAGGCGACCGCTACGAGGTCGAGATCGAGGGCATCGGAAGGCTCTCCAACCCGGTGGTCCGCCGCTAACGGTTCTTCGCGCCGATTTCAGACAGCCGCCCCGTGGATCCACGGGGCGGCTGTCCGTTTCCGCAGCGGAAATCCGGACAAGTGGCGGTTGTAGAGATTGGTAATGTTGGTACCACTATGACTACTGTTCCCAGCTCCGCCCTTGCTGCCTCCACCGGTGAAGTCACCGCTGACACCCCGGTCCGTGTCCGGTTCTGCCCGTCACCCACGGGGACCCCGCACGTCGGCCTGATCCGCACCGCCCTGTTCAACTGGGCCCACGCCCGGCACACGAAGGGCACCTTTGTGTTCCGGATCGAGGACACGGACGCGGCCCGCGACTCGGAGGAGAGCTACCAGCAGCTGCTCGAGGCCCTCAAATGGCTCGGCATCACCTGGGAAGAGGGCGTGGAAGTCGGCGGCCCGCACGAGCCCTACCGCCAGTCGCAGCGCCTGGACCTCTACAAGGACGTCGTGGCCAAGCTGATCGACGCCGGTTACGCCTACGAGTGCTACTCCTCGCCGGAAGAAGTTGAAGCCCGCCACCGCGCCGCCGGCCGCGACCCGAAGCTCGGCTACGACAACTTCGACCGCGAACTCTCCGAGGACCAGCTCGCCGCGTTCAAGGCCGAGGGCCGCCAGCCTGTGCTGCGCGTGCGGATGCCCGACGAGGACGTCACGTTCACGGACATGGTCCGCGGCGAGATCACCTTCAAGGCCGGCAGCATCCCGGACTACGTCATTGTCCGCGCCGACGGCTCCCCGCTCTACACCCTGGTCAACCCGGTGGACGACGCCCTCATGGGCATCACCCACGTGCTCCGCGGCGAGGACCTGCTCTCCTCCACGCCCCGTCAGGTGGTGCTGATCCAGGCGCTGATGGACATCGGCGTCGCCAGCTACATGCCGGTCTTCGGCCACCTGCCGTACGTCATGGGCGAGGGCAACAAGAAGCTCTCCAAGCGCGACCCCCAGTCCAACCTGTTCCTGCTCCGGGACCGTGGCTTCATCCCCGAGGGCCTGCTGAACTACCTGTCCCTGCTCGGCTGGAGCCTCTCCGCCGACGAGGACATCTTCACCGTGGACCAGCTGATCGAGCACTTCGACGTCAACGACGTGCTGGCCAACCCGGCCCGCTTCGACATCAAGAAGGCCGAAGCCATCAACGGCACCCACATCCGCATGCTCGGCGCCGAGGACTTCCGCGGCCGCCTGGTGCCCTACCTGCAGGCCGCCGGCTTCGTGGGGGAGAGCCTCACGGACCGCGATGAGGAGATCCTGGCCGAGGCCGCACCGCTGATCCAGGAGCGCATCTCGCTGCTGGGCGAGGCCCCCGAAATGATCGCGTTCCTGTTCAAGGCCGACGACGCCATCGACGTCGCCGACGACGCCCGCAAGGGCCTGCCGGAGAACCTCACCGAGGTGCTCGACGCCGCCCTGGCCGCCCTGGAGCCCGTTGCCGACTGGACGGCCGAGAACATCCAGGCCGCCCTGAAGGAAGCCCTCGTGGAAGGCCTCGGCGTCAAGCCGCGCCTGGCGTTCGGCCCGGTCCGCACGGCTGTCTCGGGCCGGCGGATCTCCCCGCCGCTGTTCGAGTCCATGGTCATCCTGGGCAAGGATTCCTCCCTGGCCCGCCTGCGCGCTTTCCGCGGCTGACATGCTGGCAGCGGGCCTGGACGGCGGCGCTGTCCAGGGGGTTCTGTTCGACATCGATGACACCCTCGTGGACCTCGAATTCGCCATGACGGCGGCCCTCCGCGACGTCAGCGAGCACCTCCTGCCCGGCCTGGACGAGGCCGGGTGGGAGAGGTTCGGGCGGATCTTCACCCGCGAGACCACCCATTTCTACGACCGCTACCTGGCCGGCGAGATCACGTTCAATGAACAGCGGCTGCTCCGCGGCCGGGCGGCGCTGGGGTACTTCGGCGTCGAACTTGCCGACGGCGAACAGGCCCACCACTGGGTGAGTTCCTACGCGAGCCGCCAGCACGGCTACATCCGGGCGTTCGACGACGTCGGGCCCCTGCTGGACGCCCTGGACGCGGCCGGCATTCCCTACGGCGCCGTGAGCAACAACGTCCACGACTATCAGCGCGTGAAGCTGGATGCGGCCGGGCTGGAACGGATTACCGTTCTGGTTGGCACCGACACCGTTGGCGCCGCAAAGCCGGACCCGGCGATCTACCTGGAGGGTGTCCGGCGGATCGGTACGGGTCCCGGCCAAACGCTGTACGTCGGTGACAACCGGCTGCTCGATGCGGAAGGTTCGACGGCGGCCGGCCTCCTCGGCGTCTGGCTGAACCGCGGCGGGGAACCGGCCCCCGGCTTCCTGGGCCGCGAGGTCGGCTCCCTGCTGGACCTGCTGGCGCAACCCCCGCTGTAACGGGCGCCGCAACCGGCGCTGCAACCGGCACCGGAAGTTACCGTGGTCCGGCCTGCCTCTTCCGCAGCGCCAGGAAGGCGCCAACGGCGCCAAGGGCCAGCACCGCGACGAGTCCCAGTGCCGTGGCGGCGTCGGACTGCCGGAGCAAGCTGGTGGGCGACACCGCGGCAGCTCCGGAATACAGCGTGCCGGTGCCATCGGCAATCCGGGCGTTGCCGTCCGCGAGCTTGTCCGCCCCCGTGGCCAGCTTCGAGGAGCCGGACGCCAGCTTGGTGCTGCCGGCCGAGAGTTCTGAGGCCCCGGAAGCCAGGGCCTGGGAGCCGCCCAGCAGGCCGGGGTTGGCAGGATCGGCCGGATTGCCCTTGATCCCGGCGTTCAGGGCCACGGTTCCGTCGGCCAGGCGAGAGCTGCCCTCGGTCATCCGGGCGGCGGCCTTGAGCAGGCCCGGGTGCTCGGGGTCGCCGGGGACCCCGTCCATCCCGACCCGGATCTTGGACGTGCCGTCGGCCAGAAGCCGGGTGCCAAGCACCACGCCCGGGCTGCCGGGGTCCTGGCTGTTGAGCTTCCCGGCC
>NZ_JBFTNJ010000061.1:0-19757 GCF_056397425.1 Arthrobacter sp. 05N33_2
AATCGAACCCGCGTAATCAGTTTGGAAGACTGAGGCTTTACCATTAAGCTACGTCCCCGGGATCTCACTGGAATTCCAGCAAAACTTCCGGGCGGCTGTTCAAGCCGGATACAACTAAACCCAATTCAAGGCCCCGGTGTCAAATGTGCAAATCGGCACAGTATGACCGTAGACTGTTCTGTGCACTTACGGGGTGTAGCTCAGCTTGGCTAGAGCGCCTGCTTTGGGAGCAGGAAGTCGCAGGTTCAAATCCTGTCACCCCGACTCTGCAAGCACTGCCAGCACGTGGCAATGCAGAACCCCATACCCCCCACACCAGGAGTACTTAGACTGTGAAGAGCGCTGTCGAGAACCTCACCCCCACGCGGGTCAAGCTCAATGTTGAGGTCCCCTTTGAGGAATTGAAGCCCAGCATCGCAGAGGCATACAAGACTGTTGCTTCGCAGATCCAGGTCCCCGGTTTCCGCAAGGGCAAGGTCCCCTCCAAGCTCATTGACCAGCGCGTTGGCCGCGGCTACGTCCTGGAGACGGCCATCAACGAAGGCCTCAACGGCTGGTACCAGGCCGCCGTGCAGGAAACCGGCATCCGCCCGCTGAGCCGTCCCGAGGTCGAGATCACCGAGGTTCCGGACCCGTCCGCCACCGACGGCGAGCTCAAGTTCCACGCCGAGGTTGACATCCGCCCCGAAATCGAACTGCCCGACTACGCAGGCATCAAGGTTGAGGTCGCCGCCGCCGAGTCCTCCGACGCCGACGTCGACAAGGCCCTGGACGAGCTCCGCGGCCGCTTCGGCACGCTGAAGTCCGTGGACCGCCCGGCCGCCGATGGCGACTTCCTGACGATCGACATCGCAGCCTCGATCGACGGCGCCGATGTTGACTCCGCTTCCGGCCTGTCCTACCAGGTTGGCGCCGGCACCATGCTCGAAGGCCTCGACGAGGCCGTCACCGGCCTCAGCGCCGACGAGGACGCCATCTTTGACACCACGCTGGTCGGCGGCGAGCACGCCGGCGAGTCCGCTCAGGTCAAGGTCACCGTCAAGGCCGTCAAGGAGCGCGAGCTCCCCGTCGCCGACGACGACTTCGCCCAGCTCGCCAGCGAATTCGACACCCTGGCCGAACTCCGTGAGGACCTCGCCAAGCAGGCCGTTGAGTCCAAGATTGTTGACCAGGGCGTCGAGGCCCGCGACAAGGTCCTGGACAAGCTCGTTGAGCTCGTCGAGGTTCCCGTCCCGGCGTCGATCGTCGAAGAGCAGCTCGAGCAGCACTTCAACGCCGAAAACGCCCACGGTGAAGGCGAGCACGACACCGAGGAGCACCGCGCCGAGGTCAAGGCCAACACCGAGCGCGCCTTCCAGAACGAAATCATCCTCGACGCCATCGCGGAGAAGGAAGAAGTCAACGTCAGCCAGAACGAGCTGATCGACTACATCGTCACCACCGCCAGCCAGTACGGCATGGACCCGAACCAGTTCGCCCAGATCATCGATCAGAGCGGCCAGGTGCCCATGATGGTTTCCGAGGTCCGCCGCCGCAAGGCACTGGCCGTCGTGCTGGGCCAGGCCGAGGTCACCGACTCCGAGGGCAACAAGGTTGACCTGAGCGACTTCGTACGCCCCGGCGACGAAGCCGCCCCCGCCGCCGAGACCGTTGAGGACGAAGCAGCTTCGGCAGAAGCCAGCACCGAGGCCACGCCGAGCGATGACCCCGCAGCAGTGAAGTTCTAGCAGTCACTGAGACTTAGAACAGTCGGCCCCCGGATCACCGATCCGGGGGCCGACTGTTTTAAGCCCCCGCCTGCGGCCATGCCCGCCCGGCACGGTCTGTTCGGGAGCCGGGAAGGGCCCGCATCCAGGACCCGGCGCGCGGGGTCCCGGCAATCGTGCGCCGTCAGCGAACAGCCCGGCGCCAGCGAACAAAGCGGGCGTGAAAACGGTTAGTGTCGCTGTAGGAAAGTTCAGTGATGTCGTCCAGTGGCGTCACCGTCGCCAGCGAGAGGTAAGTACATATGTCACAGCAAGCAGGGACACCCCGGATGGCCACGGTCGATCCGGCAGCCCAGGATAACTACATTTACAACCGCCTGCTGAAAGAGCGCATCATCTGGCTCGGCTCCGAGGTCCGCGACGATAACGCCAACGCGATCTGCTCCCAGCTGCTGCTGCTCTCGGCGGAGAATCCTGAAAGGGACATCTACCTTTACATCAACTCACCCGGCGGCTCCGTCACCGCCGGCATGGCCATCTACGACACCATGCAGTTCATCCCGAACGATGTTGTCACGGTYGCCACCGGCCTCGCCGCGTCCATGGGCCAGTTCCTGCTCTCCTCCGGCACCAAGGGCAAGCGCTACGCCACCCCCAACGCCCGCATCCTCATGCACCAGCCCTCCGGCGGCATCGGCGGCACGGCGTCGGACATCAAGATCCAGGCCGAGCTGATCCTGCACATGAAGAAAGTCATGGCCGAGCTGACCGCGGACCAGACCGGCCAGAGTGTGGACACCATCCTCAAGGACAACGACCGCGACAAGTGGTTCACGGCCCCGGAAGCCCTCGAATACGGCTTCTTCGACAAGATCGCCGCACACGCCGGATCCGTGGCAGGCGGCGGCGGAACCAACGCCAACGGCTCCGGGAACAGCGGCGGCGCTGCGACAGCCACCGAGAACTGACCGGCAGGTAGACAGCAATGAATTCAGGAGCAATGAACATGAACTACAACTTCGGTTCGACTGCCGGCAACCTGCCGAGCAGCCGCTACGTGCTGCCCCAGTTCGAAGAGCGCACCCCCTACGGCTTCAAGCGCCAGGACCCGTACACCAAGCTGTTCGAGGACCGCATCATCTTCCTCGGCGTCCAGGTCGACGACGCCTCGGCCGACGACGTCATGGCCCAGCTGCTGGTGCTCGAGTCCACCGACCCGGACCGCGACATCACGCTCTACATCAACTCGCCTGGCGGTTCCTTCACCGCCATGACCGCGATCTACGACACCATGACGTACATCCGGCCCGAGATCCAGACCGTCTGCCTCGGCCAGGCGGCCAGCGCCGCCGCCGTGCTGCTCGCGGCCGGCACGCCGGGCAAGCGCCTCGCACTGCCGAACGCCCGCGTACTGATCCACCAGCCTTCGCTGTCCGGCGGACAGGGCGGGCAGGCCTCGGACCTCGAGATCCAGGCCGCCGAGGTCATGCGCATGCGCTCCTGGCTCGAGGACACGCTGGCCAAGCACTCCGGCCGGACGCCGGAACAGGTCAACAACGACATCGAGCGGGACAAGATCCTCACGGCCGCCGAGGCCATGCAGTACGGCCTCATTGACCAGGTCCTCGATTCCCGCAAGATCAAGCCCCAGGCAATCGCGCGCTAATCAGCAATCCGCGGCGCCGGTGCGGCATTTTTACTTGGCCGCACCGGCGTCCGCTTTCCACCCAACGGGCCCAAAGTGACCTAGAGTGGAACATGTCACAGCCAGCAGCAAGCTACTAAAGGGGTTCACACATGGCTCGGATTGGCGAGAGCACAGATCTGCTGAAGTGTTCTTTCTGCGGAAAGAGCCAGAAGCAGGTCCGCAAGCTCATTGCCGGGCCCGGCGTCTACATCTGCGACGAGTGCATCGAACTCTGCAACGAGATCATCGAAGAGGAACTCGCGGAAGTAGCTGACCTGGGCAGTTTCGAGTTGCCCAAGCCCCGCGAAATCTTTGATTTCCTGCAGGAATACGTGATTGGCCAGGAACCCGCCAAGCGTTCGCTCGCCGTCGCGGTGTACAACCACTACAAGCGGATCCAGGCCGGCCACGCGCCGAAGAGCGGCAGCCTCGCCGACGGCGTGCACCACGACGACGTCGAGATCGCCAAGTCCAACATCCTGCTGATCGGACCCACCGGCTGCGGCAAGACCTATCTGGCCCAAACCCTCGCCCGCCGCCTCAACGTCCCGTTCGCSGTCGCSGACGCCACGGCCCTGACCGARGCCGGCTAYGTCGGYGAGGACGTTGAGAACATCCTCCTCAARCTCATCCAGGCCGCCGACTACGACGTCAAGAAGGCCGAGCAGGGCATCATCTACATCGATGAGATCGACAAGATCTCACGCAAGAGCGAAAACCCGTCCATCACCCGGGACGTCTCGGGCGAGGGCGTACAGCAGGCGCTCCTGAAAATCCTCGAGGGCACGGTGGCCTCGGTCCCGCCGCAGGGCGGACGCAAGCACCCGCACCAGGAATTCATCCAGATCGACACCACCAACGTGCTCTTCATCGTGGCCGGCGCCTTCGCGGGGCTCGAGGACATCATCGGTTCGCGGTCCGGGCGCAAGGGCATCGGATTCGGCGCCCCGCTCAACGAGGTCAAGAACACCACGGATTCCTACGGCGAGGTCATGCCGGAAGACCTGCTCAAGTTCGGGCTGATCCCGGAGTTCATCGGCCGGCTGCCCGTCATCACCACCGTCTCCAACCTGGACCGCGCCGCGCTCATCCAGATCCTCTCGACGCCGAAGAATGCCCTCGTCAAGCAGTACCAGAAGATGTTCCAGCTCGACGGCGTCGAGCTCATCTTCGAGGACGAGGCCCTCAACACCATTGCCGACCAGGCGCTGGAGCGCGGCACCGGGGCCCGGGGGCTGCGCGCCATCATGGAGGAAGTCCTGCTCCCGGTCATGTTCGACCTCCCCAGCCGCGACGACGTCGCCAGCGTCGTGATCACCGAAGAGGTCGTGACCAAGAAGGCGACGCCCACGATGATCGCCCACGACGAGGTCAAACGGCGCAAATCCGCCTGATCCGGAATATTAACGCGGCCAAGGTCGCTGTAATTTTTAGCGCGCCGTGTGCGTGATCCGCCCCGGCGCTTTCCCCGCAGACTTCCCTAAGGAGAACACCTGTGTCTGAAACCATGACCAACAAAGCCGACTTCTGGTTCGACCCGATGTGCCCCTTCGCCTGGGTCACCTCCCGCTGGATCGGTGAAGTCGAAGAAGTCCGCGACATCAAGACCGAGTGGCATGTCATGAGCCTCGCCGTGCTCAATGAGGGCCGCGAGGAACTGCCCGAGCAGTACCGCGAGTTCATGAAGAAGGCGTGGGCTCCGGTCCGCGTCATCACCGCCGCCGCTGAACAGCACGGTGCCGAATTCATCAAGGCGCTCTATGACTCCATGGGCACCAAGATCCACAACGAAGGCATCAAGGACATTGACGAGGTCATCGCCAAGTCGCTGGCCGAGGCCGGACTGCCGGCCGAGCTTGCCGCCGCGGGCCAGAGCGACGAATTCGATGCAAAGCTGCGCGCCAGCCACGAGGCAGGCATCTCGCTGGTCGGACAGGACGTGGGCACACCCGTCGTCGCCTTCAACGGCACGGCCTTCTTCGGCCCGGTCCTGACGCGCATCCCGCGCGGCGAGGAAGCAGGACAGATCTGGGACGCCACGGTGACCCTGGCATCCTTCCCGTACTTCTTCGAAATCAAGCGCAGCCGTACCGAAAGCCCGGTCTTTAACGAGGCCTGAACACGCCGGGCCGGGCCGCTGCCCGGCCTCCCGGGAGCCCCGGCAGAACTACTCCGATGTAGTTCTGCCGGGGCTCTTGTGCACAGCAGGCCGGAGGACAACAATGGAACTTACCCACTTCGAAAGAAGAGGGACGCAGGAACCAAAGATTCAGTGACACTCATCCGACGCAGCCTTCGGCAAAGTCAGATGATGGCTACCAGTGACGAGGTAGGAAGACCTGAAAGTCTAAGGATCCCGCCAGATTGTCTATGACGTCACGTGACAATCGAAAAGTCGAAGCCCCACCAACGGCTAACGCTGATGGGGCTTCCCCTTTGCCCAAAAACACTTTGCTTTGCCCAAAAACACCTTGCCCAAAAACAGTGCGGTCCAAAGCAGTGTGACCAAATTCGTCAGATCGCCGTCCACGGGCGCTTCCGGGGTGCAGAGCGGGCATTGTTCAGGTGCGCACGACCCGGGAGGAGTCATGCGCACCTGCGGGTGCCCGGGGCCGGCTCCGCGTTGTCAGTCGCGGGGGTCAGCCGCGGGTGTTAGTCGCGGCGGTCTTCCCGGCGGTCGCCGCGGTCGTCACGGCGGTCTTCCCGCCGGTCGCCGCGACGGTTGATTCCGTGGGCGACGACAACGGCCCCGCCGACGGCGGCTGCGGTCCTGCGTCTGCGTCGTGCTGCCAGTGGCATGTCAGGCTCCTTCTATCGCTTCTTCAGGGGACTGGTCTTCGGCGTCGGCCTGGAAGGCGGCGATGACGGCCTGGGTCGGGATCCGGCCGCTGGCCACGAGTTGGCCGCCGGCCTTGCGGACCGCCGTCCCGAACGGGGCCGCCCACAGGTTCTCCCAGACGAGCACCGCGGCGGAGTGGCCGGGCGCGATCGTCTCGGCCAGGTCCATGACATCCTGCTCAGAGAGCACCATGGCCAGGTCGGCCTCGGCCGTGCGCACCTCGCCGAGCTCGCTCGGGTCCAGATCGGAGATCTCCGCCGTCTCGAGAGTGCCGTCCTCCATCTTCCTCAGGAACACCATGTCGAGCACCCTGACGAGGTCACGCTGGACCAGGTCCTCCAGGAATGGGGCGATCTGGCCCTTGCCGAAATCGGGTCCGGGGAATTCAACGACGATCCAGTCGACCGGCCCCAGTTCATCGAGTGTCTCAGTCATGCGTATGACCTCCGCTTCTTCTTGGGGTTCGAGGCGATCCGACGGACCGCTGCACCTTCATTCTGTGCCCCCGGTGAGGTGCGGCGCCTCACCCGTGCCGGGTGACCTCACGCCTCAGCGGTAGATCTGCTTGAGCTGCCCCGGGTTCCGGGCCGAAGGAACAAGCCCGGCGGCCCGGCTGTTGCTTCCAATGACGGGGCAGCGGTCCCCGTGCCGTGATCTCCGGGCAACCCGCCCGGTTGTACCCGGTTTTGTCCTGTCCCCACCTGCGAACATTGGAGCGCCATGCCCGTTACAGCCCATCTCGACTTGAACGTCAAAGCCGAAGCCCTGCCCACGGCGCCCGCGGTGCTCCGCGATATTCTCTCCGATCCGCGCGCCTTTGACGGCTGCCTCGGGGTCGACGTGCTGGTCGACAGCGCGGATCCGGCGCATTTTCTCGTGGTCGAACAGTGGGTATCGATGGAACACGACGCCGCCTATCGCGCCTGGCGCGCAGGCGACGGCGCTAGCGGGCTGGCAGAACTCCTGGCCGCCCCGCCGGTGCTGACGCACTTCGAGACGTCCTTCGCGGTCTGAGCCTCCCCGCGACGCCGAAGGGGCCCCGCCGGATCAGAATTGCTTCTCTGAACCGGGCCGAGGGCCCCTTCGTGTTGTTTCCGCCGGAGACTACGCCTGGACGGGCGGCTCGGCAGGTGCCAGCACGACGTCGCTGACGGCCAGTTCACCCTCGCCGGCGACAAGCGCCAGTTCACGGGCGTTGGCCGCGGCCTTGAGGTCGGCGAGGCCGGCCTTGAGCTGGGTCGTGAGGGATTCCGAGGCCGTGATCGTCGCGGACAGCACCTCGGTGCGCTGCTTGACCTTGGCCTCGGACTTGGCCTTGCGAATGCCGCTGAGCGCGGTGCCGACCGTGGCCAGGAGGGTAGTGTCGCCGTCGACCGCGATGGCGGAGGGCCACTGGGCGCGGTGCACGGAACCGGTGCGCCACCAGCTCCAGACTTCCTCCGTGGCGAACGGCAGGAACGGCGCGAAGAGCCGCAGGAGGGTGTCCAGGCTCGTCGCGAGGGCGGCCAGCACGGATGCCTGCTGCTCCTCGCCTGCCGCACCGTAGGCACGGTCCTTGATGAGTTCCACGTAGTCGTCGGTGAAGTTCCAGAAGAAGCTCTCGGTGATCTGCAGCGCCCGGGCGTAGTCGTAGCCCTCGAATGCCTTGGTCGCCTGCTCGACGACGTCGGCGAGCTGGGCCAGGACTGCCCGGTCTAAGGGGTTGCTCAGCACGGACAGGTCGCCGGAGACGACCGAGTCCTCGGTGGCGCCCAGGTTCAGGACGAACTTGGAGGCGTTGAGCAGCTTGATGGCCAGACGGCGGCCGATCTTCATCTGCGCGATCTCGTAGGCGGTGTCCGCGCCGAGCTTGGCCGAGGCAGCCCAGTAGCGCACGGCGTCGGAGCCGTACTCCTCCAGCACATCCGTGGGCACAATGACGTTGCCCTTGGACTTGGACATCTTCTTCCGGTCCGGGTCCAGGATCCAGCCGGAGATGGCCGCGTGCTTCCACGGTGCGGTCTTCTGCAGCGCGTCGGCGCGGACGGCGGAGGAGAACAGCCAGGTCCGGATGATGTCATGGCCCTGCGGGCGCACGTCGAAGGGGTAGACCTTGGCGAAGAGCGCCTCGTCGGTGCTCCAGCCGCCCACAATCTGGGGCGTCAGGGAGGACGTGGCCCAGGTGTCGAGGACGTCCGCGTCGCCGGTGAAGCCGCCGGGCACGTCGCGCTGGGCTTCCTCGTAGCCGGGGGCCGCATCTGCCGCGGGGTCCACGGGCAGCTGCGCGTCCGACGGGAYGATCGGTGCGTCGTATTCGGGGTTGCCGTCGGCATCCAGGGGGTACCAGACCGGTACCGGCACGCCGAAGAAGCGCTGGCGGGACACGAGCCAGTCGCCGTTGAGCCCCGAGATCCAGTTCTCGTAGCGGGAGCGCATGAAGGCGGGGTGGAACTCGATCTCGTTGCCGCGGCCGATCAGCCGTTCGCGCCGGTCCTCGTCGCGTCCGCCGTTGCGGATGTACCACTGGCGTGAGGTGACGACCTCGAGGGGCTTGTCGCCCTTCTCGAAGAAGTTCACCGGGTGCATGATCTTCTTGGGCTCGCCGTCAAGCAGTTCCGCGGCGGCCAGGAGCTCCACCACGGACTCCTTGGCACTGAACACCGTTTTGCCGGCGATGGCCGCGAAGTTGGCGCGGCCTTCTTCGGTGGTGATCCACTCCGGGGTCTCGCCGATGATGCGGCCGTCGCGGCCCACGATCGCGCGGGTGGGCAGCTGCAGTTCGCGCCACCAGGTGACGTCGGTGAGGTCGCCGAAGGTGCAGACCATGGCGACGCCGGAGCCCTTGTCTGCCTTGGCCAGCGGGTGGGCCTTGACCTCTACCTCGACACCGAACAGGGGAGAGGTGACCTTCTTGCCGAACAGCGGCTTGTAGCGCTCGTCGTCGGGGTTGGCCACGAGCGCGGCGCAGGCGGCCAGCAGCTCGGGGCGGGTGGTTTCGATGWAGATCTTTTCGCCGTYTTCRGTRAAGAASGGGTAGCGGTAGTAGGCGCCRGCRACTTCGCGGTCYTCRAGCTCSGCCTGGGCCACGGCGGTGCGGAACGTGACATCCCACAGGGTGGGGGCCTCGGCCATGTACGCGTCGCCTGCGGCCAGGTTGGCCAGGAAAGCGCGCTGCGAGATGGCGCGGGACTTGTCATCGATCGTCCGGTAGGTCAGATCCCAGTCCACGGACAGGCCCAGGGTCTGGAACAGGTGCTCGAAGACCTTCTCGTCCTCGACCGCGAGCTCCTCGCACAGCTCGATGAAGTTCTTGCGGGAGATGACGTCGAAGTCGCGCTGGTTCTTGGCGGGCTCGGCCGGGGGGCGGTAGCCGGCGTCGTAGGCGATCGCGGGATCGCAGCGCACCCCGTAGTAGTTCTGCACGCGGCGCTCGGTGGGCAGGCCGTTGTCGTCCCAGCCCATGGGGTAGAAGACGTTCTTGCCGGTCATGCGCTGATAGCGCGCCAGGACGTCGGTCTGGGTGTAGGAGAACATGTGTCCCACGTGGAGGGATCCCGATGCCGTGGGCGGGGGAGTGTCGATCGAGTAGACCTGCTCCCGGGTGGTGTCCGGGTTGAACTTGTAGGTCCCTTCGCCAAGCCAGCGCTGCGTAAGCGCCTCTTCCAGCCCCTCCAGGGCGGGCTTGTCCGGAACGTTGATGGGGGCGGTGGTGGGCGTGTCTGTACCCTGATTGTCTTCAGCCATGGGCCAATTCTTCCACTAACTCCCATCCCCTGATGTACGGGATGCGGCCGGCGGCGGGATCTCCGGGTGTGGGCGCCGCCCAAGTAACGTGAAGTAGCATGCGCAGATGGGCAATTCTCAGGGTAATTCTGCCGGAACCTTCGTGATCAAGCGCATCTACGACGACCCTTCCGACGACGACGGCTGCCGGGTCCTGGTGGACCGGCTCTGGCCCCGCGGAGTCAGCAAGGAACGGGCCCACCTGGAGCTCTGGCTCAAGGACGTGGCACCGTCTGCACCGCTGCGCAAGGAATTCGGGCACATGCAGGAACGGTTCGCGGACTTCCGGGCGGCCTACGAAGCCGAGCTCGAGGGCAACCCGGCCGTGCAGACGCTGTACGGACTCGCGGCGGAGCACGGGAAAGTGACGCTGCTGTTCGGTGCACGGGACCCGGAGACCAACCATGCCCGGGTGCTGCAGGAGTTCCTGGAGCACGGCAGCAGCAGCAGGAAATGAGCCCGGCATTGCCGTTACTGTGGTGCCATGACTGAGGGAATCGACAACAACACACAAGAATTCACTGCAGCAGGAGCCAAAGCAGCAGTAGTCACCGGCGCCAGCACCGGAATCGGCGAGGCCACGGTGCGTGCGCTCCGCAAGGAAGGCTGGACCGTGTTCGCCGTCGCCCGCCGTGCCGACCGGCTCGAAGCGCTCGCCGCCGAAACCGGCGCCGTCGCCCTTCCCGCCGATGTGACCGACGACGCCGATGTGGCCCGGCTGCTCGATGAGGTGACCCGCGCCGGCGGCATCGACACGCTGATCAACATCGCCGGTGGTGCCCGCGGCGCCGACAAGGTCGCCGGGGCCAAAACCGAGGACTGGGAATGGATGTTCCAGGTCAACGTGCTGGGCAGCATGAAGCTGATCCGCGCGTTCCTGCCCATGCTGCGTGCCTGCGGCGAGGGAACCGTGCTGAACCTGACCTCCACGGCCGGGCTCGCGGCCTATGAGGGCGGCGGCGGCTACAACGCGGCCAAGTTCGCCCAGCACGCCCTGACCGGCGCCCTGCGGCTCGAAGAGGCCGAGCACAACCTCCGCGTGATCGAGGTGGCCCCCGGGCTGGTGCAGACCGAGGAATTCGCCCTGAACCGCCTCGGCGACCAGGACGCGGCGGCCAAGGTGTACCAGGGAGTCGAGAAGCCACTGACCGCCGAGGACGTGGCCGATGTGGTCCGCTACGCCGTCGTCGCGCCGCACCACATCAACCTGGACCAGATCGTGATCCGCCCGGTGGCGCAGGCGGCCAACTACAAGCTGATCCGCAAGAACCAGTAGGGCGGGGCCAGGAGCGGGGCCAAGGGCGGGGCAAGGGGCCGGGACATCCGGCTGCGACACCTGACGTTCACCGAGGCGTGGGGCGCAGGTCAGGCTGCGCTGGTCCGGAGTTGGCCGGGGTTGGGCAAGGTGGCGCATGCAACTGCACACCACCAGAGTGGAGAACTTTCCCATGCGAACCCCGACGAAGCTCGGCGCTGCCGTACTCAGCGCAGCCCTGCTCCTCGCCGCCGCTGCCCAGGCAAACGCCGCCCAGGCAAACGCCGCCGAGGCCCACGCGGCCGACACGAACCCCAACAGCCAGGGCAACCACTTTGACCTCGAGGCCCATCGAGGCGGCATCGGCTTGACTGTCGAGTCAACCCTGGCGTCCTTCGCCAAGGGGATCGAGACCGGCGTCTCCACCCTCGAACTGGACCTCCAGATCACCAAGGACGGCCACGAGGTCATCACCCACGACCGCAAGATCAGCGGCCAGAAGTGCCTGGATACGGCTCCTGTCACGCCGAACGACCCACAGTTCCCCTACGTGGGCARRTACATCAAGGACCTGACSTTCGCGCAGGTCCGCAGCCTGGACTGCGGCACCCTCACGCTGCCCCAGTTCCCGGGCCAGGCGGCCTCGCCGGGCGCCAAGATGCCCACGCTGGCCGAGGTCTTCGCCCTGGCGGACTCGCACCGCGCCAGCCAGGTGAAGTTCAACATCGAAACCAAGGTCGAGGCAGGGGCGCCGCAGGAAACGGCCCCGCGGGAGCAGTTCGTCGACGTCGCGCTCCGCGAAATCAAGGCCGCCCACATGCAGAGCCGCGTCTCAATCGAGAGTTTCGACTGGGGCTCACTGCGCCTGGTCCAGCAGCGCGATCCCCAGATCCGCACCGTGGCCCTGACCAACAAGGACTTCCTCCAGGCAGGCCAGCCCGGCAAGTCGCCGTGGCTGGGCGGCATCGACGCCGATGACTTCGGCGGTGACCTCGTCGCCGCAGCCTCGTCCCTGGGCTTCGACGCCATCTCTCCCGTGCACGGCACGCCGCAGGACGGCGCCGTGACGGATCCGGGCTATGTTCCCTACGTCACCGCCGACATGGTCCGCCGTGCCCATGCGGCAGGCATGCAGGTCATTCCGTGGACCGTTGATGACAAGCCCACCATGCGGGCGCTCATCGGTGCCGGCGTGGACGGGCTGATCACGGATTACCCGGACCGGCTCCGGGACGTGATGGCCGAGTCCGGCATGAAACTGCCGCGCAGCTAGTCCGCCGCGGGGACGGACAACGTGGCCAGGACCGCCGCGTGGTCCGTCCCGGCCACCGGCAGCACGGCATAGCCGCTGCTGCCCACCTGCGGGCTGGTCACGATGTGGTCGATCACCACGCCCGGCAGCGGGGGCCCGGCCATCGGCCAGGTCGGAACCAGCCGTGCCAGGGCGGCGGCGCCCGCGTCGACGCGGGGGCCGCCGGGCCCGGTGCCGTCAGGGCCCTGAAGGATCTGGCGGAACTCGGCGTGGTCGAGGGTGGCGTTGAAGTCGCCCAGCAGCAGCATGCTGCCGGGACGGGCGGCAAGGCGGCCCAGGGCAGCCAATTCACTCCGCCACTGCCCGGCCCGGCCCCACACCGGAGCCTTGGTGTGCACGTTGGTCACGGTGAGGGGGGCCGGCCGGCCGCCGGCGTCGAGCTCCAGCTGCACCGTTGGCATGTGGAAGGCGGAACCGTCCACGGAGTCCACCGGAATGATCGGGCGTGAGGAGTACACGGCGCCGCCGCCCGCGCCGTCCCTCGAGCGGCTGATCCGGTGCGGAAGCAGCGCGTCCAGCCCCTCCGCGTCCAGCCGTTTTTCCAGGTCCGGGGAGAGTTCCTGGACGGCGAGCAGCCCGACACCGTTTTCACGCACCAGCCGGACAACTTCCGCGGCGTCCGCCTGGCCTTTCCAGGCGTTGAGGCTCATGACCGTAAGTTCCGCCGTCGCCGCCGGGGCTGTGGACTGTGCCTGCCCCGTGCTCCGTTGCTCGCCAGGCAGCGAATCCGCCTGCCGGGGCAGAAGCCTGTCCGCCACCCGGTCCGGCGGGAACAGCCACAGCAGCTGGAGGGCCAGGAGGGCGCCGGCCGGGAGGGCCGCCCAGGGACGCCGCCCCGGCAGCGCGAGCAGGAGGGCCGCGCCCGCAGGGAGCGCGAACCAGGGCGTGAAGGCCACGAGCTGGACCACCGGGGCCGGCCAGGGCCCCGGGACCGCCCGGAAGATGGATACCACCGCAACGGGCGCGGCGCAGAGGACAGAGGACACCTGCCACCGGCGGCTGGCGCTGCGGCGCTTCACGGGTAGGCCCGGGGCGGCCGGGGGACGGTCATGGCATGAGTCTATGCAGTCGGACCGCCGGCGTCGCCCCTCACAGCGGAGTTAGTAGCTGTGAAATGCAGTCGCACTGCCCGTCACTGCAGCGGGGCAGTGAAACGCACTATTTTCTCCGGTACCATCGACGTAGCAGCTTTGACCCGGCCATCACCGGTGAGCTTCCGGAAGAACACCCTCGCGTGAGGTGGAGATTTAGTCGCCACGGTGCGTGCACGGGCCAGTAGAACCGGACGGGTAAGCCCGTCACAGCAGTAATGAGCGGCCGACGCCGGTGCAGAACCTTTCGCGAAGGGGAGCGGACCGGTGGCGGTAAGTGAGGTGGTACCGCGGTCCGTGGTGTCGGAAGACAACAGGGCCGTCCTCGCATCCTGAATGCATGTGTTCACCAGCTCAACCCAGGATGTCGAGATGACTTATTACCCCAAGGCCTCCGCCACAGGCGCCGGCTCCACCACCTCTGCGTCAAACGCGGCTTCCAACGCAGTTTCCAACACCTCCGGTGTGTCTGCCTCCGTGAAGTTCCCGGAGATCGAAGAGCGCATCCTCAAATACTGGGACCAGGACGGCACCTTCCAGGCGAGCATCGACCAGCGGGATGCTGGTCAGGACGGGTCCAACGAGTTCGTCTTCTACGACGGCCCGCCCTTCGCCAACGGCCTGCCGCACTACGGCCACCTCCTGACCGGCTACGCCAAAGACCTCGTGGGCCGCTACCAGACCCAGCGCGGCCGCCGCGTGGAGCGCCGCTTCGGCTGGGACACCCACGGCCTGCCCGCCGAGCTGGAAGCCATGAAGCAGTTGGGCATGACGGACAAGACCCAGATCGAGGCCATGGGCATCGACAAGTTCAACGACGCCTGCCGCGCCTCCGTCATGAAGTACGCCGACGAATGGAAGAGCTACGTCACCCGCCAGGCGCGCTGGGTGGACTTCGAAAACGACTATAAGACGCTCAACGTCGAGTACATGGAGTCCGTGCTCTGGGCCTTCAAGCAGCTGCACGAAAAAGGCCTGACCTACAACGGCTACCGCGTCCTGCCGTACTGCTGGAAGGACGAGACGCCGCTGTCCAACCATGAGCTGCGCATGGACGACGACGTCTACAAGAACCGCCAGGACCAGACCGTCACGGTCACGYTCCCCATCACGGCAGGGGACTCGGAGCTGTCCAGGCAGCTCGCCGGGGTACAGGCACTTGCCTGGACCACCACGCCCTGGACGCTGCCCACCAACCTGGCGCTCGCCGTCGGGCCCGACATCAGCTACGTGGTCCTGCCTGCCGGCCCGCACGGGATCAAGGCCGCGGCGGCCGACGCCCCCGTCACGGGCAGCTTCCTGCTGGCCGCGGACCTCCTGGCCGCCTACGCCAAGGACCTCGGCTACGGCGACGGGGCCGAGGGTGCCGCCGCCGCGGAAGCCGCGATCACCTCCCGCCACACCGGCGCCGAGCTCAACGGCTTGAGCTATGAGCCGCTCTGGGACTACTTCCACGACGCCGAAAAGTACGGCACCGAGAACGCCTGGCGCTTCCTCGTGGCCGACTATGTCACCACCACCGACGGCACCGRCATCGTCCACCAGGCCCCCGCTTACGGCGAAGACGACCAGAAGATCTGTGAAGAGGCCGGCATCCCCGTTGTCCTCTCGGTCGACGAAGGCGCAAAGTTCCTGCCGCTCTTCGGCCACGGCGACCTCGCCGAAATCGCCGGGCTGCAGGTATTCGAGGCCAACAAGCCCATCACCCAGGTGCTCCGCGCCCAGGGCCGCCTGGTCCGCCAGGCCAGCTACGAGCACAGCTACCCGCACTGCTGGCGCTGCCGCAACCCGCTGATCTACCGCGCCGTGTCCTCCTGGTACGTCGAGGTCACCAAGTTCAAGGACCGCATGTCCGAGCTCAACCAGGACATCAACTGGATCCCGGGCAACGTCAAGGACGGCCAGTTCGGCAAGTGGCTCGCCAACGCCCGCGACTGGTCCATCAGCCGCAACCGYTACTGGGGCAGCCCCATCCCCGTCTGGCAGTCCACCGACCCGGACTACCCGCGCACCGACGTCTACGGCTCCCTGGCCGAGATCGAGGCCGACTTCGGCCGCCTGCCGCTGAACAAGGCCGGCCAGGTGGACCTGCACCGGCCGTTCATCGACGAGCTCACCCGCCCGAACCCGGATGACCCCCGCACTCCGGAAGAAGGCCAGTCCGTGATGCGCCGCGTCGAGGACGTCCTGGACGTCTGGTTCGACTCCGGTTCCATGCCCTACGGCCAGGTCCACTACCCGTTCCAGAACGAGGAATGGTTCGACACGCACAACCCGGCGGACTTCATCGTCGAGTACATCGGCCAGACCCGCGGCTGGTTCTACATGCTGCACATCCTTTCCACCGCGCTGTTCGACCGTCCGGCCTTCCGCAACGTCATCAGCCACGGCATCGTGCTGGGTTCGGACGGGCAGAAGATGTCCAAGAGCCTGCGCAACTACCCGGACGTCTCCGAGGTCCTGGACCGCGACGGCTCCGACGCCATGCGCTGGTTCCTGATGTCCAGCCCGATCCTGCGCGGCGGCAACCTCGTGGTCACCGAGCAGGGCATCCGCGACGGCGTCCGCCAGGTCATCCTGCCGCTGTGGAACGTTTACAGTTTCTTCACGCTGTACACGAACGCGGCAGATGGCGGGCGCGGGTACGACGCGAAGCTCCGCTACGACGGCTACGCCGACACCCTGGACCAGTACCTCATGGCCAACACCGGGGACCTGGTCCGGAACATGACCGCCCAGCTGGACAGCTACGACATCTCCGGCGCCTGCGACGAGCTGCGCAGCTACCTGGACATGCTCACCAACTGGTACGTCCGCCGCAGCCGCCAGCGCTTCTTCGACGAGAGTGTGGACGCCTTCGACGCGCTCTACACCGCGCTGGAGACCGTCACCCGCGTGGCCGCCTCTCTGCTGCCGCTGATCTCCGAGGAGATCTGGCGCGGCCTCACCGGCGGGCGTTCCGTGCACCTGGCCGACTGGCCGGATGCCGGACTGTTCCCGGCCAACCCGGGCCTGGTCGAGGCGATGGACCGGGTGCAGCAGATCTGCTCCACCGGCTCCTCGCTGCGCAAGGCCGCGAACCTGCGCGTGCGCCTGCCGCTGCAGGAACTCACGGTCGTGGCACCGGGCGCGGACGCGCTGGGCGGCTTCGCCGCCGTCGTCGCCGATGAACTGAACCTGCGCTCGGTCCGCCTGCTGGACGCCGAGAGCGCCTCCCCGGAGGAGTTCGGCATCGAGCAGAAGCTCGTGGTCAATGCCCGGGCCGCCGGCCCGCGCCTGGGCAAGAACGTCCAGCAGGCCATCAAGGGCTCCAAGTCCGGCGACTGGTCGGTCAGCGACGCCGGGGTGGTCACCGCCGGCGGCCTCGACCTCGAACCGCAGGAGTACACCCTGGAAACCGTCGTGGCCGAGGCCGCGGAAGGCGAAGGCTCACGCGCGGCCGCCGTGCTTCCCGGCGGCGGCTTCGTGGTCCTCAACACCGAGGTCACCCCGGAGCTGGAGGCCGAGGGCCTGGCCCGTGACATGGTCCGCGCCATCCAGCAGGCCCGCAAGGACGCCGGACTCAATGTCAGCGACCGGATCAGCACGTCCGTCACGGCGAAGCAGGACGTCGTCGAGGCGCTGCTGGCCAACGCGGAGCTGGTCAAGACCGAAACCCTGACCGTCGAGCTGGAAACCCTGGCGGCCGACATCAAGGACCCACAGGTCAGCGTTGCCAAGAAAGTTGGAGCCTAAACCATGACCGATGAATTCTCCGTTGAAAGCGTCTACGCCGAGCTCCTGGGCCGGGCGCCGGAAAACAAAATGGAGCCGCGGCTCGCCCCGCTGCACCGGGCCATGGAAATCCTGGGGGAGCCGAACAAGGCGTTCCCGATCATCCACGTCACCGGCACCAACGGCAAGACCTCCACGGCCCGGATGATCGAGGCCGGGCTKCGYGCCCACGGCCTGAGCACCGGCCGCTACACGAGCCCGCACCTGTCCAAGGTCACCGAGCGGATCAGCATCGACGGCGCCCCGGTGCCGGATGAGACGTTCGTCCGGATCTGGGACGAGATCCGTCCCTACCTGCAGATCGTGGACGGCGAACTCGAGGCGGCGGGCCAGCCCCGGCTGACCTACTTCGAGTGCCTGACCATCCTGGGCTTCGCGGTCTTCGCTGACCAGCCGGTCAACGTCGCCGTGATCGAAGTGGGCCTGGGCGGCATCACCGACGCCACGAACGTCGGCGATGGCCAGGTGGCCGTCATCACCCCGATCTCGCTGGACCACACCGATCTGCTGGGCGACACCACCGGGGACATCGCCTACGAGAAGGCCGGCATCATCAAGCCCGGCAGCTTCCTCATCAGCGCGGCGCAGCCGGTCGACGCGGCCCAGGTCCTGCTGGAAAAGGCCAAAGAGGTCAACGTGCCGTTCCGCTTCGAGGGCGTGGAGTTCGGCGTCGAATCCCGCACCGTCGCGGTCGGCGGCCAGATGGTCACCATCCAGGGCATCGCCGGACGCTACGAGGACCTGCTGGTGCCGCTGCACGGCGCGCACCAGGCCGAGAACGCCGCCGTCGCCATTGCCGCGCTGGAAGCGTTCTTTGGCGGGGAAAAGGCGATCGACGCCGAGATCCTGCAGGAGGCCTTCGCCTCCGTCACCTCCCCGGGTCGGCTTGAGGTGGTCCGCACCGCGCCGACCATCATCGTGGACGCGGCCCACAACCCGGAGGGCATCCGGGTCTCCGCCGAGGCCATCCACGAGGCCTTCAACTTCACCAAGCTGGTGGTGGTGGTCGGCGTGCTGCGGGAGAAGGACGCCGAGGAGATCCTGCGCCAGCTCAAGGAATCCCTGGGCGGCCTCGCCACCGAATACTGCTTCACCCAGTCCAACTCGCCCCGGGCCGTCCCGGCCGAGGACCTGGCCGAAATCGCGGTTGACCTGGGCTTCGGCGAGGAGAACATCCACGTCGCCGGGAAGCTCGATGATGCCCTCGAATGGGCCGTGGAACGGGCCGAAGCCGATGACGAGCCCGCCGGCGGGGTCCTCGTGACCGGTTCCATCACGCTCGTCGCGGACGCCCGGATCCTGCTCGGAAAGGCGGACGCTTAAGCGATGGCGAAGCTCACCAAAGCCCAACGCGAATGGCGCCCGGGCATGCCCAAAAAACGACGGTCGACGAAGGTCATGTTCGCCTCCACGGTCCTGCTGCTGGAAGCGTTCGTGGTGCTCTTCGGCACACTGGCCGTCTTTGGACTGCACCGGAACGAATACCCTGCGGCCCTGGTCTTCTCGGTCGGGATCGGCCTGTGCCTGGTCTTCGTCTTCACCTGCGCTGTCCTCTCGAAGCCGTGGGGAGTGGCCCTGGGCTGGGTCCTGCAGCTCGTGCTGATCCTGGGCGGCATCGTGGAACCGGCGATGTACCTCGTCGGCGCGCTCTTCGCCGTGGCGTGGTGGTACGGGATCCGGACCGGCATCCGGATTGACCGGGAAGCTGCCCAGCGGGAGCGCGAGCAAGCTGACTGGGATGCGGCCCACCCCCAGGGCCCCGCGCCGGGAAAGAGCGCCTGAACCTCCATCCCGGGCACCTGGCCCGAACCCCGTAGACTTGACCCAAATCCCACCCCAACACATTGGAGCAGCTGTGAGCATTGAGCGCACCCTCGTCCTGATCAAGCCCGACGGCGTCGCCCGCAACCTGTCCGGCGCCATCCTGAGCCGGATCGAAGCCAAGGGCTACACCCTGGCCGAGCTCAAGAAAGTCGACGCAAGCCGCGAACTGCTGGAGCAGCACTACGAGGAGCACGTCGGCAAGCCGTTCTACGAGCCGCTGGTTGAGTTCATGCTCAGCGGCCCCGTGGTCGCCGCGATCTTCGAGGGCCACCGCGTGATCGAGGGCTTCCGCACCCTCGCCGGCACCACGGACCCGACGACGGCGGCGCCCGGTACCATCCGCGGCGACTTCGGCCGCGACTGGGGCCTGAAGGTCCAGCAGAACCTGGTCCACGGCTCGGATTCGGCGGAATCCGCCGAGCGCGAGATCAAGATCTGGTTCTAGCCCGAATTTCGGGACGCCCTCCGCCAGCGAGGGGACGGTTAAGGCCAATGTTCGTACCGGAC
>NZ_JBFTNJ010000062.1:0-19714 GCF_056397425.1 Arthrobacter sp. 05N33_2
GTGCTGGATATGCAGTGCCTCACATCTCCGCCGTCATGCAACGCCCCGGCGGGCGTTCCCGCGCCGGGAGCAAGTAGGCTTGGGGGCGTGAAGAATTTCGAGTCGCTGTTCGCAGAACTGAGTGAAAAGGCAGCCGTCCGCCCGGAGGGCTCCCGCACCGTCGCCGAACTGGATTCCGGAGTCCACGGCATCGGCAAGAAGGTCGTGGAGGAAGCAGCCGAGGTTTGGATGGCTGCGGAGTATGAATCCGATGAGGCCGCCGCCGAGGAAATTTCCCAGCTGCTCTACCACCTGCAGGTTCTGATGCTCGCCAAAGGACTCACCCTGGAAGACGTCTACAAGCATCTGTAGCCGCGCCCGCACCGGACACCGCCATGACCTAGCTGGCGGATCCCGTGCACCGCGTGGCCGATGTGCCCCAACAGAGACTTCCAACCCAAGAGAGATTTTTCCCATGCTTAGAGTTGCCGTCCCGAACAAGGGATCCCTGTCCGAAGCCGCCGCGGCCATGCTGGCCGAGGCAGGCTACCGCCAGCGCCGCGACACGCGCGAGCTTGTCATGGTGGACCCGGACAACGACATTGAGTTCTTCTTCCTCCGCCCGCGCGACATTGCTGTGTACGTGGGCCAGGGAACGCTCGACGTCGGCATCACAGGCCGCGACCTGCTGCTCGACGCGGAGGTCGAGGCCGAGGAGCTGCTGCCGTTGGGCTTCGCCGCTTCCACCTTCCGCTTCGCCGGCCCGGTCGGCGACTTCACCACGGTCGCCGAGCTCGAGGGCAAGCGCCTGGCCACGAGCTACGACGGACTGCTGCGCGGCTACCTGGCCGCACGCGGCATCAACGCCAAAGTGGTCCGCCTTGACGGCGCCGTGGAATCCTCCGTCCGCCTCGGCGTCGCCGACGCGATTGCCGACGTCGTCGAGACCGGCACCACGCTCAAGGCCGCCGGCATGGAGATTTTCGGCGAGCCGATCCTGAATTCGGAGTCCGTGCTGATTGGCCGCAAGGGCGAGCAGAATCCTGCCACGGAGGTCCTGATCCGCCGGCTCCAGGGCGTCCTCGTGGCCCGGCAGTACGTGCTGATGGACTACGACATCCGCAAGGAACTCGTCGAGCAGGCCGCCGGGCTCACCCCCGGCCTGGAGTCGCCCACCGTGTCGCCGCTGCGCGATTCGGACTGGGTGGCCGTCCGCTCGATGGTGCCCAAGCGGGAAACCAACCGGATCATGGACGAGCTCTACGACCTCGGCGCCCGCGCCATCCTGGTCAGCAGCATCCACGCCTGCCGCATCTAGGCGCCACACCCGCCGAGTTCCACCAGCAATTCCCCTCCGTCAATAAACCTCCGTCAATACCTAGGAGAAGTCATGACTGTTGCCGTGCGCGTCATCCCGTGCCTCGACGTCGATGCCGGCCGCGTGGTCAAGGGCATCAACTTTGAGGGCCTCCGCGACGCCGGGGACCCGGTGGAACTGGCGCACCGCTACGACAACAGCGGCGCCGACGAGCTGACCTTCCTTGACGTCACGGCGTCCTCCGGCAACCGGGAGACCACGTTCGACGTCGTCCGCCGCACCGCCGAGGAAGTCTTCATCCCGCTGACGGTCGGCGGCGGCGTCCGTGGCGTGGCCGAGGTGGACAAACTCCTGCGCTGCGGCGCGGACAAGGCCGCCATCAACACCGCAGCCGTGGCCCGGCCGGACGTGATCGACGAGATCACCCGGCACTTCGGCTCCCAGGTCCTGGTGCTCTCCCTCGATGCGCGCCGGACCCGTCCGGGCTCGCAGCCCACCCCGTCCGGCTTCGAGGTCACTACGCACGGCGGACGGCAGGGGACCGGAATCGACGCGATCGCCTGGGCGCGCGAAGCGGCCGACCGCGGAGTGGGTGAAATCCTGCTCAACTCGATCGACGCCGACGGCACCAAGGACGGCTTCGATCTGGAACTCATCCGCCTGGCGCGGGCGGGGGTCAAGGTCCCGCTCATCGCCTCCGGCGGCGCCGGCAAGCCGGAGCACTTCCCGCCGGCCGTGGCAGCGGGCGCCGACGCCGTCCTGGCGGCCTCGGTCTTCCACTTCGGCCCGCTGGACATGATCGCGCAGGTCAAGGCCGCGATCCGCGACGCAGGCTTCGAAGTCCGCTAGTCCCCACCGCTTAAAGCAACGCGGGGTCACTTTCCGCCCATCCCGGACGGGATTATGGGCCGTAAGTGACCCCGCGTTGCTTTATTTTTTTAGGGAGCGGGTGGGGATTAAGCGGGTGGGGATTAGAGGCCGACTTCGGCGGACTGCAGGAGCGCGACGGCGTCCGGCTGGCCTTCGAAGGTCACGAGGGCGTGGCGGGTCCGGCCGTGGGCGTGCATGAGCAGCTCGCCCGGTTCGCCGACGATGGCCACGGACACGGGGGCGCGTTTGGCGACATGCCGCGGACCCGAGGGGCTCACCAGCACGATGCCCAGATCCACGCCGCGGTACAGGATCGCTGCCCGCTTGACGAGCTCATCCCACAGCGCGTCCGAGTAGGCCTGGTCCAGGGCGCGCGGGGCCCAGCGGTCCACGGCGCGGCGGACGTCCTCGGTGTGCACAAAGTACTCGATCAGGTTGGAGCTTTCGTCCAGCGCCTTGATCCGCAGCGGGGACAGCGCCGGGGGACCGGCCCGGAAGTCGTTGACCAGCCTGGCGTAGTCCTCGGTGGTCTTCAGGGTGCCCGCCAGTTCGGCCGTCGCCTGGTCCGAGGCCTTGGACAGGCGCTTGATCAGCAGGCCCAGTCCGACGGCGATCTTCCGCTCGCGCAGGTACAGGTGCGCGGCAAGATCGCGGGTGAGCCAACCTGTGCAGAGCGTGGCGGCATCAGGGCCGGCCGCCAGCAGGGTTTCGGCCAGGACTTCTCGGGACGGTTCGACGAAATGCATCACTTGTGAAACTAGCACGAGACGGCCGTGCGTGGGCACAGGAATCGCCGCCGCGACCGCGCCCGGCCGCATGATGCAGGGCCGGACCGCGGCGCCGGGCCGATTGGCGCGCCAGTATTAAGCGGCGGGACCTGTCCGCAGGCCGGCGACCGGCCCGGAGGCACTAGACTTGATCTGATGTCTGAGCAGCCCGCCTCCGCCCCCAGCCCCACCAACGGCAGCGCCATTAACGGCAGCGTCGTCGATCGCAGTCCCGTCAGCGGCAGCCCCCTCCCGGCCGGACTGGCGGACGCGCTCAAGCGCGACAGCGCCGGCCTGGTGGCCGCCATCATCCAGCAATTCGACACCCACGAGGTGCTGATGCTGGGCTGGATGGACGACGAAGCGCTGCACCGCACCCTGACCAGCGGGCGCGTGACGTTCTTTTCGCGCTCCCGCCAGGAGTACTGGCGCAAGGGAGACACCTCCGGGCACGTGCAATGGGTCAAGTCGCTGGCCATGGACTGCGACGGCGATGCGCTGCTGGTGCGGGTCGACCAGGTCGGCGCGGCCTGCCACACCGGAACCCGGACGTGCTTCGACGGCCGCGAGCTCGACGCCGTCGTCGGCCACGGAGGCTAGGCGCCCGGCACACCGGCAGAGCGCCCCGGCGCTTCCACAGCTTCACGAACCGGACCCCAGGCAGGATCCCATGACCGGATCCGGTCGCAGGTCCACCTAAAGAACAGGCGGAAAGCACAGCCATGCAGGACCTTGGAATCATCAGCCCCGGCCTCGAAGAGTTCCGCGAACTCGCAGGCCACAGCCGTGTCATCCCCGTCCGGCTCAAGGTGCTGGCTGACGCCGAAACCCCGATCGGGCTCTACCGCAAGCTCGCCCATGGCCAGCCCGGAACGTTCCTGATGGAATCGGCGGCGGTCGGCGGCGCCTGGTCGCGCTATTCCTTCATCGGCTCCCGCTCCCGGGCCACCCTGACCACCAAGGACGGCAGCGCGCACTGGCTGGGCGAGCCCCCGGTCGGTGTGCCCCTGGACGGCAACCCCGTGGACGCCATCCGCGACACCGTCGCGGCGCTGCGCACCGAGCGCTTCGACGGTCTCCCGCCGTTCACCTCGGGCCTGGTCGGGTTCCTGGGCTGGGAAACCGTCCGGCACTGGGAGAAACTGACCAGCCCGCCGGAGGACGACCTCCAACTGCCGGAAATGGCCCTCAACCTGGTCACCGACATGGCGGTCCACGACAACATGGACGGCACCGTCCTGCTGATCGCCAACGCCATCAACTTCGACAACAGCACCGAACGGGTCGACGACGCCTGGCATGACGCCGTCGCCCGCGTCAAAGCCCTGCTCGAAAAGATCAGCCGCCCCGTGGAGCAGCCGGTCTCCGTGCTGGAGACGGCCGCCCTGGATTTCGCGTCCAGTGTGCAGGAGCGCTGGGACGAAACCGAGTACCTGGCCGCCCTGGACCGCGGCAAGGAGGCGATCGTGGACGGTGAGGTCTTCCAGGTGGTGATCTCCCGCCGCTTCGAAATGGAGTGCGGCGCCGACCCCCTCGACGTCTACCGGGTCCTTCGGAACACCAACCCCAGCCCCTACATGTACCTCTTCAGCTTCGAGGACGCCGCCGGCCGCGAATACACGATCGTCGGCTCCTCGCCGGAGGCCCTCGTCACCGTGACCGGGGACGAAGTCATCACCCACCCCATCGCCGGCTCACGCCCGCGCGGCAAGACGGTCGAGGCGGACAAGGCCCTGGCCGAGGAACTGCTGGCGGACGAGAAAGAACGCGCCGAGCACCTGATGCTGGTCGACCTGTCCCGCAACGACCTCTCGAAGGTCTGCGTGGCAGGATCCGTCGACGTCACGCAATTCATGGAAGTGGAGCGCTTCAGCCACATCATGCACCTGGTCTCCACCGTGGTCGGAGAGCTCGCCCCGGCAGCCAAGGCCTACGACGTGCTCAAGGCCACGTTCCCGGCCGGCACCCTCTCCGGCGCCCCGAAGCCGCGGGCCCTGCGCCTGCTGGACGAACTTGAACCGCACCGACGCGGCATCTATGGCGGCGTGGTGGGGTACCTGGACTTCGCCGGGGACATGGACATGGCGATCGCCATCCGGTCGGCCCTGCTCCGTGAGGGACGCGCGTACGTCCAGGCCGGCGGCGGGATCGTCGCAGATTCGGTGAACCCGACCGAGGCCCAGGAAACCGTGAACAAGGCCGCCGCCCCGCTGCGCGCCGTGCACACCGCCAGGTCGCTGCACAACATCACCGTTGACGCAGTCACTGACGCAGCGCCCGACGCAGGAGCCGAGTCCTGATGGGGGAGCCGGAAGCCACCGCCAAGAACACCGCCAAGAACACCGTGAAGGGCGCTGTGAAGAGCACTGTGAAGAGCCCCGGGGGGGCCGCCGTCCCGGGATGGGCCCGCAAGTCCACCCTGGTCCTGGTGATCGCTGCCCTGGCCCTTGCCGTGTTCGGGACCACCACCCAGACCTGGCTCACCGTGCACCTCGATCCCACGCAGCTCGGCGCGGCCGTGGCCAGCCAGGACGGCCTGCAGGTCCAGGGCAGCAAGGCTGCCACCACCGTGACAGCCCTGGCGCTTGTGGCCCTCGCCGGCGGCCTCGCGGCCTCCATCGCCGGCCGCGTGGCCCGCTGGGTGATCACGGCGATCATCCTCCTCGCGGCCGCGGGCATCGTCGCCGCGGCAGCCGTCGTGCTGGCGGACCCGCTGGCCGCGGCGCAGGGATCGATCGCGGCCGCCACCGGAATCAGCGGCAGCAGCGTACAGGTGGACGTAACAGTGTTCCCCGTCCTCGCCGTCGTCGCCGGAGCCCTGCTGGGACTCAGCGCCCTGGCGATCGTGCCGGCCGGCCGCTACTGGAAGACCCGCACCAAATATGACGCGGCCGCCGCCGGGCCCGCCGCCGGCGGCACTGCAGCTGGCGGTAATGCGCCGGCCGCCCCCGCGGACGAGATTGACAGCTGGGACCGGCTGTCCCGCGGTGACGACCCCACCTGAGCCGATGCCGCGGGCGCGACCGGTAACGCGACAGCAACGCGGCCAAATAACACAGCAAAAAATGGCAGAATGTAAGCAGTATTCATCCTGAGGAGATTTCAATGAGCAAAGCCACTGTTTCCGCATCCACGTCCGCTGCGCCGAAGGGCGTCTACGACGACGTCGACCACAGCGAACCCCAGGGTCACGGCAACAGCCCGGCCGCGTGGACCTGCGTGATCGTGATGCTGATCGGCGCCCTCATTGCGTCCATCGCCTTCGTCATCGCCAACACCCCGATCTTTGTCGCGGGTGCGGCGGTCATGGTGGTCGGCCTGCTCGCCGGCTGGGCCATGCGTAAGGCCGGCTACGGCGTCGGCGGCAGCAAGCTGAAGAACTCCGGCCACTGAGCGTGAGCGTTCTCGACGACATCAATGCCGGTGTCAGGGAGGATATGCAGGCGCGCCAGCGTCTGGTTACGCTCGCGGAGCTGAAAGAGCGTGCCGCCGCGGCGGCGCCCGCCCGTGACGCCTGGGCCGCCCTGGGCGGGACCTCAAGCAGCCGGGACCAGCTCAAGGTAATTGCCGAGGTCAAGCGCCGCAGCCCGTCCAAGGGCCAGCTCGCGGACATTGCCGATCCCGCGTCCCTCGCCGCGCAGTACGCCGACGGCGGGGCCGCCGTGATCAGCGTCCTGACCGAGGAGCGCCGCTTCGGCGGCTCCCTGGCCGATCTCGACGCCGTCCGGGCAGCCGTGGATATTCCGCTGCTGCGCAAGGACTTCATGGTTGACGAGTACCAGATCTGGGAGGCCCGGGCGCACGGTGCCGACCTGATCCTGCTGATCGTGGCCTCGCTCTCGGACGCCCAGCTGCGTGAGTTCACGGCCCTCAGCCGCGAGCTCGGCATGAACGTGCTGGTCGAGACCCATACGGCGGAGGAAATCGAGCGCGCAGTCGCCGCGGAGGCCCGGATCATCGGCGTCAACGTACGCAACCTCAAGACGCTCGACGTCGACCGTTCCGTCTTCGCGGCGCTGACCGGCGGCATTCCCGCCGGTGCGCTCGTGGTCGCCGAGTCCGGTGTGCGCGACGTCGAGGATGTCAAGCACTACGCGGCCCGCGGAGCCAACGCGGTCCTGGTCGGCGAGGCGCTGGTCAGTGACGCGACGCCCCGCGAGCGGATCGCCGAATTCATGGCTGCCGGCGCGACGGCAATCGCCGCGCGCGCCTGAGGCCGGCCGGTCCTGGCGCCTCCGTCCGGACCGTGAGCGGTGCCGGGCCCGCGATTTTGCCCGGACCAATGAGCGGATCTCATCAGCAGATCCCCAAAGCTAGCAGTGGAACAGGATGGTGAGACTGATGGTCGATGCACCAGCAGCCGGCTCTGACGAAAGTGCCGTGGACGCGTTCCTGCAGGGCGGCCGCCCCGCGGAGCATCCCGCGCAGGGCGAACCGTCCCTGCGCCACGCCCCGGGGCCCTACTTCGGGAACTACGGCGGCCGGTGGATGCCAGAGTCGCTCATCGCGGCCCTGGACGAGCTCGAAGACACCTTCGAGAAGGCCAAGGCCGATCCGGAGTTCACAGCCCAGATCGCCGAACTGAACAAGAACTACTCAGGCCGGCCGTCGCTGCTGACCGAGGCCAAGCGCTTCGCCGAGCACGCCGGCGGGGTGCGGATCTTCCTCAAGCGCGAAGACCTCAACCACACCGGCTCGCACAAGATCAACAACGTCCTGGGCCAGGCGCTGCTCGCCAAGCGGATGGGCAAAACCCGCGTCATCGCCGAAACCGGCGCCGGCCAGCACGGCGTCGCCAGCGCCACGGCCGCAGCCCTGCTGGGCCTGGAATGCGTGGTCTACATGGGCGCCGAGGACTGCCGCAGGCAATCCCTCAACGTGGCCCGCATGGAGCTCCTTGGGGCCACGGTCATCCCGGTCACCAACGGATCCCAGACTCTCAAGGACGCCATCAACGAGGCCCTGCGCGACTGGGTGGCCAACGTGGGCAATACGCACTACCTGCTGGGCACCGCCGCCGGAGCACACCCCTTCCCGGCGATGGTCCGCTACTTCCACGAGGTCATCGGCGAGGAAGCCCGCGCCCAGATCCTGGACCAGACGGGCCGGCTGCCGGATGCCGTCTGTGCCTGCATCGGCGGCGGCTCCAACGCAATCGGCATTTTCCACGGCTTCCTCGATGACCCTTCGGTCAAGATCTACGGGTTCGAGGCCGGCGGCGAGGGCGTCGAAACCGGACGCCACGCAGCCACCATCACCCTCGGCAAGCCCGGCGTGCTGCACGGCGCCCGCTCCTACCTCATGCAGGACGACGACGGCCAGACCATCGAGTCGCACTCGATCTCCGCGGGCCTGGACTACCCCGGAGTCGGCCCCGAGCACTCCTACCTGGCCGACATTGGCCGGGTCAGCTACGAGCCCATCACGGACAGCGAGGCCATGGAGGCCTTCCGCCTCCTGTGCCGCACCGAGGGCATCATCCCCGCCATCGAGTCCGCCCACGCCCTCGCCGGCGCCATCAAGGTGGGCCAGCGGCTCGCCGCTGACGCGGCCGCAGGCAAGGCAACAGACGCCTCAGAGAAAATCGTGATCGTGAACCTCTCCGGCCGCGGCGACAAGGACGTGGCCACGGCCGCGGAATGGTTCGACCTGCTGGACAAGGATTCACCTGAAGCCGAAATCGCCAAAGAGGGGGAACAGCTGTGAGCACCAGCCAGGACGGCACCCAGCACGCCAGCAAGTCGGCCGCGGCCATTGACCGCGCCCGCGCCCAGGGCCGGGCGGCCCTGATCGGCTACCTGCCCGCCGGCTACCCGAGCGTTAAAGACACCATTGCCGCCGGCATCGCCCTGGCCGAGAACGGCGCCGACCTCATCGAGATCGGCATCCCGTACTCGGACCCGGTCATGGACGGCCAGGTCATCCAGGCCGCCACGACGGAGGCCCTCGCGAAGGGCTTCCACGTCCGGGAGGTCTTCGACGTCGTCCGCGGCATTACGAGCAAGACCGACGCCGCCGTGCTGGTCATGACGTACTGGAACCCCGTGGTCCGGATGGGCGTGGACGAGTTCTCCCGCCGCCTGGCCGAGGCCGGGGGAGCCGGGCTCATCACGCCCGACCTCATTCCGGACGAGGCCGCCGAATGGATGGCGGCCTCGGACAAGTACGGCCTGGACCGGGTGTTCCTCGTGGCTCCCTCGTCCTCGCCCGAACGCATGAAACGCACGGTCGACGCGAGCCGCGGCTTCGTCTACGCCGTCTCCATCATGGGCGTCACCGGCGCCCGGACCTCGGTCAGCTCCGCGGCCAGGGACGTCGTCGCCGCAGCGCACGCCGCGGGCGCCGAGCGCGTCTGCGTGGGCCTCGGCGTCTCCACCGCCAGCCATGTCCGCGAGATCGCCGAGTACGCCGACGGCGTGATTGTCGGCACCGCCCTCGTCGCGGCAATCCGGGACGGCGGCGTGGATGCGGTAGCCTCCTTGACGAAAGACCTCAGCACCGGCCTTACCAAGGAAGAAGCCTAAGCAATGCAGTCAGTCCTCCACGCGGCGGCGATGATTCCCGCGAGCATTCCGAGCCCCACCTGGTCCGGATTCGACATCCCGCTGCCGTGGGGGTCCCTGCGCATCCACGCCTACGCCCTGTGCATCCTCGCCGGCATTATTGCCGGCCTGTGGCTGACCTCCGTCCGCTGGGCACGCCGCGGCGCCCCCGAGGGCAGCGTCTGGGATATCGCCATCTGGGCCATCCCGTTCGGCATTATCGGCGGACGGCTGTACCACGTGTTCTCCTCTCCGGACGCCTACTTCGGCCCGGGATTCGACGGCACAGGGGACCTGTCCCTGATTCCGCAGATCCAGCGCGGCGGCCTGGGCATCTGGGGCGCCGTCGTGCTCGGCGCCGTGGGCGCCTGGATCGGGTGCCGGCGTGCCGGGGTGAAGCTGAGCGCCTTCATGGACGCCGCGGCCCCCGGACTGCTGCTGGCCCAGGCCATTGGCCGGTGGGGCAACTACTTCAACCAGGAACTCTTCGGCGGCCCCACCACGCTTCCGTGGGGGCTGCAGATCGATCCCAACAACCCGAACTTCCCCGCCGGCATGCCGACGGACACGCTCTTCCACCCGACGTTCCTCTACGAGTCGCTGTGGAACCTGGCCGGCGTGCTGATCCTGCTGGCACTCGACCGCAAATTCAGCTTCCGCCGCGGCCGCCTCTTCTGCGTCTACGCCATGTACTACACCCTGGGCCGCGTCTGGATCGAGGCCATGCGGATCGACGACGCCGAACAGATCACCCTCTTCGGGCTCACCAGCAGGCTCAATGTCTGGACCAGCATCATCGTCTTCGCCGGAGCCCTGCTCGCCTTCATCCTCCTCGGCCTGCGCAAGCGCTCCGAGCCGGACACCCCGTTCCTCCCCGGCCGCGCGCCGGCAGAGACACAGCCGGCAGGGACCCAGCCGGTGGAGACTTCGCCGGCTGAGGAAAAGTCGGCGGAGGAAGAGTCGGCAGAGTCAAAGGCGGACGCTGACGCGACCGAGGCCGACAGCGCTGACCGCGCCACCAGCGCTGACCGCACCACCGGCGCCGACAGTGCCGCCCACGCTGACCGCGCCACCGTCCCCGCAGACGCGGCAACCATCCGCCATTCGGACGCCGCTGTCTCAGATAGTGAATCCCGTGCTAATCTCCGGAATAACCAAAGCGGACCAGTTCGCGCATCCGAGGATGCGGGCAGGGACTCCACGGGCGGCACCGCGCCCGCCAATGGAGCTCCGGCAGCCGGAGTTTCCGGCCGCCAGGGAACTGGAACCGCGCCGGAGGCTGAGGGCACCAAGTAGCTCAGCGCCGGCACTTCGGGTTGACCGGAGCCACCGCTCACCGGACCCGACTCCACAGCGTCGTGGCAAGAGGGCTTGCCGTGGACAGCAGATCGAAGCTGTCCATGCAAGCCCGGGCCAGCACCTGCGTAACTGTTAGTACAGGAGGCCGGGCTGGCCTACAATTCCAGTTAGAAAAACACTCTGTTGCGCCCGTCACACACCGGCGTGCCGAGTGGGGCCAATGTTGTCCCTCCCATACGCACGATCAGGAGGAAGGACGTCTCCAATGACCCAAACTCTTCACAGCCCCAGCTGGTCCGATCCGGACCAGCCCTCGGCTGCCGCGTCACCCTTCAGCCGCTTCGCGGCGATTCCGGCCGCTGCCGGACTCTACAACCCGGAAAACGAGAAGGACGCCTGCGGCCTGGCCATCATCGCCACGCTCCGCGGTGAGCCTGGCTACGACATCGTCGACGCCGCCCTGACCGCCCTGCGCAACCTCGAGCACCGCGGTGCCGTGGGCGCCGATGAAGGTACCGGCGACGGCGCCGGCCTCCTGATGCAGGTGCCGGACGAATTCTTCCGCGCAGTCACGGACTTCGAACTTCCGGCCCCCGGCCAGTACATCGTGGGAACCGCGTTCCTGCCCGCCGAGCAGCGCGAATCCGACGCCGCCCGCGCCGGCATCGAAGGCCTCGCCGCGGACGAGGGCCTGACCGTCCTGGGCTGGCGTGAAGTCCCGATCGTGGCCGACCTGGTCGGGGCCATGGCCCGGGCCTGCATGCCGTACTTCTCGCAGCCGTTCTTCGCCTCCAGCACCGGGGAAACCCTCGAGCGCAACGAGCTCGATTCCCGCGCCTGGCGGATCCGCAAGCGCGCCCAGAACAAGTTTGGCGTGTATTTCCCGTCGCTCTCCTCCCGGACCATCGTCTACAAGGGCATGCTCACCACCGCGCAGCTCGAGCCGTTCTACCCGGACCTGTCGGACAAGCGCTTCAAGACCAAGCTCGCGATCGTTCACTCGCGCTTCTCCACCAACACGTTCCCGTCCTGGCCGCTGGCCCAGCCGTTCCGCACCATCGCGCACAACGGCGAAATCAACACCGTCAAGGGCAACCGCAACTGGATGCGGGCCCGGCAGTCCCAGCTCGCCAGCCCGCTGCTGGGGGACTCACCCGAAGAGCTGTTCCCGATCTGCACCCCGGGCGCCTCGGACTCGGCCTCCTTCGACGAGGTCGCCGAACTGCTCTGGCTCTCCGGCCGGCCCATCACGCACTCGATCATGATGATGATCCCGGAGGCGTGGGAAAACCACGCCACCATGGATCCGGCCCGCCGCGCCTTCTACGAATACCACTCGATGCTCATGGAGCCGTGGGATGGCCCGGCGGCCGTCTCCTTCACGGACGGCAACCTGGTCGGCGCCACGCTGGACCGCAACGGCCTGCGCCCGGGCCGGTACTGGATCACCGAGGACGGCCTGATCGTCTTCGCCTCCGAAGTCGGCGTGATCGACGTCGAACCCTCCAAGGTGGTCAAGAAGGGCCGCGTCTCGCCGGGCAAGATGTTCCTGGTGGACACCGGGGCCGGCCGGATCATCGACGACGCCGAGGTCAAGGCCGAGGTTGCCGCAGCGAACCCCTGGGCCGAATGGGTCAAGGACAACCTGATCGACCTCAAGAACCTGCCCGAACGCGAGCACGTCGTGCACACCGCCGCCTCGGTCAACATCCGCCAGCGCACCTTCGGCTACACCACCGAGGAACTGAAAATCCTGCTGGGCCCGATGGCCCGCACCGGCGCCGAACCGCTCGGTGCCATGGGCTCGGACACCCCGGTGGCCGTGCTGTCCAAGCGTCCGCGGCTGCTCTTCGATTACTTTGTGCAGTCCTTCGCGCAGGTCACCAACCCGCCGCTGGACGCCATCCGTGAAGAGCTTGTCACGTCCCTGACGTGCGCAATCGGCCCGAACGGCAATCTGCTGGACACCAAGCAGGTCCGGCAGCCGCAGGTCTCGCTGCCGTTCCCCGTGATCAACAACGACCAGCTCGCCAAGATCGCGAACATCGAGAGCGCCGACGGCGGCAAGGTCGCCATGAAGGTCCGCGGACTCTACCGCCCCGAAGGCGGCGAGAACTCCCTCCGGGCCCGGCTCACCGAAATCTGCGAGCAGGTCTCCGGCGCCATAAACCGCGGCGTCCAGTACGTGGTGCTTTCAGACCGCGACTCGAACGCCCAGTGGGCCCCGATCCCGTCCCTGCTGCTGGTCAGCGCCGTGCACCACCACCTGCTGCGCAGCGCCAACCGCACCAAGACCGCGCTCGTGGTGGAGGCCGGCGACGTCCGCGAGACCCACCACGTCGCCGTGCTCATCGGCTACGGCGCCTCCGCCGTGAACCCGTACCTGGCCATGGAATCCGTGGAGCAGCTCATCGCCTCCGGCGACGTCGTGGGGGTCACCCCGCCGGACGGCGTCTACAACCTGATCAAGGGCCTGGGCAAGGGCGTCCTGAAGATCATGTCCAAGATGGGCATCTCCACCGTGGCCTCCTACACCGGTGCCCAGACCTTCGAAGCGCTCGGCCTCGGCCAGGACCTCGTGGACGAGTACTTCTCCGGCACGCACTCCCAGCTCGGCGGCGTCGGCCTCGACGTCATTGCCGCCGAAGTCCTGGCCCGGCACCGCATGGCCTACCCCGAGAACGGCATCGAACTGCCGCACCAGCCCCTGCTCGGCGGCGGCGAATACCAGTGGCGCCGCGACGGCGAACCCCACCTGTTCAACCCCGAGACCGTCTTCCGGCTCCAGCACGCCACGCGTGAACGTCGCTACGACATCTTCAAGGCCTACACCCGCGGCGTTGACGACCAGTCCGAGAACCTCATGACCCTGCGCGGTCTGCTGAAGTTCAAGGCCGGTTCCCGTCCCGCGGTGCCGCTCGAGGAAGTCGAACCGGTTTCCAGCATCGTCAAGCGGTTCTCCACCGGCGCCATGAGCTACGGCTCCATCTCCAAGGAAGCCCACGAGACCCTCGCGATCGCCATGAACCGGTTGGGCGGCAAGTCCAACACCGGTGAAGGCGGCGAGGACGTGGACCGGCTGCTCGATCCCACCCGCCGTTCCGCGGTCAAGCAGATCGCCTCCGGCCGCTTCGGCGTCACCAGCCTGTACCTGTCCAACGCGGACGACATCCAGATCAAGATGGCCCAGGGTGCCAAGCCCGGCGAAGGCGGCCAGCTGATGGCGCAGAAGGTCTACCCCTGGGTGGCCCGCACGCGGCACTCGACGCCCGGCGTCGGCCTCATTTCGCCGCCCCCGCACCACGACATCTACTCGATCGAGGACCTCGCGCAGCTGATCTATGACGCCAAGCGCGCCAACCCCTCGGCCCGGGTGCACGTCAAACTCGTCTCCGAGGTCGGGATCGGCACCGTGGCGGCCGGCGTCACCAAGGCGAAGGCCGACGTCGTGCTGGTCTCCGGGCACGACGGCGGTACCGGCGCCTCGCCGCTGAACTCGCTCAAGCACGCCGGTGTCCCGTGGGAACTCGGCCTCGCCGAGACGCAGCAGACGCTTATGCTCAACGGCCTGCGCGACCGTGTGGTGGTTCAGGTCGACGGCCAGCTCAAGACCGGCCGCGACGTCGTGATCGCCGCGCTGCTCGGCGGCGAGGAGTTTGGTTTCGCCACCGCCCCGCTGGTGGTCTCCGGCTGCATCATGATGCGCGTCTGCCACCTGGACACCTGCCCGGTGGGCGTCGCAACCCAGAACCCCGAGCTGCGCTCCCGGTTCAACGGCAAGCCCGAATTCGTGGTGAACTTCTTCGAATTCCTTGCCGAGGAAGTCCGCGAAATCCTCGCCGAGCTGGGTTTCCGCAGCATCGAGGAAGCGATCGGCCACGCCGAGATGCTCGACTCCCGCGACGCGATCAACCACTGGAAGGCCGAAGGGCTGGACCTGGATCCGATCCTGCACGGGCTCGAGTTCGACAACGACGCGCCGCTGCGCAACCTCACCGGCCAGAACCACGAACTCGACAAGCACTTCGACCAGCGCCTGATCGCCATGGCGGCCGAAGCGCTGAGCGACCGCACGCCGGTGAAGATCTCCGTGAACGTCATCAACACGGACCGCTCCGTCGGCACCATGCTCGGCCACGTCGTGACGAAGACCTTCAGCACCGACGTCCTGGCCACCGACACCATTGACATCACGCTCAATGGCACCGCGGGCCAGTCACTCGGGGCGTTCCTGCCGGCCGGCATCACCCTGCGCATGTTCGGCGACTCCAACGACTACGTCGGCAAGGGACTCTCCGGCGGCCGCATCATCGTCCGGCCGGACCGCACCAACGTCTTCCCGGCCGAGCGCAACGTGATCGCCGGCAACGTGATCGGCTACGGCGCCACAAGCGGTGAAATGTTCCTGCGCGGTCAGGTGGGCGAACGCTTCCTGGTCCGCAACTCCGGCGCCACCGCGGTGGTCGAGGGCATCGGGGACCACGGCTGCGAGTACATGACCGGCGGCCAGACGCTCATCATCGGCCGCACCGGCCGCAACTTCGGCGCCGGCATGTCCGGGGGCACGGCCTACGTGCTGGACCTGCAGACCGAGCGCGTCAACAAGCAGGCCCTCGAGTCAGGCGAGCTGCAGCTGCGCGAGCTCGACGCCGAGGACCGCGACATCGTCCACGGGCTGCTCGTCAAGCACCTCGAGGAAACCGAGTCGCTGCTCGCGGCACGGCTCCTCGAAAACTTCGATGACACCGCAGCCCGCATAACCAAGGTGCTGCCGCGCGACTACGCGGCCGTCCTGCAAACCCGTCTTGACGCCATCGAAGAGGGCCTGGACCCCGACGGCGAAGAAGTTTGGTCTCGAATCCTGGAGGTGACCGGTGGCTGATCCACGCGGATTTCTGAAAGTACGTCAGCGTGAAACCCAGCCGCGCCGTCCCGTCCCGGTCCGCATCATGGACTGGAAAGAGGTCTACGAGGCCCAGGAAAAGGGTGTCCTGAAGAGCCAGGCCGGCCGCTGCATGGACTGCGGCGTCCCGTTCTGCCACCAGGGCTGCCCGCTGGGCAACCTCATCCCGGAATGGAACGACCTCGTCTGGCGGGACAAGGGCGAGGAAGCGATGGAGCGGCTGCACGCCACCAACAACTTCCCCGAGTTCACCGGACGGCTGTGCCCGGCCCCCTGCGAGGCGTCCTGCGTACTCGGCATCAACCAGCCCGCCGTGACCATCAAGCAGGTCGAGGTGTCCATCGTGGACCAGGCCTTCGAGAACGGCTGGGTCAATCCGCTGCCGCCGGCGCGCCTGACCGGCAAGACGGTCGCCGTCGTCGGTTCCGGCCCCGCCGGGCTCGCCGTCGCCCAGCAGCTGACCCGGGTGGGCCACACTGTGGCCGTGTACGAGCGCGACGACAAGATCGGCGGCCTCCTGCGCTACGGGATCCCCGACTTCAAGATGGAAAAAGAGCAGGTGGACCGCCGGCTGGAGCAGATGAAGGCCGAAGGCACCCGGTTCCGCACCGGGGTGGCCGTCGGCACCGACGTGACGTGGGAGCAGCTGCGCCGCCGGTACGACGCCGTCGTCATCGCCACCGGGGCCACCGTCCCACGTGACCTGCCGATCCCGGGCCGCGACCTCGACGGCGTCCACTACGCCATGGACTACCTCGTGCCCGCCAACCGGGTGGTGGCGGGGGAGACCGTGGAGAACCAGATCAATGCCGCGGGCAAGCACGTGGTCATCCTCGGCGGCGGCGACACCGGCGCCGACTGCCTCGGCACCGCGCACCGTCACCAGGCCGCGTCCGTGACCACCCTGGCGATCGGCAAGCAGCCGCCCGTCGAGCGGGCCGGCCACCAGCCCTGGCCGACGTTCCCCACCTTGTTCGAGGTCGCCAGCGCGCACGAGGAAGGCGGCGAACGCACCTACCTCGCCTCCACCGTGGAGTTCGTCGGGGAAAACGGCAAACTCACGGGCGTCAAGGTTGCGGAGACGGAATTCGTCGACGGCAAACGCCTGCCGAAGGCCGGCACCGAGCGGATCATTCCGGCGGACCTCGTCTTCCTGTCCCTGGGCTTCACCGGCGCCGAGCCGGCAGGGATCACCGACCAGGTCCAGGCCGACTTTGACGGCCGCGGCAACGTGGCACGCGACGGCTACTACATGACCAACACTGAAGGCATCTTCGTCGCGGGCGACGCCGGCCGCGGCCAGTCGCTCATCGTTTGGGCCATCGCCGAAGGGCGCGCCTGCGCGGCCGCGGTGGACAAGTTCCTGATGGGCAGCACCATTCTGCCGGCACCCGTGGCGCCGACCGACCGTGCGATGGCTGTTCTGTAGTCCCACAGGACCTCCGGGATTCATCCGCACTTCAACTTAATCCATGCAACACACCAGTAGGGTAGGTATATGAGACGCGCTAAAATCGTGGCCACTTTCGGACCGGCAATCGCAAGCTTTGACAACACGCTGGCCGTGCTGGAAGCCGGCGTTGACGTGGCACGCATGAACATGAGCCACGGCGATTACTCCGTGCACGACAACACCTACGAGAACGTCCGCAAGGCTGCGGGACAGCTCGGCAAGGCCGTGGCCATCATGGCCGACCTGCAAGGCCCGAAGATCCGCCTCGGACGTTTCGTCGATGGTCCCCACCTCCTGGAGGTCGGTGACACGTTCACGATCACCACCGAGGACGTTCCCGGCACCAAGGACATCTGCTCCACGACCCTCAAGAGCCTGACAGAGGACGTCAACCCCGGTGATGCCCTGCTGATCGACGACGGCAAGGTCGCCCTCCGCGCGATCGACGTCGACGCCGTCAAGGTGGTCGCCCAGGTGATCGTTGGCGGCTGGGTATCGAACAACAAGGGCATCAACCTGCCCGGCGTTGCTGTCAACGTTCCCGCGCTGAGCGAAAAGGACGAGGACGATCTGCGCTGGGCCATGCGCCGCGGCGTGGACATGGTTGCCCTGTCCTTCGTCCGGGATGCCTCGGACATCGTCCGCGTGCACGAGATCATGGACGAAGAAGGCCGCCGCGTGCCGGTGATCGCCAAGATCGAGAAGCCGCAGGCCGTGGAGCAGCTCCCCGAGATCATCGACGCCTTCGACGCCATCATGGTGGCCCGTGGCGACCTCGGCGTGGAACTTCCCCTCGAGGAAGTGCCGATCGTGCAGAAGCGCGCCATCGAACTGGCACGCCGCTGGGCCAAACCGGTCATCGTGGCCACCCAGGTCCTCGAGTCCATGATCGACAACCCGCGCCCGACCCGCGCCGAGGCCTCCGACTGCGCCAACGCGGTGCTCGACGGCGCCGACGCGGTCATGCTCTCCGGCGAGACCAGCGTGGGCAAGTACCCGATCGAGACCGTCAAGGTCATGGCCCGGATCATCGAGTCCACCGAGGAGCACGGCCTGGAGCGCGTCCCCCCGCTCGGCACCAAGCCCAAGACCCGCGGCGGCGCCATCACCCGGGCCGCCGTCGAGATCGCCGACCAGCTGGATGCGAAGTACATCTGTACCTTCACCCAGTCCGGTGACTCTGCACGCCGCCTCTCCCGGCTGCGCCCCATCAAGCCGGTCTTCGCCTTCACTCCGGTGGAGCACGTCTGGAACCAGCTCGCACTGACCTGGGGGATCCAGCCGGTCCTCGTCCCGATGGTGGGCCACACCGACGAGATGACGGCCCAGGTTGACCGCAGCCTGCTGGAACTCGACGTCGTCGAGGACGGCGACCTGGTGGTCATCGCCGCCGGTTCGCCTCCCGGAAAGGCCGGTTCGACGAACCTGCTGAAGGTCCACAAGGTGGGCGACCTCGCTGACATCGGCGGCCAGGGCGAAGCGGCCGTGGCCAAGGACAAGCTCGGCCCGTGGCCGGAAAAGAAGAAGAAGAACCGGGTCCAGGCCTAGTTCTGAAAGCTTGAACGCAAAAGGGAGGATCCCCGCCGGCTGGCGGGGATCCTCCCTTTTTAGTGCTTAGTGCTTAGTGCTTCGCGTGCGCGGCTTCCGGCCGCTAGTTGACCTGGTTGATGATGGTTTCGGCCACCTCGCGCATGCTGAGGCGGCGGTCCATCGAGGTCTTCTGGATCCAGCGGAAGGCTTCCGGTTCCGTCAGGCCCATCTTGGTGGTCAGGAGGCTCTTGGCGCGCTCCACGAGCTTGCGGGTGGCGAACTGCTCCTGCAGGTCGGTGACCTCGCTCTCGAGGGCCTTGATTTCCTCGTGGCGGGACAGCGCGATCTCCAAGGCCGGGATGAGGTCCGCCGGGGTGAACGGCTTGACCACGTACGCCATGGCGCCGGCGTCGCGGGCGCGCTCCACGAGTTCTTTCTGGCTGAACGCGGTGAGCAGGACCACGGGGGCGATCCGGGCCTTGACGATCTTCTCGGCGGCCGAGATGCCGTCCATGACCGGCATCTTGACGTCCATCAGGACCAGGTCGGGCTTGAGCTCCTCGGCAAGCTGGACGGCCTTTTCGCCGTTGTCCGCCTCGCCGACGACGTCGTAGCCTTCGCCCCGCAGGATCTCGATGATGTCCAGGCGGATGAGGGTCTCATCCTCGGCGACGACAACGCGGCGCGCCGGCTGGGAAGTGGGGGTTGACTCCGTCTGTTCTGACACGGGAACTCCTTGGAAAGGTACGGCGGGAACTCAACCATCATAGGTTTTGTCCGCCAATGTACTTGGACCGGTTTGGTTCGATGCGGCGTCACTGGCGCGATTCTGGAATTCAGCCTATCTGCATGTAGAGTAATTTCGCGCACTGGAAGCGATCGCGTTGCTCACAGCACTGTGGCAGGCTGATTGTTACACCGGTGTACTCCGCGCCCGAGTGGCGGAATTGGCAGACGCGCCGCACTCAAAATGCGGTATCGAAAGGTGTGTGGGTTCGAGTCCCACCTCGGGCACGTGTTTTCCCTGTTCAGGGGCTTGTGAGCCTCTGAATG
>NZ_JBFTNJ010000063.1:0-19511 GCF_056397425.1 Arthrobacter sp. 05N33_2
GGCCTACCCGGCCCGCTACCTGTTCACCTTCCTGGGCCACCACGGCCTGCTCGGCGTCAAGGGCTCCCCGCAATGGCGGACCGTCACCGGCGGCTCGCGCAGCTACGTCAACAAGGTCGCCGCGACCCTGCCGGACATCCGGCTCGCCAGCCCGGTCACCACGGTGCACCGGCACGCCGACGGCGTCGACGTCACGTCCGCGCTCGGTGCCGGGACCGTGCGCGAGACCTTTGACGCCGTCGTCATCGCCACCCACCCGGCGCAGGCCCTGCGCATGCTCACCGACGCCTCGGCGGCCGAGAGGGCCGCCCTTGGCGGCATGCCGTATTCGGTGAACCAGACGCTCTTCCACCGGGACGAGGCCGTGCTGCCGGCCAGCCCCAACGCCCAGGCCTCTTGGAACTACCGGCTTCCGTCCTGCGACGCCCGGCCGGACAAGGTCCTGGTCAGCTACGACATGACCCGGCTGCAACGGCTGGAACCCGTCGACGGCGGCCGGTACATCGTCAGCCTCGGCGAATCCGAGCTGATCGACGACGCCACGGTCCTGGACCGGATGGTCTACGAGCACCCGCAGTACACCCCGGAGTCGCTGGCGGCGCAGCAGCGGATCCTCGGACTCGGCGACGGGCGGCTGGCTTTCGCCGGCGCGTACCACGGCTGGGGATTCCACGAGGACGGCGCCCTGTCCGGCCTCAAGGCGGCCGCCCGGCTCGGCCGCGACTGGGACCCGCTTCCCGTTAACATCGGCACGGTGGCCGTGGACCCGGACCTCGCGCCGCCCGCAGTCCAGCCGGCCGCAGTTCCGCCGGCCGCGGTGGAGGTGCCATGAGCGCGCCGGCCACCATCCATCCGGCCGGCCTCCACGGCGCGGCCATCTACCGCACTGCCATCGCCCATGTGCGGCGGACTCCGCTGCGCAACGCGTTTACCTACCGCAGCTACAGCTGGTATGTCGACGTCGACCATCTCCCGCAGCTGCCGCGCCTGCTGCGGCCGCTGGCGGGATTCCGGGTGGAGGACCACCTCGGTGATCCGGACGGCACCCTGCGCGGCAACGTGGAAAACTACCTTGCCACCCAGGGGATAAAGCCCGACGGCGGGCGCATCACCATGCTTGCCAGCGCCCGGGTGTTCGGGCACGTGTTCAACCCGCTGAGCGTGTTCTGGTGCCATAGTGCCTCCGGTGAGTTGCGCTGCGTCGTCGCCGAGGTCCACAACACGTACGGGGAGCGGCACTGCTACCTCCTCGAAACCGACGCCACGGGCAGGGCGAGCGTCCCGAAGGCGTTCTACGTCTCGCCGTTCAAYGACGTCGACGGCGAGTACCGCATGAAGCTCCCCGAACCCGGCGAACGGCTCGCCGTATCGATCGTCCTGGAACGGGAGGGACAGCAGCCCTTCATCGCCACCATGGACGGCGTCCGGCACCAAGCAAACGTGCGGAACATCGTGTCCGCGGCGCTCGCCGTACCCGCGGCCCCGCTGCGTGTCGCGGCGCAGATCCGCTGGCAGGGCATCAAACTGTGGGCGCGCCGCCTGCCCATCATCAAAAAACCACACCACCCTTCACAGGAGGCAGTTCAGTGACAATGACCGAAGCGACCGGATCCGGTACGGGACGGGCACAGGGCACCACTCACAGCAACGCAGTAAACGGCAGCGCAGTTGCCGGCAGCGCCGTCGACAGCGGGCTCGTCACCAGCAGGGTGCCGTACACCGTTCCCCAGCCTCCCGCCACCATCGATGCCGCCATCTGGCCCAGCATCGCCACGGTGCCCTCGAGCCTCAAGGCCCGTGTGGCCGGACGCGCTGCGGACGCCATCTTCAAGGCGGCCGTGCGCAGGCTGCCGCTGGAAGTCCGGTACCCGGACGGCACAGTATTGGGCAAAGCAGCACTGGGCACGGCTCCCTCCGACCGGGTACCCGCCGGCACCGCCTCTGACCAGGCTGCCGCCGGCTATCCCGTCATGACCATCAACCGACCCGTTGCCTTCGCCACCCGCCTCGGCGACGGCGGCCTGATCGGCCTGGGCGAGTCCTTCATGGCCGGCGACTGGGACGCCGATGACCTCACCGCCGTCATGGAGGTGTTTGCCTCCCGCGTCGGCACGCTCGTTCCCGAGCCGCTGCAGAAGCTGCGCGGCCTGTACCTGCCGCGCCAGCCGCGCAGGGAACGGAACACGGAGAAGAACACCCGCTCCAACATCTCCCGGCACTACGACCTCTCCAACGAGCTCTTCGCCTCGTTCCTGGACAGCACCATGACGTACTCCAGCGCCCTCTTCTCGGAAAGCGGCGACGCCCTGCGGAACGTGGCCTGGGACGGGCTGGCCGCAGCGCAGCGGGCCAAGATTGACCGGCTGCTGGACAAGGCCGGTGTGAAGGAAGGCACCCGGGTCCTGGAAATCGGCACCGGCTGGGGAGAGCTTGCCCTGCGCGCCGCCGCCCGCGGCGCCACCGTCTACTCCGTGACGCTCTCCAGCGAGCAGCAGGAACTGGCCCGCCAGCGCGTGGCCGAGGCCGGCTACGCCGACGCCGTCACGATCGAGCTCAAGGACTACCGCGCTGTGGAGGGCGAGTACGACGCCGTCGTCTCGGTCGAAATGATCGAGGCCGTCGGCTTCGAATACTGGGCCACCTACTTCCAGACCATCGAGCGGGTCCTGGCCCCGGGCGGCAAGGTGGCCATCCAAGCCATCACGATCGCCCACGACCGGCTCATGGCCACCCGCACCAGCTACACCTGGGTGCACAAGTACATCTTCCCGGGCGGGGTCATTCCGTCCGTCCGGGCCATCGAGGACATCACGGCGAAGCAGACCGGACTGCGCGTCCGCGAACGCCTCGCCATGGGTGAGCATTACGCTCAGACGCTGCGGCTCTGGGAAGAGCGGTTCATGGCCCGCGAGGACGAGGTGGGGGCCATGGGCTTCGACGCGGTCTTCCAGCGGATGTGGCTGTTCTACCTCTGCTACTCCCGGGCCGGGTTTGAAACGGGCTACCTCGACGTGCAGCAGATCGTGCTTGACTCCGCCTCCTAGCCCCGGTGTTAGAACAATCACGAATCGCTTGAGGCGGGCACCACGGTGCCCGCCTCTTTCGTGTGCCCGGACACCAGATGTAGTGGCCGGCGCCACCAATCCGGGTCCCCGCGGCGGCGCGCGACACGCCGTCTGCGGTGCGACACGCGGGCGTGATTAATGTGGCTAACTACTCCACAGGGTGTGGATTTCGTCCACCAAAATGGCGGAAATCCGGACATTTGGAGGGCCCCCTCCTGTGGATTAAAGGTGGGTTAAATGACATACTTGTAATACATCATCTTGGGGTCCMSMTGAGGCKCTTGCACTACATGTAGTATCGACATACAGTTCCAGCAGAGCATCAGCGCGGGACATCCGGAGCCGGGATTGCGCTCCACAGAAGACTTCAACAAAGGGGACAGGACCATGACCGTTACGGTTTACACGAAGCCGGCCTGCGTTCAGTGCAACGCGACCTACCGCGCGCTGGACAAGAAGGGCATCGCCTACCAGAGCGTCGACATTTCCCAGGACGCGGAAGCCCTTGAGCGCCTGAAGTCCCTGGGCTACATGCAGGCCCCCGTTGTCGTCACCGACCAGGACCACTGGTCMGGTTTCCGCCCGGACAAGATCGAAGAACTGGCGCAGGCTGCCGCCGTCGCTGTAGCCTGAAACGCCCTGTCGCCTGAAAAGCCCAGGACGCCGCTACCAGGGAAGAATTCACGGTAGATGAGGTGACCACCGTGGCTGTAACAACTGAAGATCGGGTGGCTGCCACGGCTGACGGCGGGGAAGCGGTCAGCACAGCAGCACCGGCCACCACCACCCACTGCCGGCTCATCTACTTTTCCTCCACCTCCGAAAACACCGCACGCTTCGTTGCGAAGCTGGGCGTCGACGCCGCCAGGATCCCCCTTTACCCGAGGGACGCTCCGCTGGTGGCCCGGGAGCCCTACGTTTTGTTGCTCCCGACCTATGGGGGCACCGGGGGAGAGGGATCTGTTCCAAAGCAGGTCATCAGGTTTTTGAACGATCCGGGCAACCGGAAGCTGATCCGCGGAGTGATCGGCGCAGGAAACACCAATTTCGGGGACAACTACTGCATGGCAGGGGACATCATCGCCGCCAAGTGCAAGGTCCCGCACCTATATCGCTTCGAACTCATGGGGACGCCGGAAGACGTCAACCGCGTACAACAAGGATTGGAAGAGTTTTGGACACGACTGTCGCAGACAAAGCAGTAACTGAAGGCGCAGGCCTGCACACGGGCACCGGCACCGCCGCCGCCGCTGTTGAGAAGAAGCACGAGATGCCGGCCGCCTACAAGGGCCTGGGCTACCACGAGCTGAACGCCATGCTGAACCTCTACGGCCCCAACGGGGAAATCCAGTTCGAGGCCGACCGCGAGGCCGCGCACCAGTACTTCCTGCAGCACGTGAACAACAACACCGTGTTCTTCCACGACCTCGAGGAAAAGCTCGACTACCTCGTCAAGAACGAGTACTACGAGCGCGAAACCCTCGACCAGTACACGATGAACTTCATCCGCGAGCTCTACAACCGCGCATACAAGAAGAAGTTCCGCTTCGAGACCTTCCTCGGCGCGTTCAAGTTCTACACCTCCTACACGCTGAAGACGTTCGACGGAAAGCGCTTCCTGGAGCGCTATGAGGACCGCGTCTGCATGGTGGCCCTGCACCTGGCCCGCGGCGACGAGAAGCTCGCCACCCAGATGGTGGACGAGATCATCGAAGGCCGCTTCCAGCCGGCCACCCCGACGTTCCTGAATGCCGGCAAGCGCCAGCGCGGCGAGCTGGTCTCCTGCTTCCTGCTCCGCATCGAAGACAACATGGAGTCGATCGGCCGGTCCATCAACTCCGCCCTGCAGCTCTCCAAGCGCGGCGGCGGCGTCGCCTTCGCGCTGACCAACATCCGCGAGGTCGGCGCGCCGATCAAGCAGATCGAGAACCAGTCCTCCGGTGTCATCCCCGTGATGAAGCTCCTCGAGGACAGCTTCTCCTACGCCAACCAGCTCGGTGCCCGCCAGGGTGCCGGTGCGGTGTACCTGCACGCGCACCACCCGGACATCTACCGCTTCCTGGACACCAAGCGCGAGAACGCGGACGAGAAGATCCGCATCAAGACCCTCTCGCTCGGCGTCGTCATCCCGGACATCACCTTCGAGCTCGCCAAGCGGGACGAGGACATGTACCTGTTCTCCCCGTACGACGTCGAAAAGGTCTACGGCATGCCGTTCTCCGACGTCTCGGTCACCGAGAAGTACTACGAGATGGTGGACGATTCCCGGATCAAGAAGACCAAGATCAAGGCGCGCGAGTTCTTCCAGACCCTCGCCGAGATCCAGTTCGAATCCGGCTACCCGTACATCATGTTCGAGGACACCGTGAACCGGGAAAACCCGATCGACGGCAAGATCATCATGTCCAACCTGTGCTCGGAGATCCTCCAGGTCTCCCAGCCCACCACGTACCACGATGACCTGTCCTACGACCAGACCGGCAAGGACATCTCCTGCAACCTGGGTTCGCTGAACATCGCCAAGACCATGGACTCGCCGGACTTCGGCCTGACCATCGAGACGGCCATCCGGTCCCTCTCGGCTGTCTCGGACATGTCCAACATCACCTCGGTGCCCTCGATTGCCCGCGGTAACGACCAGAGCCACGCGATCGGCCTCGGCCAGATGAACCTGCACGGCTACCTGGCCCGCGAGCGGGTCCACTATGGTTCCGAAGAGGGCCTGGACTTCACCAACATCTACTTCTACTCGGTGGTGTTCCACGCGGTCCGCGCCTCCAACCTGCTGGCCATCCAGACCGGCCAGACATTCGGCGGCTTCGAGAAGTCCAAGTACGCCTCCGGCGAGTTCTTCGACAAGTACACCGAGCAGGAATGGGTCCCGCAGACCGAGAAGGTCGCCGAGCTGTTCAAGAACATCCACATCCCCACCCAGGATGACTGGCGCGAGCTGAAGGCCTCCGTCATGGAGCACGGCATCTACAACCAGAACCTGCAGGCCGTTCCGCCTACCGGCTCGATCTCCTACATCAACAACTCCACCTCCTCGATCCACCCGGTGGCGTCCAAGATCGAGATCCGCAAGGAAGGCAAGCTGGGCCGCGTGTACTACCCGGCGCCGTACCTGACGAACGACAACCTGGAGTACTACCAGGACGCGTACGAGATCGGCTACGACAAGGTCATCGACACCTACGCCGCCGCCACGCAGCACGTGGACCAGGGCCTGTCACTGACGCTGTTCTTCAAGGACACGGCCACCACGCGCGACATCAACAAGGCCCAGATCTATGCCTGGAAGAAGGGCATCAAGACCATCTACTACATCCGTCTCCGCCAGCTCGCGCTGGAAGGGACCGAGGTAGAGGGCTGCGTCAGCTGCATGTTGTAGCTTCAACTAAATCGTGACAGTACGACGGCGGGCGCCCGCCCGCCGTCGTACGCTTTAACTAAGAACTAAACCCAACCTTTAGGGGATGACATGACCGAAAAGGTCAAGCTGCTTAGCCACGTCGAGGCGATCAACTGGAACCGCATCCAGGACGACAAGGACGTGGATGTCTGGAACCGCCTGGTCAACAACTTCTGGCTGCCGGAGAAGGTGCCGCTGTCCAACGACGTGCAGTCGTGGGCGACGCTGACCCCGGACGAGCAGCAGCTCACCATGCGCGTGTTCACGGGCCTGACCCTGCTGGACACCATCCAGGGCACCGTCGGGGCTGTCTCGCTGATTCCGGACGCACTCACCCCGCACGAAGAGGCTGTCTACACGAACATCGCGTTCATGGAGTCCGTGCACGCCAAGAGCTACTCCTCCATCTTCTCCACGCTGGCTTCCACCAAGGAGATCGACGAGGCGTTCCGCTGGTCCACCGAGAACGAGAACCTTCAGAAGAAGGCCCAGATCGTCATGGACTACTACCAGGGCGACGACCCCCTCAAGCGCAAGGTGGCCTCCACGCTGCTGGAGAGCTTCCTGTTCTACTCGGGCTTCTACCTGCCGATGTACTGGTCCTCACGGGCCAAGCTGACGAACACGGCCGACCTGATCCGCCTGATCATCCGCGATGAGGCCGTCCACGGCTACTACATCGGCTACAAGTTCCAGAAGGGCCTGGAGAAGGTCTCCGAGGAGCGCCGGCAGGAAATCAAGGACTACACCTTCGAGCTGCTCTTCGAGCTGTACGAGAACGAGGTCCAGTACACGCACGACCTCTACGACTCCGTCGGCCTGGCCGAGGACGTCAAGAAGTTCCTGCACTACAACGCCAACAAGGCCCTGATGAACCTGGGCTACGAGGCCATGTTCCCGGCCTCGGTCACCGACGTGAACCCGGCGATCCTCTCGGCCCTGTCGCCGAACGCTGACGAGAACCACGACTTCTTCTCGGGTTCGGGTTCGTCGTACGTGATTGGCAAGGCTGTCAATACTGAGGATGACGACTGGGACTTCTAGTCTCATGTGAGATGTCGACCTAGTTGGAAGAATGGCACCCTATTTGTAAGAGACGCATCGTCTTGTTGGAAGTCTTCCAAATAGCTACCACTAAAGCGGGCCTTGCACGGCAAATCGTGCAGGGCCCGCTTTGTGCGCTCTCAGCGGCTCTTGGCTTGATGACGACTGCGCAGGGAGTCGGTTCCAGCGGACGTTTGGAGTGCAGGCAGCGCATCGCTCGCTCCTGTTGTGCTCATTGAAACCTGGACGGCCCCGCACGCCATACGCGTGCGGGCCCATTTTTGCGGGACGCGACCCCAACATTTCCGCTTCATGGGCAAAGCACACCCTTCAGGCGCTCACCGCTCAGGCCGGTGGCGCGCCGGTCCTACTCCGCCGTCCGCTACGGGTTCCCGTCCGGCTCGAGGAGGGCCTAATTGGCGGCGTCGCAAAGCCTCTATAGCCGGGCGGCGCTGGTGGAGTGTGACGGGTCTACCCTAGTTGCATGGAGAACCAGAGGGGCCCGTTGTATCTGGACGTCGCGGCGAAGGGCCTGTCCCTGGCGGGCGTTGTGATGATGGTTTTTGGGCATGGCGGTTGGTTCACCGTCGGTCTTTCCCTCGTGTTCATCGGCGTGCTGATTGGGGCATGTGCCGTGGTGGCCGTCCGTCGGGTGCGGTCGCCTGCCGGTCCCGCCCGCCCCACACTTTTCGGCTCGTGGGGCCGAAGGGGCGGCTCCTCAGACGAGGATACGGGCTCCTGAACCGCGGGGCGGATCGGCTGCTTGCGGCTTCGCGGAGCAGTATTGTGGCAAGCTAAGGGGCGCTGAATGGCGAAGGTACCGATTGTTTACAAGAGCACGCACCGGGTCAAGTTCTCCGAGCTCGACCCCTACAACCACGTGAGCACGGGGGAATACGCGACCTATTACGCAGATCACCGGATGGAGGGCCTGCGGGACTACGTCGGTTGGGACTTGGAAACGCTGGGCACATTGCCGTTCATGGTCTTGGTCCGGAGAATGGAGATCGACTTTCTGCGGCCTGCTCGGGGCGATCAGGAGATCACCATCACGTCGTTCGTGCGCGAGTTCCGCGGGCCCGATGCGCTTATCGAGTGCGCCATGGTCGATTCCGGCGGAACGAACGTGTCGCGCTGCGTCATGACCGTTGCCCACGTCGACAAGGAAACGAGTCGCGCGACGGACTGGCCGGCCGACGTCATGGCGCTGTTCTTCGAAAAAGAAGCCCCATGAGCGCTTCGGGTCGGTCTATGAACCATTTATYGGTGACGAATGGTAACCACTCTCCGAACCAGGGACGAACAGGACCTTGGTTGACTACCTAGAGGCCGGAGTCGCCGTCTCCAAGTGTCTTCGCCAACTAGGTCAGTTATCCGACAGCGTAAGAGGCTGGAGAAAACCACGGAATGACGGTGATTAGTTTCTGGCAATTTCCGCCAACTAGCCTCGGGTCTCACACTTCCCCGGGTCTCTTCTCCTTTCTTCCTCTCTTCTGACCGGTTCCGGTCTCGACATCCATCCAGCTCGAAGGCCGTCGGCCGATCTAGTTAGTTTCGGCCGTGATCGCCCCAGCGGACCCCGTACGTCTTTTAGTGCGGGGCTTGTTGCATCGGCGCCCAATGCGAAACCTTGCACAAGTCCGTCCATGCAAACTCGGAGCACGACGTGGCACGTTCGAAAAAGCGTCTACGTTTCGCAGGCCTGCCTTAGCTGGTTCAGGAACCTGGTCGCTTCGACATCGAAAGTGCGTTGTCCTGAACCGCGGGCAAGGATGGTTTCCACATTTGCACATTCTTTGGCCACCGGGTCCGCGGCCATGGCCGGAGGCGCGGTGAGTGGAAATGAGGCTATGACTCCAGCGAGTGCCGCAGCGGTAAGATCTGCAGGGTTTTTAGGCGCACAATTGTTATCCCCAATAGTGCTGAACGGAATGCCGCCTTGTTCTGCGGCCAAAAGCGGTGGATGCGGCCTGGATGCTCTCACAGCAGCCATTGGCTAGATATATTCACCGGGTATTTTCTGCCGGTTATTGGTGGGGCCGCACTGTGAGAATAGCGAGGTCGGATTCGTTTTTGTCGGGGCTGATGACATTGATCAGGTAGTCATACTCTCCGTCATTGCCGGATGAACTGCAGACCGTTGCGACCCCAATGTCGTTGGAGCGCCTCCAGCATGTCCCGTCGGTTTTCATCTCGACTCCCGCTTTCGAAACCACAGCTTTGAGGTCGTCGGCAGTGATTTCCTTACCGGTGTTCCACCTGCGGTAGATGCTCGGGCACGGGTTGGTATCGAAGCAGAGGAACATCTCCCCCCGCGCGACGTTCTCCTCCAGCTTCCAGTCTGCCGGAATGGAGAAACGCTCAGTACGGGAGACCACATCGGCGGTGACCTTGTCTTCAGCAGAGCGCATAAAAAAGACACCCGCGGCTGCAGTGACAAGCACCGCCGCAAGGATGATCCATATTTTTCGCTTCACTGTGTTCCCCCAAGACTTCAGTGCCGGCACCGTATCGTCCAGCGGCCGGCGGCTGCTGAGTGCATCGTATCTGCTTGCGGATCGCTTGTCTGTCGGGGTCAAGTGCCAGTGCGCCGCCTGGCCTGGCACGAAGAAATTCCGGATTCACGTCATCCGGGCACGCGTCTGGCGCCAGATTCGCCGCACACATGTATTCGCTTACGTCTGCCGTATTCCGGTGCAGACGGTCCATCGAGTAGACGAGGACGAATTCCACGACCCGGCTTATCATCAGCTGACGGAGTTCGGGTACGCGGGTCGCAGTTTTGACCGCTGGCGGAGATGTCGTTGTCTTGCAGTTCGGCCCCAACCTCAAGGCGTGATCTGGGCGCCGGTCCACGGATTCGTGGGAGAGCTTGATGGGTTGATCGAACTCCACCCGCACCCGCACGAGGATTTCTCGGTCCCTGGCTTTGAGCGGCATCGGAGGCTCCGAGTTTGGTGGGCTGGTAGAGGAACGCTACCTGTGTCCGGCTCAGTGGGATAGGGCCGCGCCGTGCCCTTATTTGGCCAGCGAGAACTTCAACGATGCCATCCGGGCCTTGGGCTCCGGTCGATCTGGCGCGACTGGAATGGATTGAGCCCAAACCCTGCGGCGGCCATCTGCCCGTGGGCTCTGGTTCGGCCTGTTGAAGTGTTCGTGGACCCTGACCTAAAGGTCCGGCCCGGCCGCCAGTGAGGCGGCCGGGCCGGGTCCGTCGGTCAGGTGTAGCTCAGGCTGACCAGCAGTGCTTTGAGTTGGGTGTATTGGTTTGTCGCCATCCAGGCTTTCGCGGCCTCCCTGTTCGGGAACCCCGGGTCGCCGAAAAGGACCCGGGTGAACAGTCCGCCGTTGGCGGTGGAGACGAGATTGCACCATGATGCGACGCCCTCGCCCTCCTTCAGCGACCGGGGATCAGTTAGCCCCATGAAGTAGGCATCGCCATCACCAAAGGATTCCACAGCGAATCCGAAGACGGGCTTCTTGCCGTCCGGCGCCGTCATACCGGAAACTGCCTTGTGATCGAACACGTGACGCGTCACGGGACCGCCAGTGCACCCTGCAGTGACGCCGTTGGCCAGGAAGAGCAGATCGTTTCCCGCACCGTCAGCAACGGTGACCTCAACGCCGGGGAGGCCGGCGGGCGGGTGCACGGTTCGCACGGTCCACGTCTCCGGATAGGCGAAGGAGATGTGTCCGTCCGGGAACGTGAAGGTCTTCAGCGCGGGAGACCCGTGCTTACCCGCTGAGGCGGGAACCTCCGACGCCGGTACCGCCCTGGCGGCAGGTGCCGTCGGTCCTGCAGTGGAAGCAGGTGGGAAAGTCAACGTCGCCGTGCGGTCTGCCATGGTACTCACGACGAGGCTCGAAGCGGCGGCCGGAGCCCCTGGCTGTGGCCCACAGCCGGCAAGGGCGAGGCCGATGGAAGAACCTGCGATGGTGGCGGCAGTGAAGAGTCTGGCGCGATGTGAATGCATTGTGTAGCCCCCAATTCTTATGACGGCGGGCCGAACGTCCCGCTTGAAAACAAAGTTTCCGGGACGCTGCCAGTAATTACAGCCAGGGCAAGTTATTTATGCCTTCCGATCGCCCACACGCCTCAGATGGCCGCCGCCTGCCTCCCCGCCGGCACCCGTGACAGGAAGTCCTCCACCACCGCGGCGAACTCGTCGGGCCGTTCGATCTGCGGCATGTGCCCCGTCTTCAAGAACGTGTACGACTCGGCGTGTGGCAACGCTGCCACTGCCGCCTCGAGGTGGCTGAACGGGAGGATGTGGTCGTGGTCGCCCCAGACCACGAGCGTGGGAGTCTCCGACTGCGCCAAGGCCCCGAGGAGGGCTCTCCGCCACCCGGCCCTGACGCCAACGATGGTTCCGAGGTCGCGGGCGACGTCGAGGAGGGTTTGGCGGTGGGACGCCCGCTGCGACAAAGCGAACGCGTGGTCAACGCGGGCGTCGGTCACCAGTGCTTTGTCGTAGAAGATCGACTGGACGGTGCGGCGCGAAGCCACTGGATCCGGACGCAGCAGCAACGCCGCGAGCGGCCCGACCGCAAGCAGGCGCAATACCAGCGCAACCTCCTTGCCAAACCCGGCACTGTTCGCAAGAACCAGCGCCGAAACACGGTCCGGGTGTTCGGCGGCCAGTTTCATGGCGACGGCCCCGCCCAGCGAGTTTCCCATCACGGGGAGCGGCTCGTGCACCCCGACGGCGTCGAGGAAAGCCGGCAAGACGTCGGCCAGCTTCGCCAACGTCGCCAGCCCGGAAAGCCGTTCCGAGTAAGCAAATCCGGGCAGGTCCACGCTGTAAACGGCGTGGCGTGCCGAGAGCCGCTCGTGCTGCCCGTTCCAGTCCTCCAGGCTCTGGCCGATCCCGTGCAGGACCAGCACCGGGTCGCCGCTGCCGGTCTTCCGGTAGCGCAACCGCGTGCCTGCGACGTCGACGTATCCCGTTCCCGGGAGCGTCAGGGGATCCTGGCGCACACATGGCGCCCCACCGGACGCCCGCACCTGTTGTCCGCGCCGACCGAAACGGACCCGGTCGGTCAACCTGCCGGCCCTCAGGAGGGCAAAGTCTCGGAAGTAGTTCTGGTGCAGCCGCCACGGTGAACCGGAACCCTGCCGGGGCAGCTGATCGGCCCCGCGGAAAATGTAGCCGGCCTTCAGGTCAATCAGGGAGAACAGCTCACCGTTGGCGACTTCGGCAGGCGCCGCGGGCACCACCCAATGCAGTCCCCGCCGGTCAAGATGCTTCAGCAGCCGGCAGACGTAGCCTGCGACCAGATCCGCCTTCAGGGTCCACGATGCATTGGTGTACCCGATGGTGAGCGCAAAGTTGGGCACGCCGTCGAGCATCATGCCCTTGTAGGTCAGGGTCTTGCCCACATCCACGGGTTCGCCGTCGACGGTGAGCGTCATCCCGCCAATCACCAGCAGATTCAATCCCGTCGCCGTGACGATGACGTCGGCCGGGATTGACCCGCCCGAGACCAGGTCAATCCCGTCCGGCGTGATCCGGGAGATCCTGTCGGTCACGATGTCGGCAGTGCCTGCGCTGATCGCGCGGTAGAGGTCCCCGTTGGGGATCGCGCAGACCCGCTGGTCCCACGGCTGATACGACGGCGCCAGGTGCGTGTCCACCGCAAAGCCCTGCGGCAGCTTGGCGACCGCCGATTTGCGCAGGATCGCTTTCATGGTCTCCGGCCGCCGTCGGCTGAGCTGGTACGTGAACATCGAAAAGAGAATGTTCTTGACCCGAACGACGTCGTACGCCAGTTGCGCGGGCAGCTTGCCCCGGAGGCGGTCGGCCAGGTGGTCGCGGGACGGCACGGGGGCGATGTACGTGGGGGAGCGCTGCAGCATCGTCACCTTCGCGGCTGACTTCGCCATGGACGGCACAAGTGTCACCGCGGTGGCCCCGCTGCCGATGATCACCACCTGCTTGCCCTCGTAATCGAGGTCGGCCGGCCAGTGCTGCGGGTGGACGATCGATCCGGCGAAGGTGTCGGCGCCCTCAATGGCAGGGGTAAACCCCTCGTCATAGCGGTAATAGCCCGAGCACACAGACAGGAAAGAGCATGTGAACGTGGCCGCCTCGGCGGTGCCGGGTCCCGGGTCGCCGTGCCGGAATTCGCCCTCGGATGTGCGGACGGCCGTCACCGTCCACAGCGCGGTATCGCTGGACCAGCCGGCAGAGACCACCCGGGTGTTCAGCCGGATCTGCGGAGACAGGCCCTCGTCCGCAATGGTCGCCTCGATGTAGTCGCGGATCGAATCGCCGTCGGCGATCGCCTTGGCACCGGCCCAGGGCCGGAAGGAATAGCCGAGCGTGTACATGTCGCTGTCGGAGCGGACGCCCGGGTATCGGAAGAGATCCCAGGTGCCGCCCACCGTGCCCCGGGACTCCAGGATCGCGAAGGTCTTCCCTGGTGTTTCGCGTTTCAGCCGGCTCGCGAAACCTATGCCGCTCAGCCCGGCTCCGACAATCAACACATCCACGTGCGCGCTCATCACGCCAAGCTATCGACTTAAAGTCGAGAGAGTCAACACCGTGTTGATACCTCGCGTTAGGATGGGCGCATGGCTCCACGTGGAAGACGTACAGCACGGGTCTCGGGGGATGAACGCCAGGACGCGATCCTCACCACCGCCGAGGCGCTCCTTGGCGAGCGGTCCTTCGACGACGTTTCGATCGAGGAGCTGGCCCGCGGCGCCGGCATCTCGCGCCCCACCTTCTACTTCTACTTCTCGTCCAAGGATGAGATGCTGCTGGCCCTTCTGGACCGGGTGATCTCCGAGGTGGAACACCGTGTCAGCGAGTTGCCGCGAAATTTCGAAAGTGACCCCGCGGGAGCCTGGACGCGCTCCATTGGCATGTTCGTTGAGGTGTTCGTGGCGCATCGCGGCGTCGCCACCGCGGCGATTGCAGTGCGGGCCCGCAACGACGAGGTGCGCGCCCTATGGTCCAAATCGATGCAGTCCTGGGTCGATTTCTCGAGCGATGTCATCTCGTCGGAGCAAGCCCGAGGGGCTGCGCCGGACGGCATCGACGCCCATGACCTGGCCGTAAGCCTCAATCTCATGAACGAGCGGGTGATCACCGCCGTCCTCAACCGGGAGATTCCCGCGATCGCGGAGTCCCATGCCCTGGACGTGTTATCCACCATCTGGATCCGCAGTATCTATGGGTCCGTCAACCCCGGCCGTTCCTAGCGCCCGGGTGGAAAGGAAGAACCCGCATGCCCCACCAGATCAAGACCCTGACCGTGCTCGGCACCGGAGTGCTCGGTTCCCAGATCGCCTATCAGGCCGCCTTCCACGGATTCGCTGTCACCGCCTACGACGTCGACGGCGACGCCCTGGAGAAGGCCCGGGCGCGCTTCGCCCGGCTTGTCGGCATCTACCGGGCGGCTAACGTCGGCGGTGCCGGAGAGAGCAAAGCCGAGGCAGCTCTTGAAAACCTCCGCCTCACCGCCAACCTTGGGGACGCCGTCGCCGATGCAGACCTTGTGATCGAGGCCGTTCCTGAGCTGCTCGAGGTGAAGCGGGACGTCTACCGCACGCTCGCAGATCTGGCCCCCGCCAAGACCATCTTCGCCACGAACTCATCAACTTTGCTGCCCAGTGATCTCAAAGATTCCACCGGCCGCCCCGACCGCTTCCTCGCCATCCATTACGCCAACAACATCTGGGCGCAGAACATCGCCGAGGTGATGGGCACCGCCGAAACCGATCCCGCAGTCTTCGACGCCGTCGTCGACTTCGCGCGAAACAGCGGGCTGGAGCCAATCGAGATCAGGAAGGAGAAGGCCGGCTACGTGCTGAACTCCCTGCTGGTCCCGCTCCTGAACGCGGCCGCCGGCCTGCTGCTGCAAGGCGTCGCCAGCCCGGAAGCGATCGACAAGACGTGGCGCATTGCCACCGGAGCGCCGAGCGGTCCGTTCCAGATCTACGACGTCGTCGGGCTGGGAACCGCCTACAACATTGCCGCCTCATCGCCAGACCCCGGATCTCAGGCCTTCGCTCGGTACCTCAAGGCCAACTACATCGACCATGGCAAGCTCGGCGTCGAGACGGGCGAGGGTTTCTATACCTACTAGGTCTTCGCATGGGCTGACGGACGGTGCTGACGGACGGTCTAGCGGAGGGGGAGTGGCTGTGGAACCGCTTTTTACACGGACACGTTCAGCCCTGGCGGTTCGTGTCCAGGACGGTGACGTCCAGGGGCATGCGCTTGGCGCGACGGAGGCGTCCGGCCAGCACGTTGCGCACGCCGCGGGTCACCATGGTCGTCTTGGTCAGATACCGGAACTCGGCGGCGTCCGACGTTACCAGGTCCAGCAGCGGCCGCGCGGCGTCGTCAGGGGTCTGCCCCCACAGCCCGACGACGACCTGCAGCCCGCCCAGCCGATGCTCGTACCCGGGCTGGGACGTGACGTGCCCCAGCATGTCCGTGATCACCAGGCCCGGATTCATGCCAYGCACCCGGACGCCGGTGCCCTTGGTCTCCACCCGCAACGTCTCGGTGAATTGGCGCACCCAACGCTTGCTTGACGCGTACGCGTTCTGCAGCGCTACCGGCCCCTGGTCGCCGTGGCCGTACACGTTGACGAGGTCGCCGCGACCTTGGCCGATGAACACCGGCAACGCCACCCTCGACCCGTGGAACGTGCCGAGGATGTTCGTGCGCACCACTTGCGTGAAGTCCTCGACCGGCGTGGAGGCCGTCGGCCCGAAGACACCGGAAGCTCCGGCGTTGTTGACCCAGATGTCGAGCGTCCCGCGGCTAAGGGCCTCGTCGCGCAGGGCCTCGACGTCGGCCAGTTCACCGGTGTCGCAGTGACGCCCGGATGCCACGATCCCTTCCGCGTGCAGCCGCTCGACTGCGGCCTCGACGTCGGCGTCCGACCTGGACGCCAGCACCACCGTCGCACCCTGATGCCCCAGCAACCGGGCCATGGCCAACCCCAGGCCGCGCGTCGAGCCAGTCACGACTGCCACGCGACCGCGGAGGACATCTCGTCGCGAACCCATGCTTCTCTCATACGCGTAGTGACCGGGGAGAGCAAGGGCGCAGGCTTAGTGACAGTTCCGAGGTGGTTGTCCGCCGGGTGGTTCCCCGGCGGCGCTGTTCCATCGCATAGGGGCAATTGCCGGGGGTCTGTCGTCGACGCCGCGGACGGATTTAGACTGAATCATTCCGCGACGCTGGCGGCGTCTGCCTCGGGCGGGGAGGAAGATCAGCGGCCGCCTTGTCGTACGTAGTCGGCGGGATCGTAGTGGATCCGGAGTGTCGAGATCTTGCCGTTGTCGAAGCGGAAGAACTCTGCGAGCCGGACAATCCCGGCCGGCATGCGGGCGTCGTAGAGTATCGCGGAGCCATCTGCGCCGTGGACCTCTTGGATGATCTCGAGGTCCGACACCGTGGCGATGAAGCCTTTTACGCCTTGGCAGAATCCGGCGGCCCCTGTGCGCTTCCCTGCGATCGGACCTTCAAATTCGAGGTCGTCGACGAGCAAAGTGCGCAGCTCGCCGTCGGGGTCGAACGCATCTATGCCGGCGGCCAGGATCCGGTAGTAGCGCTGGAGTACGTCTGGCGCAGCCTTGCTCAGCGTGGACATCGGCAGCTCCTCCTTAAGATTGAAATCTTCAAGCTCTGCACATCGATCAGGCGGAGAACGCGGTTCAATTTGGACCGGATCGTCGCCGGTCAGGTTATATCCGTTGAGTACAGAAGTCACGACGTCGAGGAGGGCTGCCGCTGCGGCGTGGTGCTCGCCGTCGTCTGCCTGGGATGCACGAAGGCTGAGGCGGAGACGCAGCAGCGTGGCGGGGCTACAGTCCCCGGAGTCGTTCAGGCGTTCTGCTGGTTCGCGGCCGGCAGCGTCTTGCCTAGAACTGGGTAGTGCCGCGCAGCCGGCGGGGGCGGCCGTCTGGGTCCATGAGGAGGCGGCTCATCGGATCGGCCCAGAGGCGTTGGCGGGCCGACACCGGCTCTGGAGTGTGGTGGCGCGCGTGTCCCGCGGGTCGGGGGGAGCGGCGACCGGCTTCATGCCAGCGGTCGAGTGCGTCTGCGGTGGTGTTCCAAAGTTGGAGCCCGGCCGCCGGGTCGACGAGCCGGGGATCGTTCTGCTCCARGCCCAGGTGTTCGGCCCAGAGTTGGAGCCGGAGCCCGYGGGCCAAAGGCCGGAAAGTGTCGCGGCTGTTGTCTGTGCCGGGCGCCTCCCGGTTGTCGACAGTCGTGTCGAGTACGGCGCAGGTGAGCTCGCTGTCGTTGGTCCAGGACCGGCGGTTGAAGTTGTCTGAGCCGCAGGTGAACCAGGTGTCGTCGATGATGCAGATCTTGGCGTGGACATAGATCGGAGTTCCCGCGCGGTTCTCCAGGTCGAACACGCCGACCCTGTCGGGCGCGACCCGACGCAGCATGCTGATGGCACGCAGTTGCCCGATCCGGGCCGCAGGCCCTGCGAGAGGCCCGTCAGCGTCGGGGTAACGGGGCACGACGGCGATCACGTTCAGGTCGGGATTCCGGTCGAGGGCCTCCGCGATTCCGGCTGCGACCTCTTTCGACCACAGGTACTGATCCTCGACGTAGATCAGCGAGCGGGCGCGGGCGAAGGCTTTCGTGTAGGCGCGGGCAATGCTGCGTTCCCCGTCGGGCGCGAACGGAAACGGGGGACGTTTCACCCCGTAGGTGCGCAGCAGCTGCACGGCGTGCTTGCCCGCCGGTGGCGGTGGCGGTGCAGTGGCCGGGAGCGGTTCGGGGTGCCGGGGCATGCGGGCCAGACGTTGCAGCAGCATCCGGTAGGGGGTGCGCCGGTCCAGAGGATGCGGGTCGTTCCACCGTTCAGCAAATACTGCCAGGACATCTGCGACCACGGGGCCACGCAGTTCGAGGGCGGCATCGTGCCATGGCGGTCGTTTCCCGTACCGGGAATCCATACTCACGGCCTGCGGGTCTCCCGCGTGGTCGGCATCGTCCCGACGGCTGTGCGAAAGGTCGATCCCGCCAACGAACGCGACATCCCGCGACGGGTTGTCACGACGGCGGATGACGAAGATTTTTTGGTGATGGGAGCCAAACAGGCGTACACGCTGATCCAGCAGCACCTCTCCGCCCGCGTCGTTGACCTGACGGCTTAGGAGCTCATTGGATCGGCCGCTGATCGGGGCCGACACGCGCTCTCCATGGGATCTCCAGACAAGGCCCCGCACTTCCACTCCCTCACGGGCCAAGCCAGCGAGCACCTCACCGATCGACGGTCCGTCCGCCAGCAGCCGCTCGTCGGCGTCGCCACGCCAGTCGGTGAACCACACGCGGTCCCCGGCCTGCAGAGCCGTCAACTCCTCATGCAGCCGGGCGAAGTAGGTCGCGCCATGAATCAGGGGCCGCACAAGATTGCCCTCCGACCACGGCGGCGATCCGGCACCGCCCGCGTGTACGTCTGTGGCCAAATTCCCCCGCTCGGCGCGGCTCAGAAACCACGTACCAGCATCACTGTCCACTCAGTCCTTCTTTCGGCGCCCGAGCCCAGGGCACTAGTGTCCGGTCTTCAACGTAGCGACTGTGCTGCCCAATGTCACCGACCGGGTCAAAGACGCCGGTATCAGAGGACCCGTGGAACACCCGCTCCTGTCGGGCGCCCACTTGAACTGATACCCAGGGATTGCTTGTAAGGAAGGCGGCGCAGCACCGGATCAAAGCCGCTCTCCGGCCCTACCGGGATGACGCTGGACGGCCTATCGTGGTCCTGACATAGCCCGAGGGAAAGGAACGACGATGTTCACCCTGCAGATTAGCTATCCGGTCCGGGACTACGAGGCCTTTAAGAAGGTCTTCGACAGCGATCCCGCAGGCCGAGCCGCCTCCGGCGCCCGGTCTGTCCGCCTGTTCAGGGATACGGAGGACCAGAACAGCGTGGCCGTGCTCCTTGACTTCGACACCAGGGACGCCGCGACCGGCTTTCTGGATAAGTTGCGCAGCCAGGTGTGGGAC
>NZ_JBFTNJ010000064.1:0-19179 GCF_056397425.1 Arthrobacter sp. 05N33_2
GGACTCCACTACGTGGATCGGTATTGGTGGATCGGTATTGGTGGATCGGTCTTAGGTCAGGCGGATCTGGCGGTTGACGTCCTTGTACAGCAGGTACCGGAAGTTGCCCGGACCGCCGGCGTAGCACGCCTGGGGGCAGAAGGCACGCAGCCACATGAAGTCGCCGGCCTCCACCTCCACCCAGTCGTCATTGAGCCGGTAGACGGCTTTGCCTTCCAGCACGAAGAGGCCGTGCTCCATGACGTGGGTTTCCGCGAAGGGGATGGAGGCGCCGGGCTTGAGGGTGACGATGTTGACGTGCATGTCGTGGGCGAGGTCCTCCGGGTCCACGAAACGCGTGGTGGCCCAGGCCCCGTCGGTGTCCGGCATCGCCCGCGGTGCGACGTCCTGGTCGCGGGTTACAAAGGATTTCGCCGTGTAGCCGTCCAGCGGCTCGTAGGCCTTCCGGATCCACTGGAAACTGGCGATCTCCCCGGACTCGTTCGCCACGGACCATTGGGCCCCCGCGGCGAGGTAGGCGTAGCCGCCCTCGCCCAGCCTGTGGATTTCCCCTTCGAGGGTCAGTGCCAGGGCGCCCTTGGTCAGGAAGATGACGCCTTCGACGCCGGCCTCCGGCTCGGGCTTTTCCGAGCCTCCGCCCGGTCCCACCTCGACGATCAGCTGCGAGAACGTCGTGGCAAAACCGGCGATGGGCCGGGCCAGGATCCAGGAGCGGGTGTTGGTCCAGCCGGGCAGTTTGCTCGTGACGATGTCCCGGAGCACGCCCTTCGGAATGACGGTGTAGGCCTCCTTGACCACGGCCCGGTCGGAGAGGATCTGGGTCTGCGGCGGAAGCCCGCCTTCGGGGTAGAAATAGTTGCTCATGGGTGCGTTCCTTTTGCGGAGGGAGTGGAGGTGTTGGCCGGCCGGGGGTGGGCCAGCGCGGTGAGTTCGGGGAGCCCGACGCCGGCCAGCGCCAGGACTTCTTCGGTGCCGACGGCGCCGCACTGGACGCCGCGAAGCACGAAGGCTGCCAGAGCCCGTGCGGTGGCGGGTTCATCCAGAACGCCGCCGGCGGTTTGGTCCACGTAATTGCGGAGCCGGGCAGCGGCGGCCGGGAGCCCTTGCCGGTAGAAGGCGTAGGTCGCGGCGAACCGGCTGGGCAGCTGGGCGGGGTGGAGGTCCCAGCCCTGGTAGTAGCCGCGTTCCAGCGAGCGGCGGACCAGCCGGCCGTGGAGCTGCCAGGCCTGCTCCACGTTCCCGCCCACCGGGATGATGTTGGTGGAGCCGTCGGAGAGCCGGATCCCGGTGCCGGCCGCGGCAAGCTGCATGACTTCCTTGGCAAAGTCCGCCACGGGATGTTCCATGGACTGGTATTCGGCGGAGATCTGCAGCGATGCTGAGTAGTCGTAGGTGCCGTAGTGCAGCCCGCTGATCCGGCCGGGCACCGCGTGCGGCAGGCGCGCCACCGGCGAGGTTCCGTCCGGGCCCAGGATGAGCTGCGGCGTTTCCACCTGAACCTCAAAGCGGAGCCGGCCCGCGGGGAGCGAGTGGACTTCCTCGAGCCGGGACACGGCGAAGGCCATGGCCTCCACCTGCGCCACCGTGGTGACCTTGGGCAGGGTGAGGACGAGCCCGTCCGGCAGTTCGCCGGCCGTGGCCAGCTGCGAGACGAAGAGATCCAGGGTCCGCAGACCCCGGGCGCGGGTGGCAGCCTCGAAGCACTTGAAGCGGATCCCGATGAACGGCGGCGCGGTACCGGCGGCGACGGCGGCGGCCACGGCGGATGCCGCGGCGACAGCGGTGGCGTCCTCGGCGTCGTCACCCCGGTCCCCGAACCCGTCCTCAAAGTCCAGGCGGAGGTCCTCGATCGGCTCGCGTGAGAGCTTGGCCCGGACCCGCGGCGCGACGGCGGCGGCCAGTTCGGCTTCCTGGCCCTGCAGCGCGCACAGGCTTTCGACGCCGCCGCGGGCGTCCACCGCGGCGAGGCCCTGGGCGCCCCAGTCCGCGGCGAACTCCGGGCTGAAGCGGTCGGCCGGAACGTAGACGGTGTGCACCGGCTGGCGGGAGCCGTCGTCGCCCGGGTAGCTGCGCTCCAGCAGCCGGTCGGTGTCGGCGAGCTGCGCATCGATCCGGGCGAGGTCGGCCCCGGAGAGGGCCGGCGTCACCGGACCCTGACGCTGCAGATGGCTGCGTGGTTGCGGCCTGGCGCTGGCGGAGGTGGCTGCCATGCCTCAGCCCACCAGCTCGTACGCCGGCGTGGTGAGGAAGTCCGTGTAGTCCTCGGACAGGCAGATGTCGCCGATGAGCTTGCTGGCGGGCAGGTAGTGCTTCACGAAAGCGTCCTCGCCCACCTCGCCCCGGAGCTTCTCGGTTTCCTCGGCCAGGATCCCGGATACCAGCTCGCGGGTGACGGTCCGGCCAGTGTCGGCGAGCACAGAGTGGTTGCGGATCTGCTGCCAGACCTGGGACCGCGAGATTTCCGCCGTCGCCGCGTCCTCCATCAGGTTGTGGATGGCGACCGCGCCGTTGCCCGAAATCCACACCGCTGTGTAGGCGACGGCAACGTAGAGGTTCAGGCGCATGCCTGCCTCGGTGACCGTGCCACGGGCGGAGGCGACGTCCAGGAGCTGGTCCGCGGTGACCGAGACTTCCGGGCGCTGCCTGTCCAGCTGGTTCGGCCGCTCGCCCAGGACGGCGTCGAAGACGTCCCGGCAGACCGGCACCAGGTCCGGGTGGGCCACCCAGGAACCGTCAAAGCCGTCGTTCGCCTCACGGGTCTTGTCCGCGCGCACTTTCTCGAACGCCTGGGCTGTCACCTCGGGTTCGCGGCGGTTGGGAATGACGGCCGCCATGCCGCCCATGGCGAAGGCGCCGCGGTGGTGGCAGGTCTTGACCAGCAGTTCGGTGTAGGCACGCATAAACGGCGCGGTCATAGCCACGGTGGCGCGGTCCGGCAGCACAAAGCGCGAGCCGGCGTCACGGAAGTACTTGATGATGCTGAACAGGTAGTCCCAGCGGCCGGCGTTCAGGCCAGAGGCGTGGTCGCGGAGTTCGTAGAGGATCTCGTCCATTTCGAACGCTGCGGGGATGGTCTCGATCAGGACGGTCGCGCGGATGGTGCCTTGCGGAATGCCGAGGTAGTCCTGGGCGAAGACGAAGACCTCGTTCCACAGCCGGGCCTCGAGGTGGCTCTCCATCTTGGGCAGGTAATAGTACGGGCCATGGCCATTCTTCAGCAGCTGCCTGGCGGTGTGGAAGAAGTGCAGGCCGAAGTCCACCAGGGCGCCCACGGTGTGTTCGCCGTCGATCAGCAGGTGGCGCTCTGCCATGTGCCAGCCGCGCGGGCGGGCGACAACGACGGCCAGCGGGGCATCGGTCCGGAGCGTATATTCCTTGCCCTCGGGGGACGTGTAGGCCAGGGTTCCCGCCGCGGCGTCGCGGAGGTTCAGGATTGATTCGACCACGTTGGACCAGGTGGGAGTGCTGGCGTCCTCGAGGTCCGCGAGCCAGACCTTGGCCCCGGAGTTCAGGGCATTAATGGCCATCTTGGCCGGTGCGGCCGGACCCGTCATTTCCACCCGGCGGTCCTGCAGGGCTGTCGGGGCCGGGGCCACCGTCCAGTCGCCTTCACGGATATCACGGGTTTCCGGCAGGAAATCGAGCCGGCCGGTGCGGGCCACCTCGTCGCGTTTGACCGCGCGGGCCTTGAGCAAATCCGCGCGGGTGGCGGCGAAACGCTGGTGCAATTGCTCAATGAAGGCCAGCGCCTCGGGTGTGAGGATCTCCTCCGCGCGGTCAACGGGGCGGCGGGCTGAAATGGTGAGGGCCATTGTGGTCCTTCCTGGTCGGTGAAGCAGGCGGCGAATCAGGCGTGGGTCAGCGCGGCGGCCGGGACCGTCGCGTGGGCAGCCGCGACAACCGCCGCGGCGACGTCGGCGGCAACGTGGGGGTCGAAGACGCTGGGAATGATGTAGCTGGCATTGAGCTCGTCGTCGGCGACCCGGTTGGCGATCGCCGCGGCGGCGGCCACCAGCATCTCGGGGGTGATGTCCGCCGCCCCCGCGTCCAGCAGCCCGCGGAAGAACCCTGGGAAGGCCAGGACGTTGTTGATCTGGTTGGGGAAGTCGCTGCGGCCGGTCGCCACCACAGCGGCGTGCCGTGATGCGACCACCGGGTCGATTTCCGGCGTGGGGTTGGCCATGGCGAACACAATAGCGTCGTTGGCCATGGATGCCACCTGTTCTTCGCCGATCACGTGCGGTGCGCTGACGCCGATGAAGACGTCGGCTCCCTTGAGCGCTTCGTGCAGGGTGCCCGAGAAGCCCCGTTCATTGGTGTTCTCGGCAATCCACGTGCGGTGCTCGTCGTTGTACTGTTCGCCGAAGTGGATCGCTCCCGAGCGGCCGGCGGCGATGATGTTGCGGGCCCCCTGTGCCTTGAGCAGCGCGATGATGGCGGAGCCGGCGGCGCCGACGCCCGAAACGACAATCCGGACCTCGGAGAGTTTCTTGTCCACGACGCGCAGGGCGTTGGTCAGGGCTGCCAGCGTGACGATTGCGGTTCCGTGCTGGTCGTCGTGAAAGACCGGGATGTCGAGTTCCTCGCGGAGCCGGGTTTCGATCTCGAAGCAGCGCGGAGCGGCGATGTCCTCAAGGTTGACCCCGCCGTAGACCGGGGCGAGCGCCTTGACGATCCGGATGATTTCCTCCGTGTCCTGGGTGTCCAGGCAGACCGGCCAGGCGTCGACGTTGGCGAACTGCTTGAAGAGCGCGGCCTTGCCTTCCATGACCGGCAGTGCGGCGGCCGGGCCGATGTTGCCGAGGCCCAGGACGGCGGAGCCGTCGGTCACGACGGCGATGGTGTTGCGTTTGATGGTCAGGTTCCGGGCGGCCTCAGGGTTTTCCGCGATCGCCAGGCAGACGCGGGCGACGCCGGGGGTGTAGGCGCGGGAGAGGTCGTCCCGGTTGCGCAGGGCGACCTTCGGCACAACCTCCAGCTTGCCGCCGAGGTGCATCAGGAAAGTTCGGTCCGAGACGTTCCGGACCGTGACGCCGTCGAGCGCGTTGAGCGCGTCCTTGACGCGTGCGGCGTGGTCGTCGTCCGTGGTGTTGCAGGTGACGTCGACTACCAGGGTCTCGTGGTGGGACTCGGTGACGTCCAGGGCCGTGATCGCGGCGCCGGCCGCACCGACGGCGGCGGCCAGTTCGCTGGTGGCACTGAAGCTGGACGGCGCCTCCACACGCAGGGTGATCGAATTTCCGGGGCTCGGATTCGCCATTGAATTTCCTCCTAGTCGGCCCGCGGACGGGCTCTTGCTGCACTTACTTATTTCGTATGATGGATATTATTATCTACTTTGTGGAATTACAAGCCCCGAGGGTCCGTCGACGGCGGGCCGGCGGTACTGTATCTTGGGTCTACTAAGCACTTTTTTCACGATGTGGATAAAATTTGTCGGAAGCAACCTCTCAGGAGAGCAAAGTTATGGCGGAAAAAGCCCCCGGAGGCGTGCAGTCCGTTGAACGCGTTTTCGAACTTCTGGAACTGATCACTGACGCCGGCGGCGACGTCACACTCAGTGAACTCTCGTCCTCCACCGACCTGCCGCTTCCCACCATCCACCGGCTGCTGCGCACCCTCGTCACCCTGGGCTACATCCGGCAGCTGCCGAACCGGCGCTATGCCCTGGGCCCGCGCCTGATCCGTCTGGGCGAGGCGGCGAACAAGCAGCTCGGCGCGCTTGCCCGGCCGCAGCTCCAGTCCCTCGTGGAACGGCTCGGGGAAACCGCCAATATGGCCGTGCTGGACTCTGACATGGTGATGTACGTGGCCCAGGTCCCGTCCCTGCATTCCATGCGGATGATCACCGAAGTGGGCCGCCGCGGTTACATGCATGCCACCGGCATGGGCAAAGCGATCCTGGCCCAGCTGGACGATGAGACGGTGCGTGGCATCGTGACCCGGAAAGGCATGCCCACCCCCACTCCGAAGAGCATCGGCGACGTCGAGTCCTTGTTCGCCGACTTGAAGCTGATCCGCGGCCGCGGCTATTCGATCGATGAGGAAGAGCAAGAGATCGGCGTCCGCTGCTTCGCGATTGCCATCCCCAATGCGCCGACCCCCGCGGCGATTTCCGTCTCCGGGCCTGTTTCCCGGGTGGACGAGACTTTCGCGGACCGGGCTGTGCCATTGCTGCGCGAGGCAGCCCTGGCGATCTCCCAGGACCTCAACAAGAGCTGACCTCCAGCGGCTGTGCCGCCGTCTGCCAGGCCACGTTGCGGCCCCTTTACCTTCACAGGGAGGGGCCGCAACGCTCATGCCGGTGGTGTCTTAGGGGGCTAGTGTTCGGATGTCGCGGCGGACTCCACCGGGACTTCCTTGCCGTCGCAGTCGATCAGTTTGCCGTTCTCGTAACGGTCGCCCTCGGCCAGGCATTGAAGGTCTTCCTCGCGGATGACGCGGCCCGTTCCGGCCACGAAGACCGACTGGTTCTCCGAGTTGCCCTTCTTCAGGTGGTTGAAGAGCAGGTTCAGCGCGATGGCCATGACCGCTGCGGAGCTGATGCCGGAATGGAAAATCGTTGCGAACCAGCTGGGGAACTTGTCGTAGAACGTGGGGGCGGCGATCGGGATCATCCCGAAGCCGATGGAGGCGGCGACGATGATCAGGTTCATGTTGTTCCGGTACTCCACTTTGGCCAGCGTGCGGATGCCGCTCGCGGCCACCGTGCCGAAGAGCACAATCCCGGCACCTCCCAAGACCGCCGTCGGGACCGCCGCGACCACGCGGCCGAGCACCGGCAGCAGGCCCAGCAGCACCAGGATGACGCCGCCGGCCGCCACCACATAGCGGCTCTTGATCTTGGTGACGGCGACCAGGCCAACGTTCTGGGCGAACGCGCTTTGCGTGAAGGAGCCGAAGACCGGCGCCACGAGGCTGGAAACCATATCTGCCCGCAGGCCCGCTGCGATCCGCTTCGAATCGACCCGGGTGCCCACGATTTCGCCGACGGCCAGGATGTCGGCCATGGTCTCGGTCAGGATGACCAGGACCACGATCAGCATGGAGATGATGGCGGCAGCCTCGAAGGTGGGTGCGCCGAGGTGGAACGGTGCGGGGAAGGCGACGATCGGGCCGTCGCCAACCTTTGAGAAGTCCGCCATGCCGGTGACGACGGCGACCCCGGTTCCGGCGACCATGGCCAGCAGGATAGACAGGCGGGAAATGGTGGCGCTGCCGACCTTGCTCAGCAGGAGCACGAGGGCCAGGGTGATGGCCGCCAGCCCGATGTTGGCCACGCTCCCATAGTCCGCCGCCTTCTTGTTTCCGCCCATGGCCCAGTTCGCCGCCACGGGCATCAGTGTGAGGCCGATGGTGGTGATGACTGTGCCGGTGACCACCGGCGGGAAGAACCGGACAATCTTGGAGAACACCGGGGCGATCAGCAGCCCGATGGCTGCAGAGGCAATGACAGCGCCGAAGACGGCAGGGAGGCCGCCTCCGCCGGTGACGATGGCGACCATCGTCGCCACGCTGGCGAAGGAGACGCCTTGGACCAGGGGGAGCTGGGAGCCGAAGAACGGCAAGCCCAGGGTCTGGAGCAGCGTGGCCAGGCCGCCCATGAAGAGGGCCGCGGCGATCAGGACCCCGACGTCGGCCGGGGCCAGGCCGGCGGCCTGGCCGACGATCAGGGGGACGGCGATGATGCCGCCGTACATGGTCAGGACGTGCTGGAAGCCGTAGGCGAAGCTACTTCCGATGGAGAGCCGTTGGTCCTCGGGGCGGGGAGTGCCGCCGGTGCCGCGCGTGCGTGGCAGCCGGGCGGTCAATTTTTTGCGTGCGTTCATGGCAGACCTTCTTGGTTCATGGCGGACGTCGTTGTCCGGCTAACAATGTCTGGCTAACGGGTGCCGGAGTGCCGGCGCCGGAGGCCCGGGCCGGCCGGCCCGGGAGTCCTAGCAGAAGCCGGCGATCCCGGACCAGGCGATTTCTGCGGGGCTGGCGTCTTCACGCTGGACGGTGGCCTCGATCAGGCCGTAGGGGCGGTCGGCGGCGAAGAAGACCTCGTTGGGGTTGTCGAGGCCAAAGGGCGAGAGGTCGACGAGGAAGTGGTGCTTGTTGGGCATGGAGAACTTGATCTCGTCGATCTCGGTGTGAGCTTCGAGGACCTTGGCGCCCATGTCGAAGAGGGTCTGCTGCAGGGCGTGGGAGTAGTTTTCGCTGAAGCCCTCCAGCAGCAGGCTCTTGACGTCCTCGTAGCTCTTGTTGAAGTCGAAGGTGCCGAAGTCGGTGCCGGTCCTGAAGCGCCAGCGGGCCGATACGTCCGTGGCGAGGATGCGGTCGGACGTTTCCGGGAGGGTGGTGTACTTGTCCCGCGGGAAGCCGCTGAACCCGGACTGGGTCGACTTCAACACGGTGAGGTCCTTGAGCCCGGCGATGAGGTGCTCGGTACCGCTGTTGCGGACAAGGACCGCAGTGCGGACTTCTTGGCCGCTGCGGACGAAGGAGTGGTCGTGCCCGGTCCCGTGGGCCTGGATCCGGTCCCATTTGTAGGATTCGGCTGCCCAGCGGCCGCCGGTGACCCAGTCGAAGTTCGAGGTGAAGTGCTTGCCTAGCCGCAGCAGGAAGGCTTCCGGGGAGCCGATGCCGTCCCGGGCGAAGGCATAGATGGTGTTCTTTTGGGTGTCCGTGGCCACCACATGGCTGTTGTCGCCTTCGAGGTGGGCAGCCGCGAAGTCCCCGCGCAACTGCGAGGTGACATTCAGGTCTTCGATTTCATGGCGGTCGGTGTCCCTGGTGATCTTGACGACCCGGACTTCGGCTTTTCCGTACTGGTTGTGGCCGAGGACGATCTTGTTGCTCATGGTCTGATTCCCAACTTCAGGTATGTGGCACCAAAGTCCCACATAGAAATTAAGCGCGTGTTTCCCGCGCGTTTCTCATTCCGTCGGCCCACAAAAAAGAGCCGACATCAGTTGATGCCAGCTCATTACGACCCTGCCTGCTGCTCCCAGGTTACGTGACCTGCGCCACGAATTGGGATTAAGCGTAGCCCGGTCCGGGCGTGGTGTACATCACTTTTCGAAAAAACGGTTTGTGACCGCGGCGGCCAGGGCTCTTGACCGCAGGCTTCCGTCGCCCTAGTCTTTTCCATATAGCAATAAATTATTTCCAAAATGTGGAATTCAGCCGCATGATTCGGTTCGGTGCGAGGAAGCAGCCACACAATGCATGAGGAGGAATCCATGAACTCGCAGGAGAAGGGCAGTGCCGTTGAATTTCCGGCGCCCGGCCAGGAGCTGTACCTGCCGTTCAGCGCCGCGGACTTCGGTGCCACAGACCCGGACTTCTACATTCCGGCCGACTGCGAACGGAGGGACCGCGGCTTTTCCCGATGGCTCCGTGCGCTGCCGCTCTTTGGCCGGTAGACGTTTTGTTTGGGCGGTAGGGCGGCGTTGGCGTGAAGACCCGGAAATAGAGATTTCACATAACGAAACTGGGCTTCCCTCAAATAGGGCGCGCCGCGCGGACATCCCGGTGCTACTGTCGATCTTGCCAACGGCGGGCAGCCCGGGACGCGGGAAGCTATCTACCAGGCGCAACCTTCAAGGCACATGCTGAAGACTGGTCACCGTCGCATACGGCCCTTGCGTACCCGTCACGGTGTACAGGCTTCCGCAGGTAGGGAGTGGCGGCATGACTACAACCGGTACGGCCCAGAAGTTCCTGGCGAGATCCATCGAGTTGGCCAAGGCTAACGTCCTGAACAGCGGCGGCCCGTTCGGCGCAGTGGTGGTCACTGCGGACGGGCTTGCGTTCGAAGGCGTCAACCGCGTCACCGCCACCAACGATCCCACGGCGCACGCCGAGGTGACGGCCATCCGGCGGGCCTGTAGCGAACTGGGCACCTTCGATCTCAGCGGTGCCACGCTCTACTGCAGCTGCGAGCCGTGCCCCATGTGCCTGGCGTCCGCACTGTGGGCGCGGGTGTCACGCGTGGTGTTCGCCGCGGACCGGCACGATGCCGCGTCCGCGGGGTTCGATGACGCCGTCTTCTACGAATACTTCGAAAACGATCAGCGCGACGCGCTCATGCCGGTGGGCAGGCTGGAACTCACAGACCCGCAAGCGCCCGCGGCACTGGATCCCTTCAAGGCCTGGAACTCGCTTGAGTCCCGGACCGACTACTAGCGCCGGGGACTGCGGCCATGTTGGATCTGCTCCCGCACCTGAGCACATGGCGGCCGGCCGCGTCCGGGCAGCTCTGCGCGGTGGCCACCGTCGTGGGCACTGCCGGATCAGTGCCGAGGCCCGTGGGCACCTCCATGCTGGTCTCGGAGACCGGCGAGGTGCTGGGCAGCCTGTCCGGTGGATGCGTTGAAGGGGCCGTTGTGGAAGCGGCCCTGGAGGCAATGCGCGACGGCAGGACGCGCCGGGAGTTCTTCGGATACAGCGCCGAGGACGCGTTTGCGGCCGGGCTGACCTGCGGCGGCAGGCTGGAAATCCACATCGAACCCGTGGATACGGGGCCCGGCCGGCTGCGGCTGGACGGCCTGCTGGCCCTGGCAGGGAGGCATCCGGCCGGCGGCGCTGCGCTGATCCGCAGGGTAGACGCCGGCGGAGGCGGCGCCGTCGTGGTTCCAGACCCGGCGGCCTTCCAGGTACTGCAGTCGGCCGAACTCGCCGCGATGCTCGGTGCGGGCGGTTCCGGTGGTGCCGGGCTCGCGATGCGGGCGGCAGCAGCCCAGTTGGAACCGCTGCTGAGGGGAGGCCGTACAGGGCTGGTCCGGATCGCGTCCGCGGGGGAGCGCCAGCAGGAACCCGTGAGCCTGCTGGTGGAGAGCCGGCTACCGGCGCCGCGCCTGCTGATCTTCGGCGCCAATGACTTCGGTGCGGCACTCGTGCCGGCCGCGAAACTCCTGGGCTTCCATGTCACGGTGTGCGATGCGCGCCCGGCGTTCGCACAGCAGGACAGGTTCGGCGCCGCGGACGAGGTGGCCACGGCCTGGCCGCACCGGTACTTGGCGGACCAAGTGCTGGCCGGCCGCACCGACGCCCGGACGGCCATCTGCGTGCTCACACACGATCCGAAATTCGATGTCCCGCTCCTGCAGGCCGCGCTCGGCCTGGACGTGGACTATGTCGGCGCCATGGGGTCCAGACGAAGCCACCGCGGGCGGATCGATGCTCTGCGGCAGGCCGGCGTGGCCGACGGCGACCTGGCCCGGCTGCATTCACCCATCGGCCTGGACCTCGGGGCCGTCACGCCGGAAGAGGTCGCGGTCTCCATCACGGCAGAACTCGTGGCCAACCGGAGCAAGGCCGCCGGGCTGGCCCAGGGCAGCGTGTCCCTGAAGGATGCCAGCGGCCCCATTCACCACTACTCCCGAAATCATCAGGACAGCAGTCATCACGGCCGCAACCATCACGGCCGCAACCATCACGACAGCAGCGCCGGCATGCCGGAACCTGAGGAGGCCCAGTGGACATGAACACCATCGAGGCCGTGGTCCGCACCGCGGATCCGGCGCAGTGGCGCGAAGGGGACGCCTGGCTCGCGGGGGGCACCGTGCTTTTCTCCTCCGGGAGCCCCGCCGCCGGACAGGAACCGCTCCGGCGCCTCCTGGACCTCGGCTCCACGGACTGGACACCCATAGCGGTGTCGGCGGCCGGCATCGAGCTGGCGGCGACCTGCACCATCGCGCAACTGTATGCATTCCCGGATGCGGATGCGGATGCGGATGCGGATGCGGATGCCGGCTCGGCCGCCGGCCGGGGGCTGGCCGGGAACTGGCCCGGCGTGGAACTCGTCCGCCCCTGCTGCGAGTCTTTTGTGGCCTCCTTCAAGGTCTGGTACATGTCCACGGTGGGCGGCAACCTGTGCACTTCCCTGCCGGCCGGGCCCATGATCTCGCTTTGCGCGGCGCTCGACGCCACGGCCACCATTCTGGGCCCCGGCGGCGCCCGCCGCACGCTCCCGGTGCTGGACTTCGTTACGGGCGACGGGACGAACTGCCTCGCTCCCGGCGAGCTCCTGCGCAGCGTGAGCCTGCCGGCGGCGGCACTGTCCTCCCGGGTGGCCTTCCGCCGGCTGTCGCTGAGCAACCTGGGCAGGTCAGCGGTGCTGCTGATTGGAAGGCTCGACGCCGGCGGCACCCTGGTCCTGACCGTCACCGCAGCCACCAAGCGCCCCGTGCAGCTGCGCCTGGAGTCCTCCGCGGCGGCGCTCGCCGGCGCCCTCACTGATGCTCTCTCCGAGGCCTTGGATGCCGCCATCCCCGATGACCTGTACCACGACGACGTCCACGGCCTGCCCGCCTGGCGCAAGGACATGACGTACCGGCTGGCCCATGAAATCCAGGCCGAACTCACCGCCCCGGCAGGCCGCGACCCGTTACGCATATCCGGTGACTTCTGGCCGCCGCGGGGCGGGACCCTGAACGGTGGACCCCGGACGGAAGGTGCCTGAGCATGAGAATCGAGATCAACGGTGTCCCGGCGCAGGYCGAACCCCGTCCCGGCCAGTGCCTGCGGACGTTCCTTCGCGAACGGGGGAACCTGGGCGTCAAGAAGGGCTGCGACGCCGGCGACTGCGGCGCCTGCACGGTGCACGTGGACGGGGTCCCGGTGCACAGCTGCATTTATCCCGCGGTCCGCGCGGAAGGCCGGGCGGTCACCACGGTGGAAGGACTGGCCGCCGCCAGCGCCTCCGGCGGACCCGGTGACCCCAACAGCACCGCGCTTCATCCGATGCAGCAGCAGTTCCTGGACCGGCAGGGCTTCCAATGCGGCTTTTGCACGGCCGGCATGGTGATGACGGCAGCGACGTTCGATGAGGAGCAGAGGGCGGACCTGCCGCGGAACCTGAAGGGCAACCTGTGCCGGTGCACCGGGTACACGGCCATCGAGGACGCCGTCTGCGGGAGGGGGAGCCGCCCGGTCACCCCTTCTGAGGGGCACGGCCGGCCGGAGCCGCGCCCCGGACAACTGGGCGACGACGCTCCCGCCCCCGCCGGCCTCGCCATCGTCACGGGGCAGGCCCGCTACACCCTGGACGTCCCGGCCGACGAACTGCCCGGGCTGCTGCACGCGAAACTGCTGCGCTCCCCGCATGCCCACGCCCGGATCCGCTCCATCGACGCAGCAGCCGCGCTGGCGATTCCCGGCGTCGCGGCCGTCTTCACCCACGAGGACTCCCCGGCGCAGCTGTTTTCGACCGCGCAGCACGAGCTCTACACCGACGACCCGGACGACACCCGCGTGTTTGACGACGTCGTGCGGTTCACCGGCCAGCGCGTCGCCGCCGTCGTCGCCGGGACGGTGGCGGCGGCGGAGGCTGGCGTGCGGGCCCTGAAGGTCGACTACGAGGTGCTGGACGCGGTCTTTACCCCGGAGCACGCCATGCTCCCCGGCGCCCCCGCCCTCCACGGGGACAAGGACGCAACCACGGCCCGCATCAGCCGGCCGGAGCGGAACGTCGTCGCGGAACTGCATTCCGAGCTCGGCGACATGGCGGCCGGGTTCGCCGCGGCGGACTTCATCCACGAACACACGTACCGGACTCAACGGGTGCAGCACATGGCGCTCGAAACCCATGCCTCCATCGCCTCGATCGGCGGTGACGGGCGGCTGCTGATCCGCACCTCCAGCCAGGTCCCGTTCCTGGTGCGGCGCACCCTGGGCCGGGTGTTCGGCCTGCCGGAAGAGCAGATCCGGGTGGTGGCCGGACGGGTGGGCGGCGGTTTCGGCGGCAAACAAGAGGTGCTCACCGAGGACGTCGTGGCGCTGGCCGCCCTGAAGCTCAACCGCCCCGTGCAGCTTGAATTCACCCGGACCGAACAGTTCACCGCCGCCACCACCAAGCATCCCTTCACCATCCATCTCAAGGCCGGCGCCAGCCGCGACGGGCGGCTGACCGCACTGAAGCTGGAGGTGCTCACCAACACGGGCGCCTATGGCAACCACGCGACCGGGGTCATGTTCCACGGCTGCGGTGAGTCGTTGGCGGTGTACAAATGCGCCAACAAGAAAGTGGACGCCCACGCCGTGTACACCAACACGGTGCCGTCCGGTGCCTTCCGAGGCTACGGGCTCAGCCAGATGATCTTCGCGATCGAATCCGGCATCGACGAGCTCGCGGCAGGGATCGGCATGGACCCCCTGGAGTTCCGCCGCCGGAACATGGTCCGGGAAGGCGACGACATGCTGTCCATCCGCGACGAGCCCCAGGAGGACGTCCGCTACGGCAGCTACGGCCTGGACCAGTGCACGAAGCTGGTCGAGGACGCGCTGGCCCGTGGGCGGGAACGCTGCCGCGCCGCCGGCCTCGACAGCCTGGGACCGGACTGGGTGGTCGGGGAGGGGACTGCCCTGTCCATGATCGACACCGTCCCGCCACGCGGCCACTTTGCCCACTCCAGGCTCCGGCTCCTGCCCGACGGGACCTACGCCGCCGACGTCGGGACGGCAGAATTCGGCAACGGCACCTCCACCGTCCACGCGCAGCTCGCGGCCACCGCGCTGTCCACCTCCGCCGCCCGCGTCACCCTCCGGCAGTCCGACACCGACCTGGTGGACCACGATTCCGGCGCGTTCGGATCTGCCGGCACCGTGGTGGCCGGCAAGGCGACGCTGGCCGCCGCTGAGGACCTTGCCCTCCGCATCCGCGCCTTCGCCGCCGGCCTCCGCCGCGTGCCGCGCTCCGGCTGCGTCCTGGACGGGGACGCTGTGGTCTGCGAGGGAACCCGGGTGCCCCTGACGGACATTTACGACGCCGCGGAGCGGGCCGGCGTCGAGCTCGCCGCCGAGGGGCGTTGGGGCGGGACGCCGCGTTCCGTGGCGTTCAATGTCCAGGGCGTCCGGGTGGCGGTGAACACCGGGACGGGGGAGCTGCGGATCCTGCAGAGCGTGCAGGCGGCCGACGCCGGCGTGGTGGTCAATCCGCGCCAGTGCCGCGGCCAGATTGAAGGCGGGATCGCGCAGGCCCTCGGCTCTGCGCTCTACGAGGAGGTCACAGTGGACGACGCCGGCCGCGTCACCACCGACGTCCTGCGGCAGTACCACGTCCCCTCCTTCGCCGACGTGCCGCGCAGCGAGGTGTACTTCGCCGACACCAGCGACAAGCTGGGCCCGCTGGGCGCGAAGTCGATGAGCGAGAGCCCGTTCAATCCGGTGGCGCCGGCGCTCGCGAACGCCATCCGGAACGCCACCGGCGTGAGGTTTTCCCAGCTGCCCATCTCCCGGGACAAGATCTATCTGGGCCTGAAGGAAGCAGGGCTGGTTCCTCCGCTTTGAGGCCGCTGACGGCCTATAGTCGGACGATGGAACAACGAATCTTGGGCAAAACCGGACGAAACGTCTCCACGGTCGGGTTGGGGACGTGGCAGCTTGGCGCGGACTGGGGCAACGTGGACCCCGCGCAGGCGCAGGCCATCCTGGCGGCCTCCGTCGAAGCGGGCGTCACGTTCTTCGACACCGCGGACGTCTATGGCGACGGCCGCAGTGAGCAGGCCATCGGCGCCTTCCTGGCCGACAACCCCGGCCTGGACATCACGGTGGCCACCAAGATGGGCCGGCGGGTGGAGCAGCGGCCGGAGAACTACAACCTCGCCAACTTCCGCGAATGGACCGACCGGTCGCGGCGCAACCTGGGCGTCGAGCAGCTGGATCTGGTCCAGCTGCACTGTCCGCCCACCGCCGTGTACAGCAATGCCGAGGTCTACGATGCTCTGGACATGCTCGTGGCCGAGGGGACCATCCGCAACTACGGCGTCAGCGTGGAGCGGACCGAGGAAGCCCTCGAAGCAATGCGCCACGACGGCACCGCCACCGTGCAGATCATCCTCAACGCCTTCCGGCTCAAGCCGCTGGATGAAGTGTTGCCCGCCGCCGAGGCCGCCGGGGTGGGCATCATCGCCCGCGTCCCGCTCGCCTCCGGGCTGCTCTCCGGCAAATACACCGCGGAGACGTCCTTCGCCGAGGACGACCACCGCAACTACAACCGCACCGGATCGGCGTTCGACGTCGGGGAAACCTTCTCCGGCGTGGACTTCGGCCAGGGCCTCAAAGCGGTGGCCGAGTTCGAGGAACTGGTGCCCGACGGCGTCAGCACCGCCCAGGCGGCCATCGCCTGGATCGCGGCGCGGGACGGCGTCAGCACGGTGATCCCGGGCGCGCGGAACGTGGACCAGGCGCGCGCCAACGCCGCCGCCGCGGATGTCAGCGGCATCGACGCAACGTTCGACGTCGGCGTCCGCGAAATCTATGACCGCTACTTCCGTGAAACCATCCACCCGCGCTGGTAGGGCGCTTGATTCTGCCGGGTGTCCCCAAGGGCCGACGAATGACTGTTTCCTCCATCGACGGCTTCGTTGACCGTCTCGCGGCCGTCGAAACGGGGCCGGGCTGCAACAACTTCTTTGATCACACCGAGCCTGGAAATGCGCAGCGGCGGCGGAACCTGGAGCTCTATCTGCGGGAGATGCAGGACCGCGCCCCAAAGGTCCTGCTGCTGGGCGAAGCCCCCGGGTACAGGGGCATGAGGATCACCGGGATTCCCTTCACGAACCGCGCAATGCTCGAAGGCCCTGCCAACGGGTTTGGGCTGTTTGGACCCGGGAAGGGGTACGTGCTTCCGGAAGACGCCGAAGGCATAGCCGCCGAGCCGACGGCCACGGTGATGTGGCAGGTCCTGGCCGAGCTGGAGTTCCTGCCCCTGCTGTGGAGCGCCTGCCCGTGGCACACCCACGTGCCCGGGCGGCCGCTGTCCAACCGCACGCCGAGGGCGTCCGAGGCTGACCTTGGAACTCCGTTCTGGCAGGCGCTGATCGAGGCGTTTTCCATCGAAACTGTGGTGGCCGTGGGCAATGTGGCGCACCGCAGCCTGCAGCGCAGCGGCCTGGACGCGCCGAAAATCAGGCACCCGGCCCACGGCGGCCGGTCCGGTTTCAAGCGTGGCCTGCAGGAGTTTTTGGCTCACTCGCGCTAAAACCAGTGCGGGGTCAGATACGGCCCATCGAGGGGGCCTTAATGGGCCGTATCTGACCCCGCGTTGTCTTTAGTCGAGGAGGTGCAGCTGTTCGGGGGAGTCGAGGTCCTCGCCGCCGGAGAGGTCGCTGCAGTCCACCAGATCAATCAGGTCCGGGTGCGCCCGCAGGAAGACGCGCGCTCCGGCGTCGCCCGTTGCTGTTTCCGCGGCTTCGGTGCGAAGCCCGGCATCGAGCAGCAGCGGGTGTCCGCGCTGCAGCGTCCCCTCCGCGTCGCGGTAGCCGGCCGCCGTTACCCGGCCGGGCCGGTGGGCTGCCAGCAGCCGGGTGACGGTCTCCCTGGTCAGGCCGGGCTGGTCCACCAGCGCAATGAGCACATGGGCCTCCAGGGCCGCCGCGGCGATACCGGCCCGGAACGAGCTGCCCATCCCGCTGGCCCAGTGCGGGTTGTCGATGACCCGGTGCCGGCCGAGGTCGGTGGCGGCGCGGACCCTTGCCGCATCCGCGCCAAGCACCACCACCACCTCCCGGCAGCCGCCCGCGAGCAGCACGTCGGCGACCACTTCGACCAGCGTGCGGCCATGGAAGGGGAGCAACGCCTTGGGCCCGAGCCCCAGCCGGGTCCCGGCTCCGGCGGCCAGCAGCACCGCCGTCGTGCCGCCGGATCCGGTGCCGTGCGCTCTGCTGTCGCTCATCTGCCCACCATAACTCGCTTCTCAGGCGTCGCCACCCGCTCCTCCGGTGGTCCCGGCGGTGACGTCCAGGAGCTTGTAGCGGTCGATCGCGTAGGCGGGCACCCCGCCGTCGACCTCTCCGCGCGAGGCCAGCAGCTGGAGGGTCTTCACTACAATCGAGTGGATGTCGTTCTTGAAGAAACGGCGGGCCGCGGCGCGGGTGTCGGAGAAGCCGAAACCGTCCGCGCCGAGCGAGGCGAACTGGTGCGGCAGGAACTGGCGGATCTGGTCCGGCACGGCCTTCATGTAGTCGGTGACCGCCACGACCGGCCCGGTGGCACCGGCGAGCTGCTGGGCCACGAACGGGACGCGGGCGGGCTGGCCGGGGTTCAGGAAGGCCTCTTCTTCTGCCGCGAGGCCGTCACGGCGGAGTTCGGTCCAGGACGTCACGGACCAGACGTCCGCGGAGACGCCCCAGTCCTCGGCGAGGACCCGCTGGGCTTCGAGGGCCCACGGAACGGACACGCCGGAGGCCAGAATCTGGCTTTTAGGCCCGTCAAAGTCCGACGCCGACACCCGGTAGATGCCTTTCAGGACACCGTTGACGTCGAGGTTTTCGGGTTCGGGCGGCTGCACGATCGGCTCGTTGTAGACAGTGATGTAGTACATCACGTTCCGCGACGGATCGTTGTCGGCAATTTCCTTCCCGGCTTCGCCGGGGCCGTACATCCGCTCCAGGCCGTCCCGGATGATGTGGCCCATTTCGTAGCCGTATGCCGGGTCGTAGGTGATGACGGCCGGGTTGGTTGCTGCCAGTATCGGGGAGTGGCCGTCGGCGTGCTGCAGGCCTTCGCCGGTCAGGGTGGTGCGTCCTGCGGTGGCGCCGATGATGAACCCGCGGGTCATCTGGTCGGCGGCGGCCCAGAAGGAATCGCCGGTGCGCTGGAAGCCGAACATCGAGTAGAAGACGTAGACCGGCACGAGCGGTTCGCCGTGGGTGGCGTAGGACGTTCCGGCGGCGGTGAAGGCCGCCACCGCCCCGGCTTCATTGATGCCCGGGTGGATCAGCTGGCCCTGGGCCGATTCCTTATAGGCAAGGACGAGCTCCCGGTCCACGGAGAGGTAGCCCTGGCCGTCCGGGTTGTAGATCTTCGCCGTCGGGAAGAACGCGTCCATGCCGAACGTGCGGGATTCGTCCGGCACGATCGGGACAATGCGGTGTCCGAACTTTTTGTCCCGGAGCAGGTCCTTGAGCAGGCGCACAAAGGCCATGGTGGTGGCGGCGTGCTGCTTGCCGGAGCCTCGCTTGGCGACCCCATAGGTTGCGGGATCGGGCAGTTCCACGGGCGCATGGTCCGGCCGCCGCTCGGGGACGAAGCCGCCGAGTTCCTTGCGGCGGTCCATCAGGTACTGGATCTCCGGGGAGTCCATGCCGGGGTGGTAGTACGGCGGCCGGTAGAGGTCCGCTTCGAGCTGGTCGTCCGTGATCGGGATGCGCAGGTGGTCGCGGAAGGCCTTGAGGTCCGCGAGGGTGAGCT
>NZ_JBFTNJ010000065.1:0-19041 GCF_056397425.1 Arthrobacter sp. 05N33_2
GCCCTAGGATGAATCTCGTCATTCGCACTCATTCAAGGGGACTACATGAGTTATCCGCAGCAACCGAATGCATTTCCGCCCCAGACCGGAGAGACTCCGCTTTGGGYGCCGCTCTATGGGGCTACCCTCAAGCAGGCCGTCCAGCGATTCTTCAAGAAATACGCCATCTTCTCCGGCCGGGCAAGCCGCAGTGAGTACTGGTGGTGGGCACTGGTGTCCCTCATCGTCGGGATAGTCATCAACATCATCACCAGCACCGGCACGACGACTAATGCGTCCGGAACCGCCGTGACGGGACCGGGTGCCATTGTCGGCTTGATCCTTGCTGTCATTTGGGGGCTCGGGACAATCGTTCCGTCCGTTGCCCTGCTGGCACGGCGCCTCCACGACGTGAACCTGAGCGCCTGGCTGATCCTGCTGGTCCTGGTGCCGTTCCTCGGCGGCCTGGCGCTGTTGGTGATGACAATTCTGCCCTCCAACCCTGCCGGCCAGCGGTTCGACCAGCCCTCCGGCTACTAGTGCGCTTCCGCTGAGCGAAGAATCCCTGGCCGGGAATCCGGGCAGGGATTCTTCGTTTTCGGCAGTCGGGTGCCGTGCGGGGGCTGAGGATTCTTATCAACGTCGCAACACCTGACTGAGAAGGGTGCTGTTTTATGGGACGTTCGGCGCGTCGTTTGCGGAAAATGGGACCACCGGCTCCGCGCCATCCGCGGCGGGGAACTCCCGCATTTACCCGGCCTAAAACGGGTACGGCGCGATGTCCGGCCGCACGGTCAGCCACTGGATTTCCGTGAAGGATTCCATGTTGGCGTGATGGCCGCCGATCCGCGAGCCGTTGCCCGAGTTCTTGACCCCGCCGAAGGGCGAGTTGGCCTCGTCGGATACGGTCTGTTCGTTGATGTGGACCTTGCCGGAGTCGAGCCGGTCGGCGATCGTCATGGCCATGCCGACGTCGCCAAGAATCCCGATGGAGAGCCCGTATTCGTTGTCGTTGGCCAGGGCCACGGCCTCGTCCACGGTGGAGAACTTCATCACCGGCGCCACGGGGCCGAAGATTTCGTCCTTCCACGCCGGGCTGGCGAGGTCGAGGTCCGCGAGCACGGTGGGCTGGTAGAACCGACCGTCATGGCTGCCGCCTGCGGCCAGGCGCGCGCCGCCCTGCACCGCGTCCTGAACGATCGTGTCCACCCGGTGGAGCTGCTTCTCGTCGATTACCGGGCCCAGCGCCACTGTTCCGCTCTTCGGGTCGCCTACCGGTAGATGGCGGGCCTTTTCCGCCAGGGCGCTGACGTAGTCCTCGTAGATGTCCTCGTGCACGATATGCCGGCCGGACGCCATGCAGATCTGACCCTGGTGCATGAAGGAGCCAAACGCGGCGGCGGAGACAGCTTTGGGGAGGTCGACGCCGGGCAGCACGATCATTGCGTTGTTCCCACCGAGTTCCAGGTGGGCGCGCTTGAGCAGCCGGCCGGCCGCCTCGCCCACTTTGCGCCCTGCCGCCGTCGACCCCGTGAAGGCGATGACGCGGACCTCGGGTGCCTCGACGACGGCCGAGCCGATCTCGGCGCCGCCGGGCAGCAGGGAGAGCAGGCCGGGCGGAAGACCCGCCTCCTCGAACACCCGGACCAAGGTGACGCCACCACAGACCGCAGTGCGCGGGTCCGGTTTGAGCAGGACGGCGTTGCCAAGGGCCAGCGCCGGGGCGACTGCGCGGATGGAGAGGATCAGCGGGAAGTTGAAGGGTGCAATCACCGAAACGACGCCGACGGGCCGGCGCCGGGCGAAGGACCAGCGGCTCTCGTTTGAGGTCAGCACGTCGCCAGCCGGGAGTGAGGGCAGGGCGGAGGCGTCGTAGCATTCGTTGGCCGCGATGTGGGTTTCCAGCCCGGCTTTGGGCGGGATGCCGCCGGATTCGCGGACGATCCAGGCCTGGATTTCCGCCGAGTGTTCCTCCCAGAGTTGTCCCGCGCGGCGGAGCACGGCGGCGCGGTCTTCCGGGTTGCGGGCGGCCCAGTCCTTTTGCGCTTTCGCGGCCACCGCGGCGGCTTCGCGGACATCCTCCAGGGAGGCCACGCCATAGCGGCCCAGCGTTTCTCCGGTGGCTGGTTCGACGGCGTTACCGATCCCGCCGCGCCCGGGCCGCCAGCCGCTGAGGTAGATCTTGCCGTCCCAGAGGGCGGAGTCGAGCAGGGACATGTTGCATCCTTTCATCGAGGGTTCTGCTTGTGTACCGGCCGGTCGAATCAGAACCGCACCGGGCCTTCGTCCATCTCATGTCGGTAGGCCGCCGCCGTCAAGAGTGCGGGCGTCAAGAGGGCCGTGCGTTGCCGCCCGCGGGACCTTCGGCCGTAGTGCGTCACAGCCGGGCGAGGTCAACTTGGCACATGGCCAAAATCTATGTCCCCTACGGGACCGTCGAAGGACAAACCGCCCAGATCGTGGAGTACATCGCCGAGGTGGTTCGGGCGAACGGGCACCAGGCGGAGACGGTGGATCTCAAACTCTCCGGAGATACCCTTCCGGGCGGCTATGACGGCGTGATCGTGGCGGCCTCGGTGCATGTGGGGAAACACGAGGGATACGTCGCAGACTTCGTCAAGAAGAACCGCGCTGAGCTCGAACGCTTGCCGTCGGCCCTGGTTTCGGTGAGCATGGCCGCACACGGAGACGAGCAGACCGCGGAGGGCTACGTGGAGAAGTTTGAGCAGGACACGGGTTGGCGGCCCGCCCACGTCGGGTTGTTCGCCGGCGCCGTGCTCTATACCCACTACGGGTTCATCAAGAAGCACGTCATGAAGAAGATCGCCAGCGACAAAGGATCCCCGGACACGGACACGTCCCGTGATTACGTGTACACCGAGTGGGACGGCGTCCGGCGCTTCACGGAGGACTTCCTGGCCCGGTTCGCTGAGCCGCCCGCCCAGCCATAGGGCTCAGTCGTAGGGCTCAGGAGTAGGCGTACGGCGGAACCGTGTCGCCGGGGGTGAAGGGTTCGAACCACTGCTCGAAGCCCAGACTTGCGGCGTCGTCCTCGAGAACGTCAAGGTTGTCGGAGTAGAGCGCGTCACTGTCGGCATCCTCCAACAGGACTTCCTCGACGTCGGCCCGCCAGTCCTCCGGAAGGTCCAGTTCGTAGATGTCCTCGGTGATTTCCGCCTGATCGAGCAGGCAGCGGACGGCTAGTTCCGCTGCAAGGCAGCCGGGGGCGGTCCAGCCCCGGACCAGCGACGCGGTGACGTCGGCCGCGACCACGATGAACTTCTGGGTGAACTTCGCGTCGTAGCTGGCGGCGAACTGTGGCGGCAGCGAGGACAGGACGGAGGTCCCGGCAATGTCGGTGGGCGTGAGAACATCCAGCGTGCTGRGCGTTCCGAGATCGCGGAACAGCTGGTCGATGAGGATGCTCGACGAGTTCCACAGGAGTCCGGCCAGCAAGCGGGTCTGGCCCACGGCCTTGCGCCGGTCTTCGGAGGAGACGGAGGCCATTTCGGCCAGGTCCTCGGGATCAAACTGGAGCCGCTGCTCGGCCGTCATGTCGTCCGGGTGGGGGTCGAGCCCAAGCAGTTCCAGGCTCAACCCGGTCAGCTTCCCGGCGTCGGCCAGCAATTCTTCGGTGATGTCGTCGTCGTCGGCGCTCATGGCCCCGATGCTACCCGCCGTTTGCCCGCGGCCCGATTTGCGTTACGCGGCCGGGTTTGGCGGCGGTGCGGCAGCCTTAGGCGGCCGCCGGGTGGATGGTTCCCGACGTCGAACCCGCCCTGGCCATCCGGACGGACAGCAGATAGGCGATCCCGCAGGCCAGGGGAACCAGGCTGGCCGCGATCAGCGATCCGACCGCACCCGACCTTCCGATGATCGTGATCAACAGCGGCAACACCCCCAAGCCCACCAACAGCCAGCCGGCCAGTGCGGTAACTTTCAGGCCGAGGATTGCGGCCGGGAACGCCAGCGCGAGAACGCTGACGGCGATGAGGGGGCCGTTGTCGTTGAGGAAGGCGCTCAGGGCAGCGGGGTCGAAGGCGAGCCACACGCACGCGGCAATGAAGGCCGAGGCGAGGGCGAGCAGCAGGGGAGCGGTTGCCGCCGGCCAGAACCAGGCCGAGACCGCGAGGATGAGCATCGGAACCACCCAGGCGAGCGTGATCAGCGTTCCGTTTGTTCCCCCCGGCTCCTGCATCGCGAACCCGCCGATGACGATTCCCCCGATGACGGTGAACGCCGCCATGACGGCCGCTCCGGTGCGCGTCAGGGCGGCCGCCCGCCGTTGCGGATCCTTGTCACGGGACATGACAACACCCATCACGACGGCGAACACAATGATCGCGCCGAGCGCCAAAATGACCGGGACGTTCATGGGATGCCTCCTGCGGCTGAACGGAACCTACGTTCATTGCAGCCCCGCCCCTCGGCCGTGCCAAGGGGAGAAAGGCCCGCTTCGGAGCTGATGGAGATGCTGAACGTACTGAAGTCGGGCTTAGCGAGAACTTGAACTGCACGTGGCGGGCCGTGGCCCGTCCGGCTCAACGGCCTGTGGGCCACGGACAAGAAGTATCCGGTTAAGGAGACTTAATTCGCGATGCACCCGTGGCCGTGGCAGGCGTCCCGGCGCGTCGTTCCTGGCGAGCCGTAGCCGTCCCGGCAGATGATCCCGCCGTACACGGGCGGCGCCACCGGCGGCCCCGACCGGCTCTACGGACGGYTAAACTCCTGCTGCCACCGTGCCTTATCCCGCCTCTCCTGCAGCTTCCGGTCCATGGTCCATTTACTCTCCCATGTGTCGAAGTTGGCCTTGAAGGTGGGCACATAGTAATTGGAGCCCTTGCGGCGGGTTCTCTTCTTGAGTCTCAGCAAGAGGCCGAGCAGGATCCACGCTGCGATGAGAATTACGACCAGGAAGAAAATCGTCTCCACGGGCAACCAGTCCTCGAAGGGGTTTAATGCCCTCAGTTTAAAACAACTAGCGCCAGATAACGAAGCGTGCCCGGTACTACTGCGGTGTGTCTGAACAATGTTCGGACTTGCCCGATGCGGAAACGACTCAGCTCCTGGCCGCAATCCGTGCGGACAGGTTCTGCACCTCCACCACCCAGTCACGATGCCGACCCCTCCGCGTCGCGGCGGACAACGTGCAGTTTTCACGAATGGGATGGCGTATCCTCCTGCCGGTGGCAAGTCCTGCCGTGACTTAGCACTCAACAACTCTGGCGCCGGCCCATCGCGTCTTGAGGGGGGGGTGGGTCAGAGCGTCAACCCTGCAGCGGGAACCTCAGGGGACTATACGGACGACAACTCCCGTGCGGGCAATCGGGGGAGAAAGGCCTCTACCTCCGGGCGTGCCGCACAGGCATAATGTCGTCATGTGGATCCCCGCTCTATTTCTGATTTTGGTCATCATCGGGATACTGGTCACATACTGGCAACTCACCCTGACAGGACTCGCCATTTGGGCGCTTGTGGCCTGGATGAGGCACCACGCGGCCGACACACGGCCGGGTTACACCCGGAAGGCCGTTCAGACCCGGCCTGTGGCCAAGCCGGTCCAGTCCCGCCCCAGACCCAAGCCTGTGCAGGCCCGGCCTGAGCCCACGCACAAGTCCAAGCCTGCCCGCGAGATGCCAGCGCCCGCATACCTGCCCAGGTGGACCGCGAACCGCCGGCTGGAAGCTRGCCGCGAGCACGCCCAGTGGCAGAAGTACTTCGACAGCGCTGCGAGCTAGAAATCAGGCAGCCGCCCCCTGAAAGTGGGCCTCGATGATGCCCTTGATGTCCTCGTGGCAGCCGCCGCAGCCCGTGCCGGCGCGGGTGGACGCCGATACCTCGGGCACCGTTCCGCAGCCCTCGGATACGGCCGTAGCAATGGCCGTGCCGCTGACGCCGGCGCACCGGCAGACGGTCCGGGCGGGGTCGGCGGCACCTGCGGAAGCGATCTGGTCCGGCCCGTCCAGGCGCAGCAGCAGTGACCTGTCGGCGGGCAGTTCCGCGCCGCGTTCGAAGAGCTGCACCAGCTCGGCCGAGGTTCGCGGCATGCCCACGGCCACGAGCCCTTCCAGCACGCCGGCGCGGGTGGTCATCTTGACGTAGCGGCCGTGCTCGGGATCGGCCCACTGGGCGATCTGCAGCCGGGGCCGGCCGTTCACGGCCCCGGAGCTCAAGGCTTCCTCATCCCAGGGATCTGCGGACACGTCCCCGGCCACGGCCATGTTCATGCCGCGGGCCTTGAGCACGATCACGCCCGGCAGTTCCGCCGGCAGGGACTGCAAAGCTTCGGCCTCCGCCTCGGGCCCGGACGCCAGCAGGGTCAGATAGTCGGCGAGCCATTCGGCCTGCCGCCAGCCAGGGCCGACCAGCCCGGAGGGTCCCCTCGCAGTCCGGCACTGAACGCACTCGGGGTCCGGGCAGCGGACCTCGGCGCAGTCGCCGATCGCGAAGATGTGGGGCTCGTGGTGGGCGCGGAGCTTGTGGTCCACCAGGATCCCGGCACCGGTGGAGAGCCCGCAGCCCTCCGCCAGTTCGGTCCGCGGCCGGACACCGCAGGAGAGGACCAGGAGGTCGCCGTCGATCGCGGAGCCGTCATCCAGCAACAAGGCGGAGAAACCGCCGTCGGGCGCGTTGTGTTCGACGCCGACCGAGCGGGCGTTGCCGGCCACCCGCACGCCGCAGTTCCGCAGGGACGCCGCGAGCACGGCGCCGCCGCCGCGGTCGATGTTCCGGCCCAAAGGATGCGGGCCATTGTGCACCACGGTCACCGTGGCGCCTTCCTCAGCCGCGGCGAGGGCCGTCTCCAGGCCCAGCACACCGCCGCCCAGGACCACCACGCGCTTGCCGCCGGCCACGGCAGAGTGCAGCACGGACGCGTCGCGGAGATCGCGCAGGGCGGTCACGCCCGGCGGCAGCACCGGCGCGGCCGGGTCCGGGTTGAGCCCGGTCAGGTTGGGGATGACCGGCCGTGAACCGGTGGCGAAGACGAGCCGCTCGTAGCCGGGGGAGGTGCCGTCGCTCAACAAGACCTGCTGCCGGGCGCGGTCCACACGGCGGACGCGGACGCCCAGCCGGACATCGACGCCGTCGGCCACCAGCGCCGCCGCGTCCGCGAGGGCGAGCGCGGCCGGCGTCGTCCGGCCGACGCCAAGATCCGCCACCAGCACGCGGTTGTACGCCGCCTCGGACTCTTCGCCGACCACGGTCAGGTGTGCGATGCCGCTGCGCACGGCCGGCAGCAGCTCGTCGATCAGCCTCGCGGCGACTGGCCCGAAGCCCACCACCACAATCCGCTCAGTCATGAGGTCTCCTCTGCTTGAAGAACGCGGGCTGGAACGCCGCTGTGCATGCCGGCCAGGGCATCCAGGGAAGCTGCCGGGCGGATCCACACTTTGCTGGTCTTGAACTCGGGCATCCCGGAAATGGGGTCCGTGGCCGCCTCCGTGAGCCGGTTGGCGCTCTCGAGCTCCGGGAAGTGGAACGGCAGGAACACCGTCTCCGGCCGGATGTCCGGGCTCAGTTCGGCGCGGCAGCTGACCACGCCGCGTTCGTTGGAAATCGAGACGTAGTCGCCGTCGGCGATGCCCTGGGCGGCGGCCGCGGCGGGGTGGAGCTGGAGCCGCGCCTCCGGCTGCGCCTCGGCCAGGGCGGCCACCCGGCGGGTCTGCGCGCCGGACTGGTAGTGCTCCATCAGGCGGCCGGTAATGAGGGTCATCGGCGTACCGGGACGATCGTCGCCGGCCCGGTCGTCCCGCTGGTCCGCCCGGCGGTCCGCCGCGGACGGGACGCCCGCAGAAGAAGAACGACGCCGGGGCGTCACCGGCGTGAACACTGCCCGGCCGCCCGCATGGGCGAAGGCGTCCAGGAAGGGCCGCGGCGTGCCCGCGCTCCCGGCGGGGTAGGGCCAGTAGGCGGCCTCGCCGCGGTCCAGCATGGCGTAGTCGATCCCGGAGTAGTCGGCCAGGCCGCCGGAGGAAGCTAGCCGGAGCTCCTCGAACACTGTTTCCGGATCCTCGCTGAAGGTGGAGGGCGCGTGCAGCATTTCGGCCAGCCGGGTCATGATCCACAGCTCGCTGCGGACACCGGGCGGGGGAGTGAGGGCCCGGCGGCGGCGGAGCACGCGGCCCTCGAGGTTGGTGAGGGTTCCTTCTTCCTCGGCCCACTGGGTCACCGGCAGGACCAGGTCCGCCTCGGCGGCGGTCTCGGAGAGGAAGAAGTCGCACACCACCAGGAAGTCCAGGCTGCGCAGGCCCGCGATCACGGCATTCGCATCCGGGGCGGACACCGCCACGTTGGCGCCGTGCACGAAGAGGCACCGGACGCCGTCGGGCTGTCCCAGCGACTTGAGCAGTTCGACGGCGGGAAGGCCGGGGCCGGGAATCAGGGGTTCGGGCACGCCCCAGACCCTGGCCATGTGGGCGCGGGCGGCGGGATCGGTGATCTTCCGGTAGCCGGGGAGCTGGTCCGCCTTCTGGCCGTGTTCGCGGCCGCCCTGGCCGTTGCCCTGGCCGGTGAGCGTGCCGTAGCCGCTGCGCGCGGAGCCCGGCAGGCCCAGCAGGAGGGAGAGGTTAATGGCGGCCGTGGCGGTGTCAGTGCCGTCCACGTGCTGTTCGACGCCGCGGCCGGTGAGGATGTAGCTGCCGCCCTTGCCGGCACCGTCGGCCAGCCGCCGGGCGGTTTCACGGATCAGCCCGGCGGGGACGCCGGTGATCGACTGGACCCGTTCGGGCCAGAAGCTTCCGACGCTGCGGACCGCGGCGTCATAACCCGTGGTCCGGTCCGCGATGTATCCCGCGTCCGCGAGGCCCTCGTGGATCACCGCGTGGGAGATGCCCAGGAGCAGGGCGAGGTCGGTGCCGGGCAGCGGCTGCAGGTGCAGCCCGCCGCCGTCGGAGGTGAAGGCGGCGGTGGCGGAGCGCCGGGGGTCGACGACGATCAGGCCGCCGGCGTCGCGCGCCCCCTGGAGGTGCTGGACGAAGGGCGGCATGGTCTCGGCAACGTTGGAGCCGAGCATCAGGATGGTGCTGGCGGTGTCGAGGTCCGCGAGCGGGAACGGGAGCCCGCGGTCCAGGCCGAAGGCGCGCATGCCGGCCACGGCGGCCGAGGACATGCAGAACCGCCCGTTGTAGTCGATCCGTGAGGTGCCCAAAGCCAGTCTGGCGAACTTGCCCAGCTGGTAGGCCTTCTCATTGGTGAGGCCGCCGCCGCCAAACACGCCGACGGCGTCGGCCCCGTGCTCGAGGCGGGCCTGCTTTACGGCGGAGACGATCCGCATGAGGGCCTCGTCCCAGCTGACCGGGTGGTGGACGCCGTCGGCGCCCTTCAGCAGGGGCTCTGTGACGCGGCCCGGGTGGTCCAGCAACGAGGCGGAGGTCCAGCCCTTGCGGCACAGGCCGCCGCGGTTGGTGGGGAAGTCCCGTCCGGCGACTGTCAGGAGCGGCGCGGACGTTGGGGTAGTGGCGGGGCCCGGTGCAGCGTCTACGGGCTCTGACCCCGGCTGGACAGCCGGGGTCAGAGCCGCTGGAGATGTGAGCGTCATGGCGCACTGCAGAGCGCAGTAAGGGCAGTGCGTGTCGGCGCTTTTGGTCATGTTAGACGTGTCCCATCGCATTTCGGTTGGCGTTGCGGATGTAGCAGAACCAGCAGACCACCAGCATCAGCACGTAGGCCCCCACGAAGCCGTAGAACGCCGAGGTGTAGGAACCGCTGGCGGTGTTGGAGGCGTTGAGGACCTGGGGGATGATGAATCCGCCGTAGGCGCCGATGGCCGAGATCAGGCCGAGGGCCGAGGACGCGAGCCGCTGGGTGGTGTGCGTGCTGGCCCCGGYGCGGGCGGCCCGGCTGGAGGTGGCGAAGATGATCGGGATCATGCGGTAGGTGGCGCCGTTTCCGAAGCCGCTGGCAGTGAAGAGGAGCAGGAACAGGAAGAGGAAGAGCCAGAAGTTCTTCAGCGGCAGAGTCCAGAGCATGGTGAGGGTGATGACGGCCATGGCGGCGAAGGCGGCGACGGTCATGCGGGCCCCGCCCATCCGGTCTGCCGTGCGTCCGCCGTACGGGCGGGCCAGGGAGCCGACCAGCGGGCCGAGGAAGGCCAGGGACAGGGCCACGGTGCCGACGGAGATGGAGGAAAATGCCGGGAAGTAGTCCTTGATGAGCTTGGGGAAGACGCCGGCGAAGCCGATGAAGGAGCCGAAGGTGCCGATGTACAGCAGCGCCATGATCCACAGGTGCGGCTCTTTGACCGCGGCCAGCGAACCTGCGACGTCGCCCTTGGCGCTGGTGAGGTTGTTCATGTACTTCCAGGCGCCAAAGGCTGCCAGCAGGATCAGCGGAACCCACATGAACCCTGCGACGGGCAGGTTCACGGTGCCGGCTGCCAGCAGGGTGATGGCGATCGGCACGGCCAGCTGTGCGACGGCGGCACCGAGGTTTCCGCCGGCGGCGTTCAGGCCCAGGGCCCAGCCCTTTTCCCGTGCGGGGTAGAAGAAGGTGATGTTCGCCATCGAGCTGGCGAAGTTGCCGCCGCCGAAGCCGGCCAGCGCGGCCACGAACAGCATGACGCCGAACGGGGTGGCCGGGTTGGCGACGCACAGGCCCAGGCCGATCGTGGGGATCAGCAGCAACAGGGCGGACACGATGGTCCAGTTGCGGCCGCCGAAGCGGGGAACCATGAACGTGTAGGGGATCCGGAGCGTGGCGCCGACGAGGCTTGGCATGGAGATCAGCCAGAAGATCTCGTTGGTAGAGAATTTGAAGCCGGCGGAGGGAAGCTGGACCACCACGATCGACCACAGCTGCCAGACCACGAAGCCCAGGAACTCGGCGAAGATGGACCAGTTCAGGTTGCGCCGGGCGATCGAGCGGCCGGCCGACTCCCACTGCTCCTTGTTTTCCGCATCCCAGTTGGCGATCCAGCGGCCGGGCCGGTGGTCGAGGGTAAGGGTGCCGCCGGTACTGGCGGCGCCGACCTCTGCGGTGCCGATTTCGGCGGTGCGTTCAGCAGTCACTTGGGAGACCTCCTTGGGGGTGATGTCCTTCAAAGGTAGGGACGCCGCGTTTCCGGGACGGACGCGGTTTATTAACGCGCTGTGACTTTTGCCTATCGGGGCTTTTATGACGGTGTGAGAATAGGTGTGACGACCACCACGTGAGACAACGACACGAAGTCCAAATAGCGGACTATTTGTCCATTGACTGGACGGTGGGAACTATTATCAGACGTATACGAATCCCTAGCCGGCGGTCCCGGGCATCGGGCTCTTGGGGAAATATCCGACCGGTCTTCATGAAAGCGTTACTACATGTCATCCACTGCCACCTCCGCGGAGCATGGGTCCACCAAGCAGGTGAATTCGCGCGGCCGCGTGATTGTCGCCAGCCTGATCGGTACCACCGTCGAGTTCTATGACTTCTACGTTTACGCCACCGCGGCCGTGCTCGTTTTCCCGAAGCTCTTCTTCCCCGGGCAGAACGAGACGACCCAGCTGCTGGCATCCTTCGCCGTGTTCGGCGTCGCCTTCATCGCCCGCCCGCTCGGCTCGGTCATCTTCGGCCACTTCGGTGACAAGTTCGGCCGCAAGGGCACGCTGGTGGCCTCGCTGCTGACCATGGGCGTTGCCACCTTCCTGATCGGCTGCCTGCCGACGGCAACCGTCCCTGGGTGGACCTTCCTGGCCCCGGCGCTCCTCGTGGTCCTGCGCTTCTGCCAGGGCCTGGCCCTCGRCGGCGAATGGAGTGGCGCTGCGCTGCTGGCCACCGAAAACGCCCCGTCGAACAAGCGCGCCATCTACGGCACGTTCCCGCAGCTGGGAGCCCCGATCGGCTTCATCATCGCCAACGTGATCTTCCTGGTCTTCAGCTACACCCTGACACCGGAAGCCTTCATGGAATGGGGCTGGCGGGTGCCGTTCCTGCTCAGTGCCGTCATGGTCATCATCGGCCTCTACGTGCGCCTCAAGCTGATCGAAACCCCGGCATTCACCAAGGTCATCGAATCCAACGAGGTTGCCAAGCTGCCGCTGGCACGGGTCTTCAAGACCAGCTGGCGCCCGCTGATCCTGGGCACGTTCATCATGCTCGCCACCTACGTGCTSTTCTACCTGATGACCACGTTCACGCTGACCTACGGCACCCGGGCGTCCAGCCTGGACACGGCGAAGGCCGCCGCCGAAAAGGCCGGCAAGCCGATGACCGAGGCCGCTGCCGCTGCGTTCGTCCCGGGCCTGGGCTACAGCCGGAACGATTTCCTCTGGATGCTGATCGCCGGTGTCGTATTCTTCGGTATCTTCACGCTGGTCTCCGGCCCGCTGGCCGAAAAATTCGGCCGCCGCAAGATGCTGATTGTTGTAACTTTCGGCATCCTCGCCTTCGGCCTGCTGTTCGTTCCGCTGTTCAGCGCCGGATTCGTGGGCGCCATGGCGTTGCTGATCATCGGCTTCTCGCTCATGGGCCTGACGTTCGGTCCCATGGGTGCGCTCCTGCCGGAGTTGTTCCCGGGCAATGTCCGCTACACCGGCTCCGCCATCAGCTACAACGTCTCCAGCATCCTGGGCGCTGCCGTGGCTCCGTTCATCGCCGTCTGGCTCTGGGAACTGGCCGGTGGCAGCACCGTGCTGGTGGGTGTCTACCTCGCCGCCATGGCGGTGCTGACGCTGATCGCCCTGTTCGTGAGCAAGGAAACCCGGGACCTCGACTACACCAACAACGTAGCCTGACGTCCGGCCCTCTTTCCTGACAGAGGAAGCCCGGTGTGTTCATTGAACACACCGGGCTTCTGCGTTTTGCGGGGCTGCGGGGCCAGGCTTCAGCGTTGGCGGGGCTCAGCTCGCGTAGCGCTCCACAAAGTTCCGCAGGATCTTCATCGGTTCTGTCGCAGTGAACTGCCGGGCGTCATCCATGAGCATTTCGGCCGATTCCGGCGGGAAGTAGCCGGCATGGCGGTAGATATCGATCCTGGTGACGAGCCCTTCAGCATCGAGCTCGGGGTGGAACTGCGTCGCGTACAGGTTGGTCTTGATCCGGAACATGTGCACCGGGCAGGCGGCCGAGCTGGCCAGCAGCACCGCATGGGAGGGCAGGACGGTGCAGGCTTCCTTGTGGCCGGTGAACGCCGTAAAGCTCTCCGGCAGCCCGCGCAGGAGGGGATCCTGCAGCCCCTCCGCCGTCAGTTTGATGGTGACGCCGCCGAGCCCTTCACCGTACGTCCGGTCGATCACGGCGCCCTGGTGCAGTCCGAGGGTGCCGACGCCGTAGCAGGCGCCGAGGAACGGGAAGTCCTCGGCCACGATCCTGTCCAGCAGCCCGGCGAGTTCGCGCTCCACCCGGTGCTGGGTGGCGCTCTTGTGCTCGGCCGGGTCGCTGGACGTAAAGGGACTGCCGCCCACAATGACGCCCGAATAGTCGGACAACTCAAGCGTTGGCAGCGGGGCGGCTTCCATCCGGATGCGGTGGAGCTGCTCGGGCCGGAGGCCGCAGTAGCGAAGGTAGGCGCGGTATTCGTCCTCGGCGGCGGTGTCCTCCGCGCGCGAGGCGAGGAGCAGGAATGGCTTCACACTCCAAGTCTCTACTGGCCGGTTGCGGACGCGCCAGAGGCGCGCCCGCAACCGGCAGCGGCGCCGGCCGTCCGCCGTCGCCGTACCGTGAGCCGCTTACTCCGCGGCGCCGTCCTCGATCATGGCGATGATGGCGCCGGCGGACACGGTCTCGCCGGCCGCTGCGGCGAGGCCGATGACGATGCCGGCGCGGTGGGCGGTGAGCGGCTGTTCCATCTTCATCGCCTCGAGCACGACGACGAGATCGCCCTCGGCGACCGTGTCACCCTCGGCGACGGCCACCTTCACGATGGTCCCCTGCATGGGGGAGGTCAGGGCGTTGCCGCTCGCGGCCGCGGGTGCGCCGCCACCCCGGGAGCGCTTCTTGGCCTTGGCCGGCTTTGCGCCTGCGGCGTTGCCGACTGAGCCCAGCGACGCCGGCAGCACGACTTCCAGGCGCTTTCCGCCGACCTCGACGACGACGCGCTGGCGGTCACCGGCGTCGGCCRCTTCAGCCTCGGTGCCGGTCGGGGTCCAGGCCGGAATGTCATTGACGAAGGCCGTTTCGATCCAGCGGGTGTGGACCTTGAAGGGGCCTTCGGCCGGTGCGAAATCGGGATTGGAAACCACCGCGAGGTCGAACGGGATGACGGTGGGGATGCCCTCCACCACCATTTCCTCCAGTGCCCGCCGGGAGCGCTGCAGGGCCTGGGCGCGGGTGGCGCCGGTGACGATCAGCTTCGAGAGCATGGAGTCGAAGTTGCCGCTGATGACATCGCCCTGCTCCACGCCGGAATCGACGCGGATACCGGGACCGGTGGGGTTTTTCAGTACCGTGATGGTGCCGGGGGCGGGCATGAAGTTCCGGCCCGGGTCCTCGCCGGTGATGCGGAATTCGATCGAGTGGCCGCGGACTTCCGGGTCGCCGTAGCCGAGCTCCTCGCCGCGGGCCAGCCGGAACTGTTCGCGGACGAGGTCGATCCCGGTGACTTCCTCGGAGACGCAGTGCTCCACCTGAAGGCGGGTGTTGACCTCGAGGAAGGAGATGGTGCCGTCCTGGCCGACGAGGAATTCGCAGGTGCCTGCGCCGAGGTAGCCCGCCTCCTTGAGGATGGCCTTGGAGGATTCGTAGAGCCGGCGGTTCTGTTCCTCGGTGAGGAACGGGGCCGGGGCTTCCTCGACGAGTTTCTGGTTCCGGCGCTGGAGCGAGCAGTCGCGGGTGGAGACCACCACGACGTTGCCGTGGGCGTCGGCCAGGCACTGGGTCTCGACGTGGCGCGGGGCGTCCAGGAAGCGCTCAATGAAGCACTCGCCGCGGCCGAAGGCGGCGGTGGCCTCGCGCACGGCGGATTCGAAGAGTTCGGGGATTTCTTCGCGGGTGCGGGCCACCTTGATGCCGCGTCCGCCGCCGCCGAAGGCCGCCTTGATGGCGACGGGCAGGCCGAACTTGTCCACGAAGTCGAGGATTTCCTCGGCGGATTCGACCGGGTCGGCGGTGCCGGGGACCTGCGGGGCGCCAACCTTCTCGGCAATGTGGCGGGCCTGGACCTTGTCGCCCAGGGCAGAGATCGCTTCGGGGGAGGGGCCGATCCACGTAATGCCGGCATCGATCACCTTGGCGGCGAACTCGGCGTTCTCGGCCAGGAACCCGTACCCGGGGTGGATGGCGTCCGCGCCGGACTGGCGGGCGACGTCGATGATCTTGTCCATCACCAAGTAGGACTCCGCGGCGGTGTTGCCACCGAGCGCGTAGGCCTCGTCCGCGAGCCGGGCGTGCAGCGCGTCGCGATCGGGGTCCGCGTAGACAGCCACCGAGGCGATGCCTTCATCGCGGGCGGCGCGGATGATGCGCACCGCAATTTCTCCGCGGTTGGCGATCAGCACCTTGGTCAGCCGGCGGATGCCCGCGGCTGTAGATGACTGCGTTGATCCCGGCACGGTGGGTGCGGACTGCTCCGAATTTGCTGACAAGGCGTCTCCTTCTTTCCTTCAGGGAGCCTAGCGCGGTTTTGAGGGTTCCGCCGATATTACTTGCGGATTCCGCGCGTATACGGCCCTTCCTTTGTAGGGTTGCCACAAAGGGCGGCGAATTGGCTCACTCCGCCACGCATTCCGTCGTTACTCGGCGCGGACGTCCGCCGGGTCCACAGCCCCGCCGGTCCAGAGCTCGGTGATGCCCACATTCGCCTGGCCGAGCAGGGCACGCAGGGTGGAGATGGAGAGCCCGACGACGGTGTGGGGATCGCCGTCGACCTTGCGGATGAATGCCCCGCCGTAGCCGTCGATCGTGAAGGAGCCGGCGCACTGGAGCGGCTCGCCGGTGGCGATGTAGGTCTCGATTTCCCCGGCGCTCATCTCCATGAAGTGCACCTCGGCCGAGGACACGGAGCCCAGGGTGGCGCCGGTGCCGCGTGCGCCGTCGTCGCCGTCTGTGTCGTCGTAGGTGTCTGCGTCTGTGTCAGCGTCTGCGACGGCCGTGTCGCGGCAGTCCACGAGCCAGTGGCCGGTGTGCAGGAYGCCCATGCTGCCGCTCATGCGGAGCATACGCTCCCGGGCGACGTCGGCCGTGTAGGGCTTTCCGTGGGCCTCGCCGTCGAACTCGAAGACCGAGTCGCAGCCGATCACGATTGCGCCGTCCGCCTCGGGCAGGGACGCGACGGCCTCTGCCTTGGCCCGGGCAAGCAACAGGGCCGTGTCATGCGGATCCGTCACGCCGTAGCGGGCCTGCACGGCGTCCTCATCCACGTCCGAGACGAGGACCTCGTGGGCGATGCCGGCGTTGTGGAGCAGCTTGGTGCGGGCGGGGGACTGGGAGGCAAGAATGAGGCGGGTCACGGCTCCAGCCTAATCCACCGCAGCACAGCAACACGGGGTCCCGGAAGGGCGCCTAAACGGGGCAGAAGACCCTGTCTGCGGATACGTGACAGTGGTGGAGTTGAACCGGCATCCTAAAAAGAATCGAGCAGCTCATGTCTGGATGGCACGTGGCAAGCGTTGGCATGGTTGGTGATGGAACATATTTTGGCTGGGACGGCTTCACCATCCAATCCGGAAACCTGATCGTGATCGTCGTGATGATCATCTTGTTCATCCTGGCCTTGGTCCTGCCTTTTCCCGGAGGGAAGCGGCGGAAATGACTGCCCCCGCAACACCGGGACACGGCGCGCAGGTCGATGAAACAGACGCCCGCACCTTGACCGGCAGGGCCCGCCGATGGCTCCTGAGGAAGCTTCCGCCGGACAAACTCTTGCCCGAGGACCAGCCAAGCTTCGTGGCATCCTGGGCGTACGTATTCGGCATGGGGGCCATCGCGTCCCTGCTGTGGATCATCGTTTCCGGGATCGTGCTGGGACTGAACGGACCCCAGTGGTATCACGTGTCCTCGCTGGGGAGTTTCGTCAACAGCACGCATTTGTGGAGCGTGGAGTTCTTCTTCATCTTCATGGTGGTGCACCTGTGGCTGAAATTCTGGATGGCGGCCTGGCGCGGGGGCCGGGTCCTGACCTGGATCACCGGCGTGATCTCCTTTGTCGTTTCCATCGTGGCGGCCTTCACCGGGTATCTGCTCCAGACGAACTTCGATTCGCAGTGGATTGCCTTTGAAGCGAAGGATGCGCTGAACGCAGTCGGCGTAGGCGCTTGGTTCAATGTGGCCAACGTCGGTCAGCTCTTCACCTGGCACGTCACGCTGCTGCCCTTGGCCGTGGGCGCCGTGGTGGTCCTGCACGTCCTGCTGGTCCGGGTCCACGGCGTTGCACCTCCACTGGATGCCGCGGAGTCCGACGCCCAGCTGCTTCACAACCGCCCGGAGGCCACCGAATCTCCGGAGGCCACCGAACCCAGGGGCACAGAATCCGGGGGCGCAGTGCAATGACCAGAAAAAACAGCAGTACCTCCTGGCGGAAGGCAGACGACGTTGCCAGCCGGCCCTGGACGGGCAGCGTCCGCGAATATGACCTCATCAAGGAACTGATCATCGGCGTTGTGGTGGTCGGCCTGCTCGTGCTCGGTGTGTCCGCCATCTTCGGGTCCCCTGATGAGCCCAGCGTGAGCCTCAAGGCGTGGGCCACGGCCGCCCCGGCGGATTTCGTTGGCACCGCTGCAAAGGAACTGGCCGGCACCAGCGATACTGCCGGATACGGGCCGCCCTACAACTCGACCCCGGACGCGACGCAGAAGATCGGCCCCGTGGACCTTCAAAGCCTCTCCGGCGTTCGCCTCCCGGTTGATACCGCCAATGACTTCGTGATCGCCCCGCTGGCGACGCTGCCGTCGCCGCCGGCAGAGCTGGCGAGCTGGACGGCCGCCACGGATCAGCAGCGCTCAGCCTGGGCGGCTGCCTATTCGGACGCCCTTGCCGCTGCGCCGGATAACGACCCGGCCCAGGTGGGCGACGGCGACTATGGCCCGGTCCCTGCACTGACCGGAGCGCTCCTGGAGATGGCGCGCCAAGGCAGTCTGGACGGCGTGCTGCAAAGCGGCGGAAACTTCTACAACATGGACTACACGCGCGGCCTCCTCTTTTTGGGCGACGGCGGCTACTTCCCGGATCTTGCGGCCAGCCAACACCTCTCCGGGGATCAGTGGGGCGTGATGAACGAAACCGGCGATACGCCTGGGCAGTCCTGGTTGTGGCTCTTCTCGCTCCTTTACCAAGTGGAACCGTTCAAGAGCTCGCCTAATGCCGATGCCCTCGTCGTCGTCACGATGTTCGTGCTGACGGCGTTGCTGGCCCTGCTGCCGTTCATCCCCGGACTACGGTCGCTGCCGCGGGTGATCCCCCTCCATCGCCTGGTCTGGAAGGACTACTACCGCAACCGCTGAGTCCGCCGGCAATCCGTGACGCCTAGCTTCGGCTGAGGAGTACAGGCGCGTTATTGTCGGGGGTCTCTGAAACACTGGATTCATGGACGGCAATCAGGGGCCCGAAGTGGCTCCGGCAGGAYACGGCGACGGTGGCTTAAGCCGCGCCGGGAGCGGCGCGGCCGCCGGGCCGGTGGGCTTAGGCTGTCCGCCTACGGACAGTGCCGGGATCATTGACCGGATCCGGGCACTGGAGGACTGGAAGTCCGCCGCGTCCGCGGAACAGGCCCGGCTCGCCGTGGCCTTCGACCTGCTCCAACGCCGCGAACAAGCCCGGGTCGGGGTCCCGGCCGAGARGCTYGGCGCCGGTGCCGCCGCGCAGATCGCCCTGGCCCGGCGCGAATCCCCSGCCAGGGGCGGCCGGCTCCTGGGCCTGGCCAAAGCCCTCGTGACCGAGATGCCGCACACCCTCGGCGCCCTGCARACCGGGCAGCTGAACGAATGGCGCGCCACCCTGCTCGTTCGCGAAACCGCGTGCCTGAGCGCCGCGGACCGGGCCGCCGTCGACGCCGACCTCGCCGCCGACGCCGGGACGTTCGCCGGGGCCGGTGACCGGTCCCTGGTYGCCGCGGCCCGGGCCGCCGCGTACCGGCGTGACCCCCGCTCCGTCACCGAACGCGCCGCGCACGCCGCCACCGAGCGGCACGTCAGCCTCCGCCCGGCCCCCGAC
>NZ_JBFTNJ010000066.1:0-18190 GCF_056397425.1 Arthrobacter sp. 05N33_2
ACGTGCGAAAGCGGTCGGAGGAATCAGAGCGGCAGCTGATCGGTCGGCTCAAGGAAATTGGCGAGGAAAGCTACATCGGGCGCGATGCCGGCCGGAACGTGATGTTGCTCCCCTCGGCTGCTTACTGGACAGCGCTGCGACGCTACGGGATCGTGAACCCGGCCACTGACCGCTCCGCCGTCGCGCAGCTGATGTGTGCTGACGCGCTCACGCCTGAAGACGGCGAAACCACCGACTCGGTCTGGAACCAGACCCTCCCCAAGCCTCCGGCAAGTTTCCCGCACACAGAGGATCGCGGACTGAGGCTGACCCACGAAGAGGCGCGCTGGCTGCAGGAACGAATTCTGACCACGTGCCCGGGCACCATGCTGGCCCACGTCGTCGGTTCCGACGTCAGCCCCACCCCGGGACTCTGGGCACCCTGGCTGGACGCGGCGTGCCGCAGCGCTGAAGGTGAACCCGCCCAGTGGCTCCAAGACGGAGAGGCGTTCTCCTTCATCCATAACGGCGCCACCATCCTCTACCAGCACCTGTTGGCCGAACTGTCAGCGTCCGTTTTCAACGCCGGAGAGGACAGCCTGGGACCCACACAGGAACTCCTCGAAGCGTGGGAGGACCAGCGGGACAGCAAGCGCGATCTCCTCGCCGGGTGGGATGTGAACGGCTACATCGACCGCGCCAAGGCACTGAACCGCGGCATCAACAGCAACACCGCCGACTTCGCCCGGCAAATGGCCAACGCGGCGATGCGCCCCGCCAGACTGATCGATAACGGAGACTTCCGGGCCGCCGTCGAAACCCGAGAGAAGCTGATGAAGAAGTCCAACTCGCGGTTCCGCAACGAACGCCGGCTCCGAGCCTGGCAGCCACCCGCCCGGGTGGCAGCTCTGAGCTTCCGATGGACGCAAGTACGGCGGAACGTCCTGGACATCCACGCAGGGCTCGCACTGGAAGGGCAGTCGAATGCTTGAGGCAGCAAACAGGCAGGCACTCACCCAGCAGCTGCGCCCGCCGGCAGGATTCCGGCTCTCGCACGCCGTGGGCACCACCTTCACGCTGGACATGACCAGCGCCCTGTCGGTGCCGCTGAGCTTCGTGGCAGGTTCCGGAGAGGAATTCACCAATCCGGTGGCGGTGCTCAGCGCCCTACGCAAAGTCTCCGACCGCGTGGACATCTTCTGCCAGGCCGGCCACATAAAGGCGCCCTCGGACGCCTCTGACCTGCTCGCACTGCTGGAACCGATGGTCCATCAGGTCAGCGTCAAGCGCGGACTGTTCCACCCCAAAATCTGGCTCCTCGAGTTCGAGAACGACACCGAGCGCTGCTACCGCTTCCTGTGCAGCAGCCGCAACCTCACCACCGATGCCAGCTGGGACCTCCTCGTCCGCCTGGATGGAGAACCGGTGCAGGACACCCAGGATGCCGGCCCGGACAGTGGGCCCCTGGCCCGTTTCATCGCCGGGCTCCCCGACCTCTGCACAGTGACGCCCGACGCCGGGCGGCTGGCCCGGGTGCGCGGTCTCGCCTCCCGCCTGGCGGACGTCCGCTGGGAGTTGCCGGAGGACATCCAGCGCCTGGCATTCCGGCCGATGGGTATGGGAGCAAACTTCGAACAGGGTTCCATCACTGCGCACCTCGGCGATCCTGGAAACTTCAATGCGCTCAACGGTAAGACCGGGGAGGGGGCCCATTTTGGCCGAGAGAAGCTTGTAATCTCGCCCTTCCTCGACGACACGATGCTCGGCCGGTTGCGGGACCCGTGGACGGACAACCTCTACATCTACTCACGTGGGGACCAGCTGGATCTCCTCAACGAGAAGACGGTGGGTGATACCCGAACGTCGTTCAAGGCTTTTGACGAACTCGGCATCCCCGAATCGTCGGAGTCAGGACAAAGCAACGTGGACGAGTTCGGGATCCAGCGGGTGGCGGACGATCTGACCGGTCTGCACGCCAAGGCCTACTTCTGCGACTTCGATCACTACACCTACATGCTTCTCGGGTCGGCCAACGCCACCGAGGCGGGCTTCACCCGTAACGTGGAGTTCCTGCTGGAAATGCGCGGAGCCAAGAAACGCCTGGGCGTGCAGCGGATCCGGGAGAGTCTCAGGGACGTGCCCTTCGCCGATTATCTGGGCACCGGTGGCGCGGCCCGCTCGGAAGAAGAAGTGGCCGCCTTCCGGCTGGAGAACGCCCTGCGGGACGCTGCGGCGCAACGATTCCTCCTCGACGCCGTCCCCGACAGCGACACCAAGAACACGTTCGCGGTGACAGTCTCCCATGTCTGGGCGCCGAAGCCCGAGTTCACCGCGAAGCTGCGTCTCCTTTCGCTCCCCCAGCCGAGCGCCGTCGTCGAGCCCTCTGGCGGTCAGCACGAACACGCCTTCCACGCCATCCCGCTGGCTGACGTGACGCCCTTTCTGGTGCTCACGCTGGAGGACCCGGCGGCCGGGCTGTCAAAGAGCACCGTGATCCAGGGCAGTCTGCGCACCGATCCTGCGGGACGGCTGGATGAGATCATCGCCCGCCAGTTGGACGACCCCCAAAAGCTTCGCCAGTTCCTGCTGTTGTTCCTTACCCCTGAAGACGCCCTGCCTGGGTCGGGGACGGGCACGGGATGGTTCGCTGGCTCCGGGTTCGGAGACGGCTCCACCGCCGGACTCTTCGAAGCGATGGTGGGGGCCATGGCGGGTCCGGACGCTGGCTCGGTCTTCCCTGATTTGAAGGTAGTCATGGACCGGCTGCTCGCTCTTCGCGGCGATGATCCGGAGATTCAGCAGCTGCACGCACTGTGGACGGCAGCCACCGAGGCACTAGACATGGGGGAACTTCATGGGGTTTGACGCAACGCCCGCGCTGGACGGTCTCCGGGGCTTTCAGCGCCGGACTGTGGAACATGTCTTCAAGCGCCTCTATCTGGATGACCAGCCGGCGGACCGTTTTCTCGTCGCGGACGAGACGGGACTGGGCAAGAGCATGGTGGCCCGCGGCGTTGTCGCGAAGGCGATCGAGCGGCTTGACCGGCCGGAGTCCGGAGTGGACCGCATCGACGTCGTCTACGTCTGCTCCAATGCTGACCTGGCCAAGCAGAACATCGGCCGGCTGAACGTCACCGGGCAGAAGGACATCATTGAGTCGGGCCGGCTGACGCTGCTGCCTGCCGAGCTGACCAAGCTCAATGCGCCGGCGGCGCCGCGAACACGGAAGCGGGTCAACTTCATCTCGCTGACTCCGGGCACGTCGTTCAACGTCGGAGGGGCAACCGGCCAGGCCAAGGAACGGGCTGTGCTGTTTCTAATCCTCGAACAGCTCGGAGTGATCACTGCCGAACGCCGGGATGACGCGGTCGAGCTGTTGAGGGCCGGCGCTGGCGTTCCCGGATTCAGCTGGGAAATCAAACGCCTCACCGAACTGCATCCCGAAGGGTTCGTCACCTCGGTGTGTGACAAATTCAGACAGCTCGCCACGAAGAGCGGAAATTTCGCCGCTTTTGAAACGGCGATGAGCGACGCCTTGACCGCCGGAACTGACAATGTCCGGCTCCGCATGAGCGCCATCATCGGAGGGCTCCGTGGAGACCTCGCCCAGGCCGGACTGGACTGTCTGGAGCCAGACTTGATCATTCTGGACGAGTTCCAGCGCTTCCGCGATCTGCTTTACTCTCCCGGCACCGCGCCCGACGACGAGGATCCCGCTGCGGAGCTCGCGCGCCAGTTCCTGAACTACGACGGTTCCAAACTGATCCTGCTGTCCGCCACGCCCTACAAGGCGCACACCGGGGCCAACGAAGCCGATGGCGACGACCACGCCGCAGACTTCCGCCAGCTGCTGCGTTTCCTCAGCAGCGACCGGCAGGGGTACATGGAAGGCCTCGAAGCTGACCTGGATGACCGGCGGACCCAGCTGCTGAAGCAGGTCCGCGACGACGGGCTGACGCACCGCATCGAGGACGGTCTGAAGCTGTTCATGAGCCGCACAGAACGGCCCCAGCTTGGAAAAGACGACATGCTGTCTGTGATCGAGATGGCACCGACGGACGTCCGCGCCGGGGATCTCACCAGCTACAAGTCCCTCTCCGCGTTGTTTAGGGCCGCGGGCACCGGCACTGCGATGGAGTACTGGAAATCCGTGCCGATGTTCGCGCACTTCCTTACTGACTACAAGGTCGGCAGGATGCTGGACGGCAGGATCCACTGCGACCACGAAGCCGTTGACCCTGTGCTGCCGGCCTTGGCCACCATCGATCCTGAAGCTTACCGACGCTACGGCGCCGTAGAGACCGACAATGCCAAGTTCCGGGCCGTGCGGGAACACACCGTCGGCCGGGGCTGGTGGAAGCTGCTGTGGATGCCGCCGTCGCTCCCCTATGTGAAGCCTTCAGGTGCCTTCGCCGAGGTGGGTTCGGACGTCACCAAGCAGCTGGTCTTCTCGGCATGGAACGCCGCCCCGACGGCGATCACCACGATGCTCTCCTACGAGGCCGAGCGGCAGATCCTGGAAGGTTCGCCGCTGCACGGTGAGAACTCGGCGGAAGCCCGCAAGCGCTTCCGTGGCAGGCTCAGGTTCCGCGTCCGCGACGGTGAGCCCCAGGCCATGTCCACGCTCGCGCTGTTCATTCCCCATGCTGCTCTGGCGCTGGCAGGTGACCCGCTGGAGAGTGCCTCCATGAGCGGTTCCCTCGTCGCCGGAGACGCGGTGCGGGATACCGCTGCTGCGGCTGGCAAAGCAATGGCTGGCGGCGCCGTCGTCGACCCATCCAGCCGTCTCGGTGCCTGGGCGTCCTATTTATCGGTGCCCGGTGCCCTGCCGGCAGAGTGGAACGGCGACGCGAAGCTGGCCGTGCGGGAGCTGCGGCAGCTGGACGAGTACACCCAGCAGCAGGGCAAAGCCTCGGACGGCGGGGACATCGAGCAGGAAGGTGGCTCAGAGGCCGGGCTCTATCTGGCACACGTTGATCGGATGCTGATCGCGGTGGCCGGTGAGCCGGCAGGCTGGGAGGACGGGATTGAAGATCTGGCCGTCAACTCCCCCGCCAACTGCCTCTACCGTGCCCTGAAGCGCGTGGTGCCGGACGACTTCGACGGCACTGAGCTGTGGAAGGCCGCCGTGTTCGCGGCAACTGGCCTCCGTGCGCTGTTCAATCGGCTCGACGCCACCGAACTGTTGGACAAGCTCTACCCCGAAGGCGATTACTGGCAGAAGGTCCTGCGCTACTGCGAGGCCGGAAACCTCCAGGCCGTGCTGGATGAGTACGTGTTCCAGCTCCGCAGCCAGCAGGCTCCGGGGGATGTCACCGCCGAGCAGCTGTGGGCGCTGGCCGACGACATCCGGCGCGCCTTGTCCCTCAAGCCGGCGCAGATGCTCGCCAAGTATCCCGACGGTTCGCACGACGATCTCCGAATGGGCAGCCGCTTCGCCGTGCGGTACAGCAACGCCAAGACGGACGACGGCGACAGCAACCGCATGCCCGACGTGCGCCGGGCCTTCAACAGCCCCTTCTGGCCGTTCGTCTTGGCCTCGACGTCCGTGGGGCAGGAGGGCATCGACTTCCACTGGTGGGCCCACTCGGTCATCCACTGGAACGTGCCTAGTAACCCCGTCGATTTCGAACAGCGCGAGGGCCGGGTCCACCGGTATCTGGGACATGCGGTTCGGAAGAATGTGGCTGAAGCCCACGGACCAGAGGTGCTGAAGCCTGGGGTAACTGACCCGTGGGAGACGTTGTTCTCCGTGGCTGTAGCTGACGTTGCGGCGCACCCGGAAGATTCCAGCACCGAGTTCGCTCCCCACTGGATCTACCCTGGAGACCACAAGATCCAGCGAAGGCTCCTGGACCACCCGTTGAGCCGCGATGTGCCCAGAACCAAGCAGATGCTTTCGGGGCTGGCGAACTACCGGCTGACGTTGGGTCAGGCCCGGCAAGACGATCTGTTGGGGCTGATCAAGGATGGGACGGAGATCAAGCCGCTGAATTTGCGGCCATAGCAAAGCATTCCTGAGGTATATTCCGGGCCGGAGGTCCTGACCACAACGTCACAGTCGACGTCTCCCGCTGGAAGACGGAGCTCTCCGCAGTCAGCACTTCTAGGCGAAAACTAGCCGGGGCACTAGCTACTGAGATACGACCGCCGCGTGAGCTCCTCCACCGTGGACCACGGGGAGTCCGGGGTGACTCTCAATTCCAAGTCCCCGGTTCCGTAATGACCAATATTGGTGRCGTCGCGTAGAAATCCTTCTTCTAACTGCACCTCGTCCGGGTTGAGACGCAGGAAGATAAGTAACTCATTTGCCGAAGGATGGACTTCGACGCACGCAAAATTTTTCAATCTTCGGAAGGCGAAGTAGGTGGCATTCTCTTTCTTTACGACGTCATCACCTAGAGCCAGGGCAAAAGTCTCAAAGGCCTCATAAAGAGCCGCAAGTGGAGGGTTTGCTTGCGTTAACTTCTGTGCGGCCGTCTTTGGTTTGTTAGAAAACTTCGGCGCAGGATTCTCATTTTCACCGACCGAATCCTCCGCAGTCGTGGAGACTTTCTTCACTGGACTCGAAGACGAAGTGACCGAGGACACAAGTTCGATGGCGATGAACTTCGACCCAAAATCGCGATACCGAACAAGTTCGATGTTTCTGTCTATCTGCCTCACCGCGTACTCATCATAGCGCGTGAAGTCGTTCGCTACGCAGATTAGGCGCGGCGTCGACCAGTCGATTTCATCTGCTAGATGGGCCCCGAGCGTCTTCTGCACGAGATAACGAAACTCCGCCTGATGGTCCATAAGCCAATCCAAATAGAACAGCCCCTGGTTAATGACGCTTTCATGCATTGTGCGTTTGTATTCAAAAATTACGGGCGATAAATTTTCATCCAAGCCTAGAGAATCTATCCGTCCTCGATGAACTTTGCCGGTGGAATATTCGCGCGCGAGAAAGTGGATACCGAACATGGTCTGCATGTTCTCTTCGATCAGAAGCTGGAGAGACTTCTCTAGCGCAACGGAGTGGGAAATCAACTCCGTGGCCGCACCATCCAGAACTTCGAATAATTTCAAGTCAGACATGTATCACTTTCTTCTTCTCGGACCGCTCCATAGTATCGAGGTGCACACCGAGATGGTTCATCAGCACGGCGGAAAGCAGCTTTCTATTGTTGCGCCGGGACGAGCGCAATACCGACCGGAGGCACGAGCGGAGACGGGTTGTTTCTGCGAAGGCAGTGAGCTGGCGCTGTGCGCTGTGCACCTACTGCGCCACCGCAGCCGCCGTCGCAAACACATCAGCCGGCATCGGACGGTGCAGCTTCCAGGTAATGGCAATCGGCTTCTCCCCCAGGTGCTGTACGTAGTCCACCTGGCCAAGGCACGTGTACGGAACGGTCAGCCCGGTCTCATCTTCCGCCGCATCCCGCGTGAAGATCAGGATCTTCGAGCCGTACGACGCCCGGTCCAGGTAGCGCCTGCCCGTCGGGCTTCCGGGCGAGGTCGCGTTCTGCGATTCCCAGTGGAACAGCTCCGGGCTGATTGCGTAGTCCCTGTACATCGTGGTTGCCGAGTGCTTCTTGTCGTCCTTGTTGAGCGTGACAAAGAAAGCGTCCGTGGACGTCGCCGGGCACCAGGCCACGCCTTCGCGGTGCTGCACGTTCTTGCCAAGCTCCAGCGACCCGTACTGCAAAGCCGCCAGCACCTCCTCGCGCCGGTAGGTGGCGTGCGAGAGCAGCGGAATGTGTTGCACTCCCGCGCCGAGGCCCTTTGCCGCGTGCTTGGACGCGGCCGCTCCGAGCTTCACGAGCTGGCGGATCTCGCTACATACGAACTGGTAGCCGCGCAGATAGTCGAGTCCGGCGTCGTACGACTSGAAATCGCCGCCGTCGTCCCAGAGAGTGTAGAACAGCATGCGGGCGAACGTCTGTTCCCGCATGCCGAGGTCCGCGTAGCGGGGTGCGTCGGCGCCGACGAGCCTCGAATAGGCTTCTGCCCGTTCCGGATCGTCCACATGGATCAGAGCGGCCATGCGCCCGAGCAGCTTCTTCTCGTCGGCGTCGGAGAGGTCCTGAATCGTCCCGCGGATGACCGTCTCCAAAGGCGAGAACCCCTCGATCAGGGCGGCCTGGCGAAGGTATCCGGTCCAGGAATCCTTCGTCGACCGGTAAATCGACTTCACGTCGTTCCCTGACCGCGCCAGATAAGCCTCGAGCTCGGTCTCCGCGTACGAGGCGATGTCCCGGACCAGCTGCGCCCGGTTGAACCGCAGCTGAGCCTTGATGTTGTCCAGCACTACCTGCTGCGCCACCCGGTCCAGCACAATCTGCGAGCCCGACGGCAGGTACGGGAACTCGTCCTCAACAGCCTTTTCCAGCTGCTTGCGCCCGTAGCCGGTCAGTGCCCGGTAGCGCAGATCGAATCGGAACTCACGGCGCTGCTGGCCGATGAAGTCCATGACCGTCAGCACCGCCTTGCCCTCGGCGCGACGCAGCCCGCGTCCCAGCTGCTGGAGGAAGATCGTGGCGCTCTGCGTGGGCCGGAGCATCAGGATGGTATCCACCTGGGGGAGGTCCAGGCCTTCGTTGAAGAGATCGACAGCGAAGATGCAGTTAATCTCGCGTCGGTGGAGCCGCTMCAGCGCTGCCGCCCGGTCGGCGTCGTCGGTGCTCCCGTCGACCGCGACGGAGGCGATGCCGGCGCGGTTGAAGACCTCGGCCATATAGTGGGCATGCTGGACCGAGACACAGAAGCCGATGGCCCGCATTTGGTCGGTGCTGGTGACCTTGTCGCGGAGTTCGCGGATCACCTTGGCGGCGCGGGCATCATTGCCGGTATAGAGGTTGTTCAGCTGTGCCGTGTCGTAGTTGCCGCGCTTCCACTCCAGTCGGCTCAGATCGACGTCGTCCGAGACACCGAAGTAGTGGAACGGCACCAGCAGGTCCGCGTCCAGGGCGTCCCAGAGGCGCAGTTCGCTGGCGGTGCGGCCATCGAAGAACTGCTTAGCGACGTCGACGCCGTCGCCGCGTTCCGGCGTCGCGGTCAAGCCGAGGAGCTGCTGCGGCTTCAGGTGGTCCAGCAGCCGGCGGTAGGTGGGCGCCATGGCGTGGTGGAATTCATCGATGACGACGACGTCGAAGAAGTCGGGTGCGAGCTGTTCAATGCCGAGGGATGACAGCGACTGGACGGAGGCGAAGATGTACTTCCACTGCCCGGGTTTGTGTTCCCCGACGTAGAGTTCGCCGAAGTCGCCGTCCTGCATGACGTCACGGTAGGTGCGCATGGCCTGTTTTAGGATTTCCTGGCGGTGGGCGACAAAGAGCAGCTTCAGATCACGGCCGGCCGCTTCACACAGGCGTTTGTAGTCCAGTGCTGCGATGACGGTTTTGCCGGTGCCAGTGGCGGCGACAAGGAGGTTGTGGTTGAAACCCTTGAGCCGCTCAGCCTCCAGGTCTTCAAGCATCTCCTCCTGGTGGAGGAACGGCTGGACCTCGAGCCCGGTGGCTGCCCCTGGGACTGCCGTCCGCCGTCCGCCGTTGCGTTCCAGGGCGGCGTCAAGCTTTTCTCCGTCGCGTTCCGGATCGTAGCTCTGGAAGGCACGCTGAGCCCAATAGCTGTCGAAGGTGACCTCAAACTTCTGCAGCAGCGCAGGCGTGCCGACGGAGCTGAGCCGGACGTTCCATTCCAGGCCGTCCAGAAGGGCCGCCTGGCTGAGGTTCGAGCTGCCGACGTAGGCGGTGTTGAAGCCAGAGTCCCGGCGGAACAGCCAGGCCTTGGCGTGCAGGCGCGTCGCTTGGGTTTCATAGCTGATCTTCACCTCGGCTCCGTACCGGGTCACCAGTTCGTCGATGGCGCGGCGTTCCGTGGCGCCCATGTAAGTCGTGGTGATGACGCGGAGTTTGGCCCCGCGTTCCTTGAGTTGCTCCAGTGCCGGCTGAAGAAGGCGGAGGCCGGTCCAGCGTACGAAGGCGCAGAGTAGGTCGACGGTGTTGGCGGACTCAATCTCGGCCCGGAGCTCGGCTGCGAGGTTTGGGTCGTCCTTGCTGTTGGTCAGCAATGCTGAGTCACTTAGCTTGGTTGTGGGACGACGGATTTGCCGGCGCTTGAGCGCGTCCGGGCGGTGAAGGGACTGGAGTTGGGTGGGGCCGTCTGCGATTCGATCGCTGTGCTGCAGCTCTTGAAGGAGCTTGTTTGCGAGGGCCACACGTTCAGTGGGTTTGGCTGCTTCCAGAGCTTGGCGGACTGCATCGGCGACGTGGCGGGAAAGGATGTCCGGGCTGTCGTCATCTTCTATGTCAGCGAAGATTGGCTGCAGGCCAGAACCGTCATTCAGCACATCGCCGAGGACATCCGTGTTCAGAAGTTCGTACAAGCCCTCTGGCAGTTGGTCCGCTGCCCCTCCCCCGATGAAATTAGTCACTGCGCCAGGGTACTAGTCATCACGGACAACCAAGCATATTCTGTCGGCTTGCCCAGGAACTAGCCAAGGCAAGCCGACACGACGATCCCGCTGGCGAGAAGCCAGCCTTAGAGAGCCGAAGCCTCGCCTTCTAACGCCGAGACGAGCACCGGGAGCGAGCGCCGATCAAACTCAAAATGATCGCTCATCGAAAGTCGGTATCCTGGCAGCTCCTGTTTCGCTTCGGCGATGGCTGTTTCCCTCTGTGAGTCTGCACTACCGGCGGCGCCGCGGAACCACAGGGGATGACCCACAACCACGCCGACCTTCTCGTCCGGCATGAGCACGACCGGGACATCCAGAGACCCGGCCGCCACGACCTCGCAGCCAGAGTCGATGGACTGTGCCGCCGACTGAAGCTCCTGCTTGCGCCCGAACCATCTAGAGAGTTTCAACTCGTCTCCCGCGCACAAATCGAGCATGTCGAGCGCCAGCCTCCAGTCGAGAACGCCATGGAGGCGTTGGTTATCCCACGACCTCAGACAGTCGGGGCAAGACGTAGAACATCCGGCATGACCGTCGTCTTCAAACATGAGCCTCAATGTCTCACGGGTAGAGCGCAGCAGGGCCTTGAAATTTTCCGCTTTGGCGATCTCCACCGCGTATCCCGCCCCGTTATCCAGGCTGTCGGCCAAAAACACTCTCGCGGTCGGCTCACCGGCAGTGGTCAGGTGCTGCAGGCCTGCCTGCATCTCCTGTGGATCGATGTCTAGCTGCGCCTTCACCCCAGCGCGCATCACTTCAGCGAGCGACCAGAGGGCAGACATTCCTGCTGGTAGTACTCCTGCGGAGGTGGGAATGCCGCCGGTTGGCGTCTTCAGCCGTGTGAATGCGACTGTCACAGCGTCCGTCGTGCGGATTTCACCGATGGCGCTCTTTCCGATGTCGATTCCCGACGTTGGCATGTCCTTCCAACCACGCGAATAGATCATCTTGTCGACGGCCACCACAGAACCGTCCCCCTGCCGCTTAAGGTCGAACAGACGCCCCCGGTTGTCGTTGTACTGCAGCAACTTGCCCTGCTCATACAAACGCACATCGACACCTAGGACTTCTTCGAGCGCCGTCTCCTTTTGGGCGGAAACGAATGTAGGGAGGCTTTTCGACTGTGCCCGCGAGCCGTCGATACGATAGGGACGCGGCTTGTAAGTCGTTCTGAACCCTCGCGGCTCAAACATGGAGAATCGGACCACTTCGGAGCCGCAGTTCTCACAAACGTCATGGACTTTCCGGTCGATGAACGTCGTTGCGCAATCCGGACATGAAACAACTTCGTGGGCAGCTCCCATCGGGTCGGCAGGCGACCATGATTTGCCCGTCTTCTCGTAGTGGGCAAACCCTGCTGCCGTGTGAACGAGTCCGTCCCTGACAACTTCGGCGCCGGGTGCGTAGTTCGTAACAGCCATCGCAAGGGGTCGGTCAGCGACAACGTTGTTGTCCAACACCCGGCCCATGACTTCACCGTCGTAGAGATTGCGCACTCTCGTCGGAAATCCGAAGAGCGGAAGAAGACCGCCCAGCGCCAAGACCAGGCTAAGTTCCTCGTCGCTTCGTTCCGGCAGCGCAATGATTCGATCCACTTCTGCGACAAGTTCAATACGCGCCCAACGCTCGATCTCCAGGACCTGCGCCTCAGTGAGCTTCGTGTAGCGGCTCAGCTGCCGGATGACCTCGCCCACGTTCGGATGCGTACTAAGCCATTCGGCGACGTCTGGCCGGTAATCGGGCCATGAGTCGACCTTTCCGAACGACCCATGAAGGCTGTCGGGAGTCCATGCTGGACTCCCCGCCACCGATGAGAAGGCCCGCTTGAGCAGCTCAGACGCAGCGACGCGCTGTACGATGCGGGGACGCCCCAGGTCCAGGAACGGCTGCGGCGGAAGATCACCCGTCATTCTGTAGGCATTGTTAAAGTAGTACTCATCGTGGGCCGAGTCACGGCAGGACGTGACGGCAAATGAGAATGCCTGCCCGGCGCGGCCGGCGCGTCCAACTCGCTGCTGGTAGTTGAACCGCTGAGGCGGCATATTGGCCATGAGAGTGGCGTTGAGAGCACCGATATCGACGCCGACCTCCATAGTCGTCGTGACGCTTAGTACATCGAGCTGGCAGGTCCGGGGGTTCTCTTTCGGCGCTGGCAGCTGGATACCCTTGAACCAACGCTGACGCTTACGTTGTTCACTGGCCGGCTTGGTCTGGGCGGTTAGCTCAGCGACCGCTATTCGCCTTAGGTCCTGGCTCGCGAGCCACCCATAGTAGTCCCCACCATGTGCTGCTCCATCGCGTTTCGACAGTGTCGAGGAGTCACAGCCTTTGTTGGCGCAGACTCCCGCGGAGCCATGTAGGTGGACAAAGCCACAGCGGTCGCAAGTCCATACTTGGCCGGGTGGAGGGGCAAAACGTATGTGGTTTGTGGCTCCGTGTATTTTTAGGATCCAACCGTCGTGTGTCAACCCCTGGCTCTTCAGGGCGCCGTATGCCCATGCCTCGAGAGTTCCGCTGTCGACATTGTGTAGGACCGAAACTCGTTTCAAGTAGTCCCGGACAGCGGTGGGGGTCTTAATCCCGTCCGCACCGGCGGCGAAAGACCCCTCGTAGTTGAGGTCCAGACCCAACAGCCGCACGCAGCTTGCAGCAACCTCGCTGGCGAGATCGTCGTCGAGGCCGGATCCAGTCCCCGAAACTTCTGCGCGGACCCAGGCCAGCCCCGTCGATTCAACATCGCGCCGGCCGGAGTCGAATACTTGTCGTGCCAATTCCATGTCGAGCATGTTGCCAAGCTTCTCTTGAGCAACAGCCGACGAAGCAGCATCGGCCTTTGTCCAAAGGCCCGGCTCCGGCGGCGCATAGAAGGTGTACCAAGGCTCCTTGTTGAACTTCTGTGCAAAGGGCGAGGGGCCGCCGGGGCTAATTCCCAAGTCGACCATCTGTGTTTCGATCCGAACTCGGAGGTCGTTCCATGCGATGGACTCGGAACCAGCAGAGTTCAGGTCCGACAGTATCTGGTGGTCCGCCGGGGTGGCCACGCCAGCAGTTGCACGCACGACTGCTGTAAGCGCCCCGGGATTCGTCTGCAGTATGTGTTGTGCTTGGGCGAGTTCAGCGGGCTTCAGACTCGATGGGTCCGAGGTGAAGCGTCGAAGGATATCCACAACATCTGTGTCCGCTGCCTCCGAGAGGCCCCTTCGGAGCATTTGAACCAAGATGTCGCTGTACTGTCGGGTCGCAAGGGAAGCGGCTGTCCGGGCCGCAGAATCTCGATTGTCCGTGAACACTATGGTGCGGTAATCCTCCGGGCGCTCGCCAAGGGTCCGAGGGAGCTGACGGAGGTATACAGAAGTCGTCTGAGCCGGCGATGTTGCGTGGCCTTGCAAGGGTGACGCGACCTGGCCTTGGACAAATTCAGCCGTCTGGCGTCCCTGTTGGCCGCACTGGGGGCACTTACCAGGGATGGCGGGCGTTGCGTTGGCGTCGCCCTTGCCGCTGATCTGAAGCACCCAACCATTTGCCCCTTCCGGAGCACCCACTTCAATGCGTCCGCTAGTTTCCAATCGTGCCCGGACCCAGGCAACATCGAATGACTGGCTTGACCACTTACTGCCGGCGCCAACGGGCGGCTGGTCTCCGTGCGCGGGCCAAAACCATCTGTAGATGCCCCGGTTCCGACGCGTCACCAAACCCGGCGCGTCAGACAGGATGCCCGCAGGCGTGGCGCTCAGGCTCTCTGTTCCGTCACCGAAGGGCAATACATAGCCGCCGAGGCTCGTATCGCCGCACTCGCCACACAAGATAAGCTCCAGGACTCGGCTGCCACAGTCGTCGCAGACGGACACGGGTTGTCCGAAGAGCTTGCCAACGTTACGGTGTTTGTCTCGTCTGTCTGGAGACACCCCCGGGCAAAGGACGCTACTGCAGGCCCACAACCCGGACAATACGCGGGCAAATATGTGCCCCCGAAGAGGGACGCCAACTTGTTGCCCGAGAGCCACAGCTTGGAAGACTGCCTGAAGTGCTGCCAGTTCAGGATCGTCGCTGCCGAACAACCGTTGCGAAATAGTCTGAAGGAACTGAGCCCGGTACCTGCCTTCCTCCTCCTCAAAGCAAGTGGCCGCAATAGCCTCAGAGAGTTCAGCAGATCGATTCCCCAATGTCCCCGCCGCGTGTTCTGTCAGCACCTGATCCCGGCTAATTGGCAGCGGGCTCGCAATGGCACGGGACTGCCCTGCGGTGACGAGGAAGCTGCTCTTCGACGCTCCGAAGAACTCCTCCAGGAAGTTCAAGCCCTGGTCGTCCTGATTTAGTGACGCACTGGCGGCGATGATGCGCAGCTGGGGGCTGTCCGGTTCCAGGCCAAGCCGACTCATGAGCCTGCGCAAAAGAAGTGCAATTTCACTGCCGGCGGAGCCTCTGTAGGAGTGGAGTTCATCCACTGCCAGCGTGAACACGTGATCCGGCGATTGAGCAAGCCATTCACGAGTCTGCCGAAAAAGCGGCGCTTCGAAGTCCCGCATTAGGATCGCGTTGATCATCGCAAAGTTAGAAACCATCACGTCTGGCGGGTCCTGAACCATATCCCAACGCGTGACCATTTCATGAATCGTTGGGTCAGTGAAGAGTGACAAATCGCTCTCTTCCACTGTCCCAGCAGACACAAGGCTCTCGTACTCCTCGGCCATTTCCCGAAGTTCTTGGATTACCCGAGAAACGACACCCGATTTCGCGGACGGGGTTGGGAGTACGTTGTTTCCGGGCGTTGCACCCGTGTACCGGCCAAACCAGAGGCGCGCCTCGGGGCGGGTTTCGGAAATTCTCCGGAAGGCAAGGCGGAGGCGCGTTAGCTGATCTTCCACTAGTGCGTTCGTGGGGTACAGGATCATCGCTCGGACCGCGGCCTTGCGCTTCTCGTTCTTCCGCATCGGGCTGTAAGTTTCCCCAGTCCACCATCTGTTGACAGGCCCTGGCCTGCTCCAGCCCTCCGATTCCTCCACTAGCCTCAGTAAGATGGGCATGAGGATCGCTTCGGTCTTGCCGGATCCGGTGCCCGAGGTAACAACAACGTTTCTTTTCCCCGCCTCTCCGGCCTGTCTATTCGTCAGGATGCTTGCCGCTTGGTGCCGGCGAACTCCTAGTCGTTCGCCGGGCTTCACGTACTGACGAAAGAAAGCGTCCCCGACGGTGCGTCCAACCGATTCGGAGTAGCCGGCCGCCGTGGCCGTGTCTACGAGGTCGTCTGTGGTCGGATAGGGAATGACTGGTTCGACCAGGGGCTCCTGGAAGACTTGTCCTGGTGCAGCGAGGAGGTCGTCTCTGTCCGCGGCCAACCCTGAGGATCGGAGGCGATAGTTTGTCGAGAAATATCGCGAAAAAGCCTCCTTGAGGTCCTTACTGATGCTGATTGGATTGGGGTGCTGGGTCATGAGGTGAGCTTTCCGATAATCGCTTCAGCAGCGGCGGGAGGAACATTGAAATAGTTGATCGAACGGTCTGAACGCCGAATTCCGGGTAAATCGCCATCACCCATGACGGCCGCGCGGCCATATAGGCCCGGCAGCTCAGCCCCGACTGGAACCGACAGTGTCGCCTCGACTGGATCGTATGCGATCAGGGGACGTTTCGCTTCGAGAGCGGCAAGGTGCTTGCCTAGCTGCACAGTTACGATCGCTGCCTCCCCGTCGGCCACGTCTAGGGCATTCCGATAGTAGTAACTCGAGCTAAAGCTGTGAGACACGCGGTAGAGGCCGGGGAGTCGCGAGGCCTCAACCTCCATCCACGCGGCGGAGCGAGGGTCGAAATACTCATAGCTACTGGCGAAGGGCATATCGCGCCGGCTCAAGCCAGCGGCGACGGATGAGAGAGTTGGTAGCGCCAAGGCAAGAGAACGTGACGCGTTCGGCACCAAGTCGAAGTCAAACTTCTCAGCAAGTTCGACCAGGTCCCGGGCTGAAAGGCCGGCTACTCTCCGTTGGCCCTGGCGATGCGGCGCATTTATGGTCACCGTTGCGCCCAGGTCTTCCAGAGCCTCGATCACATTGCTTTCTAGTTGCTTGGGCCAGTAGCCGGTGAGCAGCCACGTTCCATCTGACAATTCGCCCATACAGGTTGCTGCTGCTTCCCAATGGATGACTTCCAGTGCAGCATTTCTTTCCAACTCGATAATGCCCAAGGCCTCGAGGTCGTGCAGGAGCTGATTCTCGAAGATCGCAGAGTCTTCGAGCTGGCGCGCGAGAGTCGAGAATTCGTGGCGCGATCCGGCACCGAGATAGAACAGCGCATCGATTAGCGCCGTCCACGGAGCAGTGGCTGCCCCGAGCGCCGGGAGTGCCGTTCTTACGCGCGGGGCTGCCAGGTCCCGGTTAGCTTGGCTCTTCAGGATCCGCGTTGGATGGCGTTTACTCATCCCGCACTGCGCGCAGACACCGTACATCCATCGCGATTTTGGCCATTTCCCGTCGAAGAGTGGAAGATTCCAGCGGTGGCGCCCCGTTACGATGCAGGAATCTGCCGGCGGGCCTGCCACGCGCAAAGGCGGAGCCTTCGGATTAACTCTCCCGTGGCTGTTCCAATCCGGACGCGTGGCCACTTTGCGAGGCGTATGGCTAACTTCGGGTGCCGAGACTGCGACTCCGTCGACGCCCGGCGTTGCGGCGTCTTCGCTAGGGATGCTTTGGATTAGCCACAGCGGGTCTTCCAAATCGTGGCAAAGGGATCTGAAACGTTGTGAGCTGTCAGGGCTTGGCACCCATGAACTCCTGAGTTTCACAGCCATCGTCTGCAGGGTGGTTTTGCCTCGCCTAAGAGAAAGCGTAAAGTCGTCGGCTCCTTGCGGGATGGTGTCCAGGTTCACCACTGCGGGAACGGAGAGTCCACGGCTGACAACCGTCTCTTCGGCTTGGAGGGTCTCTGCGTTGCGAGTCAGAATCACAAGGTCAACGGGTTCGTCCGTTTCGGAAGCGATGATCACTTGGATTGGGCTCAATGCGCTCCAGCGTGGCATCCGACCAGGCAGCTTGAGGCCACCGGAGATAGTCATTTGGGTGGAGAGCCWCGGCTGAAACGCGGAGAGATCAGCCCCTGTTACGAGGGCCGGGTCCGGTGCACGCAAGAGCATGACGTCTTTGAACACAGTCCAGCCGAGCGGTACGCCGTCAGTGCCGCCCGGAACTGTGGCATAACCCGGCTGGGCGGCGTCGGCAAGGATCTTCTGAACCGCAGTCTTCAACTGAGGCTCATCCCTAACGAGGAGGCGGGAAAGGACAGCCGCGTTGATTCGGTCGGATTCAACGTAGGCCGCTGAAAAGGCATCCCGAGTCAAGATGACGACTTTCTTAGGGACTCGCCCAAGCTTGAGGCCCGAACGCAGATGGATCTGCAGATCACCGCTTACAGCGGAGCCAACGTCCACGCCGACGGCCCGGAAGTCAAAGCCAGCCGCGCCGACGCCGATGAGATCTAATGGGAACTCGCGGGCTTCTTCATTCAGCCCTTCTATTCGGCACATGTCCCCCGGGGAAACGTTTGATCCTGCCAAGAGTCCAAACCGCATTTCCGAGCGAAGCATGACTCTGGCGTCCCTCACTGTGAGGAGGGCCCGTTGGTTCTTTTGCCCGAGAATGTTCTGGCCGCTTCCGCCGCTCCCCGCACCGTCCCATGCGGCCAGCTCTGCTAGCGCAATTTCGACTATCCGGTTTTGCAACTCGTTGGATGCCCACATCTTTCGAAGTGCCGCGTTGGCTGAAGTTCGAGCGGATGCAATCC
>NZ_JBFTNJ010000067.1:0-17618 GCF_056397425.1 Arthrobacter sp. 05N33_2
GAACCGAGCATAGGCTTCCAGACCTAGGTTGTCTTTGGCCTCTGCTGATGAATTTGGCGGCCACGATTCACGCCCATACCCCAGTCAAGGGACGAGAAATTGACATGGCGTTTCCCGAGGCGGCCCGGACGCCCGAAACGGAGGCCGACGGGGAGGCCAAGTTCTTGCCATGAACCCTAGTTCGTCCTTACATGCCGCCTACTGGCATCTCTGCGATCAAGTTCGAGCGTATTTGATATCGAATAGCTCCCAACTTCTGGGAATTTCGCACGTGGGCAGCGAGTGTCTCCGCTAATGTCACGTTATGCAACCTCTTCGTCGATTCCCGCCGGCTCTCTATGCCGATGCTCTCGAGTCCTGGACGTTCCTCGATCTTGCCGACAAGCGTCCGCTTTTCACTTCGCCATTCGGAGACGTGTTCTTGCAGACGGAGAGYGGATTCTGGTTCCTCGACGTCATTGCCGGTGAACTTTCTCGGCTGTGGTCGAGCGAGGGTGACCTGATCGCGGTACTGAACTCTCGCGAGGGGCAAGCCGAGTACCTCATGGTCGGTTTGGCCGACCAGGCAGAGAACGCGGGCCTCCAACCGGGCGAGGCCGAAATCTACGGTTTTTGCATACCACCAGTTCTCGGAGGTCCAACCGAACTTAGCAACGTCGAGTTAGGCGATTTTGTCGTGACCCTGAACATTGCTGGCCAGATTCACAATCAGGTCCGAACTCTTCCCCCCGGAACACCGATTAGCGGAATATCCCTGGCCTAAAGGCGATGTACGAAGACGCTTTGGCTGCGTGGCCCGAACGGTCGGTGGAGAGGGGCTGCTTGATGCATCTGAGGAGATGCAGACTACAAGCGGGAAAGTGACCTACTGTTCTGAGTCCTATTCGTCAACGTTGGGCGGCCAGGGAAGCCGGATGCTAGCAGCAAGGCGTCTAATGGGAATCCCATGCGGGAGCTGTTTCATGCCTTCCCCTGCCTAGCAGCGACAGGTACGCTCACGGTGAGAAACACTGGGGGAAAATTCCGCATGGACGTTGAGGGAACCGGCAGGGCTAGGCCCAGCAAGGCGACGTGGCAGTCCGTCTACTCCATGCTCGGGCCCTTGAAAATCGCCAATCTCACGATGCTGGTAGCCATCATCTTGGCCGTCGTGTTCCAACCCAAAGCTAATGATCCGAGCACCTACTGGGCGGCAGCTATGGTGGCCTTCGTTATGCTTGTGGCCGGCTTTTTCCTGGTTCGGGGAGGGCTCCGGTTGAAGCGCGTCCGGACATCGGCCGCGGAGGACCGGCGGCGTATCGCGGCGGGTCTTCCCCTGGACCCAGAAGACCCCGAAGACCAAATAGGCAGGGGCAGATAAGCCGCCCCGGGAAGACCAAATCGGCAGGGGCAGATAAGCCGCCCCGGGGGAGAATCATATTCGTCGAACTCTGCCCCCGGTTCCGCCGATCGATTGGCCCTACGTCCCGAGGCCAGGACCCGTTCAACTTCGAGGTCGGCCAGATCGAAGACGCCTTGCAGCTCTGCCCGGGTGAACGCCAGATTCAGGATCGAGCGCTCATGGGCGAAGAACCCGTCGGCATCATCGACGGTCCAGTTCTAGCTGCACGGTACCTCGAACCAGTTGACCTTTACACGCCCGGGCTGTTGCCCGGCGCGGCGCCGGACGGGCCCGGATCCCTGTAACGGCGAGGACTTCGGCGTCCAGTCAGTCGAAACCGGGGAGTGCGTATCACCGGGTCCTAATCTGCAGATTCTGCACTTGGATTGATTCAACTTGACATAATGTTGATTATCGGCGTTTAGATCTTGTGCGGTGGGAGGCCCTGGACCGGGCCTTGAGGTGGAGGAAGGCTGGCCGAAATGTTGCTCTGGGCGGCGGCATCTTCGTCACCGAGGTCTGAACTCTCTGCGGGAGGAAAGAAAGCCCGAGCCGGCAGTAAGAGCCCGGTCAACGAAAGAGCGATGAAGACGACCTGGTGGATATGGTCAGTACCCGGCGGAAGCTGACCAATCAGGTGGGCGGCCCAGAACAGCGGGTAGAACCAAAGTGCGTACCACGCCCACGGTTCGCCTCGCCGATATGGCACGAGCACGATAAGGCCACCAAAAAGTCCCAGCCCGAACGAGGCGAGACCGTTCGCCCGATACAGCCCCACGTCTGCGCCCATCGGAACGGCAGCGACAATCGCGCCGAATACCAGGAGGCCCGCGCTGACAATTGCCAGACAGATCCGGCCGATCAGTAACGGCCACTTTCTCTCATGCACGAGGTCAGACTAACTGCCCCAGGTCAGTGCTCGGGCTTAGTCGTTGTTTTTAGCCGTGAGGGTTACACCCGTTCGCAGGTTGACGTAACTTGCGGCGTGGTGAAGTGGCGTGGCTCCGAGGCGTCACCCAACCTCCTGCGGGTCAGTCAAGCTAACGCCCCGACTCGATCAGCGGCAAACAGGCCATCAGGCCAATTCTTCCGAAGTGTACCGACGGGCGTACTCCCCCGCCGGCTCTCACTCAGGCCGCTTCGCCGCAGCTTCTGGCCGGGGTGTCAAGGGTGGTAGGCTGGCCCCAAATTCACCACTTTCACCACTTTCACCTACTTTCACCCTGGAGGTCCCGGTGCGGAACCCGTTCAAGCCCACCGCAGGAGCCACACCGCCGGACTTGATTGGGCGGGCCGGGCTCTTGGATGAATTCGAGTACGGCCTGCAGCAAGGCTCGGGAGCACCCGGGCTTTTGACCATCATCACCGGATCCAGAGGCATCGGCAAGACAGTCATGCTGAGCGCCGCGGAACGGATCGCAGGGACTCACGGCTGGGCGGTTATCTCCCGAACAGCAAACCCCGGTTTCCTCGCCGGAATCGGCGACGACATGCTTCGGCTTGTCGAGGAGCTCGGAGACGGGCCCCCAACACGGAAAATCACAGCATTCTCGGCGGCAGGGTTCGGACTAACAACGCAACTCCCCCAGGAACGGAGTGCCGACTGGCGGCGGACCGGGAACGACCTTCTGCGGCTGTTGGACGCAAAAGGTACAGGACTCGTTATCACCATCGACGAGATACATGCGGTCGACCGCACAGAAATTTCCCAACTGGCCGCTGAAGTGCAGCATTTCATCCGCGACGGACTGCCCATCGGCCTCATCTTCGCCGGCCTGCCATCCGCCGTCTCCGACCTCCTCAATGAAGGAGTGGCGACCTTCCTGCGACGCGCCGACAGGATCAATCTCCACGAGGCAGCCATCGCCGAAGTCACCGCATCCTACAGCGAGCTCTTCAGTGAGGGAGGAATAGGCGTCTCCCCCGGCCTCGTCAGTGAAGCCGCGGAGGCTACCGAGGGCTACCCCTTCCTTATTCAGCTTGTGGGCTACTACCTCTGGCTGGAGGCGGGAAAGGCCAACTGGAACCTGGATGAGAGCAGCGTGCACAGCGCCATCACCGCCGCCCAAAGACGAAACACATTAGTAGTCGTCGAGTCAGCACTGTCGGATATCTCGGACAAGGACCGCGAGTTCCTCGACGCCATGGCCCTTCAGGATGGACCATCGGCAGCGGGCCTGATCGGAAACATCATGACAGCCAAGCCCAACGTGGTGTCCAAGTACCGAAAGAGACTCATCGCCGCGGGACTGATCGAGTCAGCCGGCTACGGCAGGGTGGACTTCGCAATCCCCGGGCTCCGCCAATACCTCCGCGAAACAGCGTCGGCCTGAAGCAGTGACATGACGTCAGCGGAGCTCCTCGACCAGCCCGATGATGATTCCGGCGGGGCCGCGGACGTAGCACAGCCTAGGGGACCGAGAATTCTTGCCGTTGACGAACACCGTGCGTCGACAACATCCAGGAATCGGCGGAAAGTCTGCACTGGATCATGACTGAAGAAGCTCCGGGCCGGCTCCTTGAAGAAGCCGGCCCGGAGCTCGTAACGGGTCACCCAAGGACGGCGCCTCGCCCGGAGCTCGTAACGGGTCACCCAAGGACGGAGCCTCGCCCGGAGCCCGGATTAGGCGGAGATCTTGTCCGCCATGTCGGAGTGTGCCGCGCGGGCCGCCGGCACGCCGGCGCCGTCCTGGCCGTACAGCCAGTCGTTGTACCGGAAATCGTTGTCCATCCGGCTCTTGAAGAGCAGGTTGCGCAGCGTCCGGGCCAGCCCGGAGACGTGCCAGGATTCGCCCCRGACGCGGGCGCTGCGCTGGACCCTGGCGGTGCGGCCGGCGCGGAGGTTGTTGAATTCCTTGATCGCGCCGTCCCAGGCCGCGGGGTTGACGCCGTCGGCGGTGAACACGGTGCCGGTGGTGACGTCCTGCAGCACTGCCGCGTCCTCGAGCGCCTGGCAGGCGCCCTGGGCCAGGTACTGCAACATCGGGTGCGCGGCGTCGCCCATCAGCACCATGCGGCCGGCCACCCAGTTTTCGATCGGATCGCGGTCGTACATGGGCCAGCGCATGCTGGTGCCCAGGTTTTTCAGCGCAGCCTGGACGGCGGGGACGCAGTCCTTGTACGCGGCCTCGAGCTCGTCGACTCCCCCGTACTGCTCCTCGCCGCGCTCAAAGGAGGCGGACTTGAAAACGGCCACGGTGTTCAGCAGCTCGCCCTTGCGCAGCGGGTACTGCACGAGGTGGCAGTCCGGTCCGAGGTAGACAATGACGTCCTCGAGGTCCGCTTTGGGTGTGTGTTCGGTAATGGGCACGGTGCCGCGGTAGGCGACGTAGGCCGAGGGGACCGGCTCGTCGCCGGCAACGAGCGGGCGCAGGGTGGACTTGAGCCCGTCGGCGCCGATGACGACGTCGGCCTCGTAGTCCACGCCGGCGGCCGTGTGGGCCACTCCCCTGCCGTTCACGGTCTCCACGCTCTCGACCATGACATCGTTGACCAGTTTCACGCCCGCCGCTTCGCAGCCCTCGAGCAGGACCCGGTGCAGGTCGCTGCGGTGGATCACCACGTAGGGCGCACCGTAGCGTTCCTCGAATTCCCCGCCGAGGCTCTGGCGCGTGAGCTCCTCGCCGGTGACGGCGTCGCGGAAGACCAGGTGCTTGGGCTGGACGCCAATCTCCAAGGCCTTGTCCAGCAGGCCCCAGCGTTTCAGGACGCGGGAGGCGTTGGGCGCCATCTGCAGCCCAGCGCCGACCTCGCCGAATTCGGGCGCCCGCTCCACGAGGGTGACGTCGGCGCCGCTTTCCCGCAGCGCGAGGGCTCCGGCCAATCCGGCCATTCCCCCTCCGATGACGAGGACATCGGTGGACCGGCCGTCGGTGGACAGGAAACTGGTGGACGGGACGTGCTCAGACATTGCTTGCTCCTGTTAGTGAAGGGGAGGTTGAGAGTTTTGATTTGAGTTTGAGCCCGACGGCGGCCAGCAGGACCGCTGCTATCGCGGCTGCACCGGCGAAGGCCAGGAAATTGGAATTGACGCCCAGTCCGGCAGCCAGCAGGAGGCCACCGATCTGGGGTGCGGCGACGGCGCCGATGCGGCCGGTCCCGAGTGCCCAGCCCAGCGCGGTCCCGCGCAGGTGCCCGGGATAGTGGCTCGCGACGGCGGCGATGATGAGGCACTGCGTGCCGTGGGTGCCGACGCCGGCGAGGACCAGCATGAGGTACACGACGGTGACCGGCGGTCCCGCAACCAGGACCATGAGAGCGCCGGCGGCGACGGCGGCCGCGGCGATCGCCGTCGGAATCGGACCGAAGCGGGTCCCGGCCCAGGCCGTGATCACCGAGCCGGCCACCGCACCCAGGTTGAGGGCCAGGGCGAAGGTCAGGGCGGAGCCCAGGTTGTAGCCGGCCAGCTGCATGAGGTTGGGCAGCCAGGTTCCCAGCCCGTACCAGGCGAACAGGGTAGCGATCGTCGCGAGGGCGAACAGCAGGCTCACCCCCAGGTAAGGGGCGCGGAGCAGGGACTTGAAGCCGATCGGCTCTTTGAGGTTGCGAGTTCCCCTGTCCGCGGCACTGACCGGGGCCAGCGTCTCGGGCAGGTATTTCAGTCCGAGAGGCACCACGATCATCAGTGCGAGCACGGCCACGAGGAACATGGACTCCCAGCCGAAGGCAGGGATCAGCTGGATGCCGACGAGGGCGGCGATGGACCCGCCGATCGGGACGCCGGACATCATCAGGGTGGCGATGGTGGACCGCCACTTAGTGGGGACCAGTTCGGCAACGAGGGCGTTCGCCGAGGGCACCAGGCCACCGAGCCCGATGCCCGCCAAGAGCCGCAGCCCCCCGAAGGCGGCCGCATTGGGGGCGAAGGCGCAGAGGATGGTGAAAATCGAAAAGACGATGGCGCAACCCAGGATGGTGCGGCGGCGGCCCCACGAGTCGGCCATCCGGCCGGCGAAGATCGCCCCGATCATCATGCCGACGAAAGCCATGGAACCAATGGTCCCGGCGGTGGCCTTGGTCAGCCCCCATCCGGTCTCGGAGATCAGGGAGGACTGGACCGTGCCGTAGACGATCAGGTCGTAGCCATCGAAGACCACCAACAGCCAGCAGACCAGGACGGCGGCTGCCGAGCCTTTGGAGAACCGCGATGCGGGCCCACCAACGGTTGAGGGGGCAGGGGCCCCCGGCGAAGACCGTTGCGGCACTGCAACAGATTGTGTGTGATTCATGCCACTCACTGTCCTAGCCGCCGCAGGTGAACCACAATACAATTCTGATGTGCAGAACAACCCATCCGCCAGTGCGGCCCGCAAGCCCGTCCAGAAACGGCCCACCTATTCCATCGAGGCGGTGGACAACGCGCTGCAGCTCCTCCAGCTGCTCCGCGACGGCGGAGCACTCCGGCTCAAGGACGCCGCCGAGGAGCTGGGCGTGGCGCCGTCCACCGCCCACCGCCTGCTGGCGATGTTGGTCTACCGGGGATTCGCCGTGCAGGATGAAACCCGCCGCTATGTCCCCGGCCCGGCAATGGGCGTCGGGCCGGCCGGCCTGAGCTGGACCCGGCTGCTCCGATCCCTGGCCCAGCCGCACATGGAGCTTCTCTCTGCACGGCTCAACGAGACGGTGAACCTCATGGTGCGGGTGGGGACGAAAGTGCGCTTTCTGGCGACGGTGGAAGGGAACAATGTGCTGCGGGTTGGTGACCGGCAGGGGACGGTGATGGCCGCCAACAAAACTTCCGGAGGCAAGGCCATGCTCGCCGAACTGGAACCGCCGATGATCGACCAGCTCTTTCGCAGCAACAATGCCGAAATTGGCGGGGACACCATTGCGGCCGCGGAGTACCCGGCGTTCCTGCGTGAGCTTGAATCCGTCCGCAGCAACGGATTCGCGGCCAATTTCGAAGGCACGGAAGAGGGCGTGAGCGCGCTCGGGATGGCCCTGCACAACCGGCACGGGCACGTGGTCGGCGCACTCAGCGTCGCCACCCCCGCGACCCGCTTCCGCCGCGTGTTTGACGCCGGGCTGGTCCCCGCCCTGCGGGAAACCTGCCGGCAGCTGGAGATCGACATCGCGGCCAACCCGGCCGAGCCGGACTGAGCGCCGCGGGAGCCCGGTTCCGGGAATTCTGACCAGCAGAATATGTTGGGGGTCACACGCCGGCATCCGTAGAGTCGAACTACGCCAACGAACTGTYCTGACCTACCGAGGAGGCCCACGTGTCCATCAGCGCCGAGAACACGACTCACGAATCAGTGGCCGCGGGGCACACTGCTCCGGAGCCGACGCCCGAAGAAGCTGCCCAGCTCAAGGAGCTGTACCGGGATTTTGACCGCGAAAACCTGATCCCGCTGTGGACCGAGATCGCAGACCTCATGCCGATGGTCCCGACCCCCAGGGCGGTCCCCCACGTCTGGCGGTGGAGCGACCTGTACCCGCTGGCTGCCCGTGCCGGCGATCTGGTCCCGGTGGGCCGGGGCGGGGAACGCCGGGCCATCGCCCTGGCCAATCCCGGCCTGGCCGGGACGCCGTACGCCACCCCCACGCTGTGGGCAGCCATCCAGTACCTCGGCGCCCGCGAAACGGCGCCCGAGCACCGGCACTCGCAGAACGCCTTCCGCTTCGTCGTCGAGGGCGAAGGGGTCTGGACTGTGGTGAACGGGGACCCGGTGCGGATGTCCCGCGGCGACTTCCTGCTGACCCCGGGCTGGAACTTCCACGGGCACCACAACGACACCGATGAGCCGATGGCCTGGATCGACGGCCTGGACATCCCGTTCGTGCACTACGCTGACGCCGGCTTCTTCGAATTCGGCACCGAGCGCGTCACCGACGAGGCCACCCCGAACATCTCCCGCTCCGAGCGGCTCTGGGCGCACCCGGGCTTGCGCCCGCTGTCGGGCCTGGATGACACCACGAGCTCCCCCATCGCGGCCTACCGCTGGGAACACACGGACCGTGCCCTGTCCGAGCAGCTGCTGCTCGAGGACGAGGGCCATCCGGCCACTGTGTCCCAGGGCCACGCCGCCGTCCGCTACACCAACCCCACCACCGGCGGGGACGTGATGCCGACCATCCGCGCCGAATTCCACCGGCTCCGCGCCGGGGCCAGCACCGAAGCGGTCCGCGAGGTGGGCTCCAGCGTCTGGCAGGTCTTTGAAGGCTCCGGCTCGGTGGTCCTCAACGGCGAAACCCGGACCCTGGCCAAGGGCGACCTCTTCGTGGTCCCGTCCTGGCAGGAATGGTCGCTGCAGGCCGGAACCCAGTTTGATCTGTTCCGCTTCAGTGACGCCCCCATTTTTGAACGGCTGAACTTCAACCGCACCTACATCGAAGGACGCAACAAGTAATGAGACTCCTCACCCTCCGCACCTCTGTTGGAGACAAAACAGTTAATAAGGCTGTCCGCCAGGACGGCGACACCCTGACCGAGATCGACGGCTTTGCCGACGTCGGAGAACTGCTCCGCACCCAGGACTGGGAAGCAACCGCTAAGGCGGCGGCCGGCGCCACGCACCCTCTCGAGGGCGCCGACCTGGACGCCGTCGTGCCCTCCCCCGGCAAGATCATCTGCGTGGGCCACAACTACCGCAACCACATCAAGGAAATGGGCCGGGAAGTCCCCGAGTTCCCCACCCTGTTCGCCAAGTACCAGGAATCCCTGATCGGCCCCAACGATGACCTGGCGCTGCCGCAGGAATCCGACGCCGTCGACTGGGAAGCCGAACTCGCCGTCGTGATCGGCAAAAAGGGCCGCCGGATCAGCGAAGCCGACGCCGCGGACCACATCGCCGGCTACGCCGTCCTGAACGACGTGTCCATGCGCGACTACCAGTTCCGCACCATCCAGTGGCTGCAGGGCAAGACCTGGGAGAAGTCCACCCCGTTCGGCCCCGCCCTGGTCACCAAGGACGAGTTCACCGCCGGGCCGCTGATGACCTCCGCGGTCGACGGCGAAGTCCAGCAGAGTACCCCGACCGGTGACCTCGTGTTCACCCCGGAGTTCCTGGTGTCCTACATTTCCACGATCATCACGCYGAACCCGGGCGACGTGATCGCAACCGGCACCCCGGGCGGCGTGGGCCACGCCCAGGACCCGAAGCGCTACCTGCAGGAAGGCCAGATCCTGGTCACCACCATCGAGGGACTGGGCCAGCTGAAGAACCGCGTCATCAAGGAAGCCTGATGGTTGCCCGCCAGGACCAGACGACGGACCCAGAACTGCTCGCGGCGCTGCTGCAGGCACGGCGCGGCACGGCGTTCTTCGCCCGCAAGCTCAACGAGCTCTCCGACGCGGAACTCGACGGCGACTCGCTGCTGCCGGGCTGGGCCCGCCGCCACATCACCGCGCACATCGGCTACAACGCCCGGGCCATCGCCCGGCTCATCGAATGGGCTGCCACCGGGGTAGAGACCCCGATGTACCCGTCCACGGAGGTCCGGGACCACGAGATCGACTTCGGCGCCACGCTGAGCCCGATCGCGCTCCGGCACCTTTTCGACCACTCCGCCGTGCACCTGAACGTCGAATGGCGCGACCTGCCGGGGGGCGCCTGGCACCACAAAGTCCGCACCATCCAGGGCCGGGAAGTGCCCGCCACGGAAACGGTGTGGATGCGCAGCCGCGAAGTCTGGATGCACGCCGTCGACCTCGCCAACGGCGCGAGCTTCGCCGACATCCCGGCACCGGTGCTGGAACGGCTCCTGACGGACATTACCGGCGCCTGGCACACCCGCGGCACCGATCAAGGCCTCGTCGTCGCGGTCACCGACCGCGACCTGACGTTCGGGGACACGGCGACGGCGACCCCCACCGTGGTCTCCGGACCGCTGGCCGCCGTCGTCGAATGGGCCGCCGGACGCGGCAATGGCGGCGTCACCGCCACCGGGCCCGGCACTGAAGCGAACGACGGGACGGTTCCAGCCGCCCCGAAGTGGATTTGAGCACTGGCTAAACGGCCGTAAAAGCGGAAGGCCCCCTCGGCGAGGGGGCCTTCCGCTTTTCGTGCCTGGTTGGCTCAGCCCGGGTGCACGACTGGAGTGTCGCCAGCTGATCCGGTGAACGTCTCGCGGTCGATGTTGATGAGCAGCAGGGCTACCGGGGCAATCAGGATCGCGACGCCTGCGGCCCAGAGAAACACCATGGCATAGCCTGCAGAGAGGGCCGACAGCGTCGCGCCACCGGCCGTGGCTGCTGCGGCGATAGTGCTGAACAAGGCGATGCCAAGGGAGCCGCCGATCTGCTGCGAGGCGTTGACCAACGCACTGGCCACACCGGAGTCATCCTTGTCCACGCCGAACAGGGCAAGGTTCTGCATGGGCACGAACACCATGCCCAGCCCGATGCCAAGCAGAAGCAGGGCGGGAAGCATGTTGACGAAGTAGCTGCCCTGGGCGCTGACCCGGGTGAGCCACAGCATCGCAGCCGCCATGAAGACCGGCCCCGCGGCCGTCGGGATTTTGGCCCCCAGTTTCGGCAGGTTCTTCGCGACGAGCGCTGCCGTGATGATTACCGCAACGGTCATCGGCAGCGAAGCCAGCCCGGCGAGGAACGGAGCGAAGCCCAGCACGATCTGGATGTAGAAGTTGATGAACAGGATGCCGCCAATGAGGACAGCGCCGGAAAGGAACGACGCCAGGAAGGCGGCCGCGCGGTTTCGTTCGGTGGCCACGCGCAGCGGCAGGAGCGGATGCCTGACTTTCGTCTCGACCAGGACGAAGAGTGCCAGGAGAACTGCGCCGCCGGCAATGAAGCCCCAGGCTTCGGGGGCACCCCAGCCGTGCTCGGCGTTGGTGAAGCCGTAGACAAGGGATCCCAGGCCGAGGGCTGCCAGAATGACCCCGGGCCAGTCGTACTTGGTGGACCCCTGGGCCTTGCTTTCACTGACCAGGGACCACACGCCGAAGAGGGCGATGGCGGCAATCGGCACATTTACGAAGAAGCACCAGCGCCAGCTCACGTGTTCGGTCAAAAACCCGCCCAGCAGGACACCGGCGGCCGCGCCGACGCCGGTAATGGAACCGAAAATCGCAAACGCCGTGCCGCGGTCCTTTCCGACCGGAAAGGCGACGGTCAGCAGCGCCAAGGCTGCCGGGGCCAGCAGCGCAGCGAACACGCCCTGCAGCGCTCGGGCGCCGATCAGCTCCCAGGGCTGCTGCGCGATGCCGCCGACCAGGGACGCGGAGGCGAAGCCGACGGCGGCCACAAGGAACGTCCGCTTGCGGCCCCAGAAGTCTGCGATGCGTCCGCCGAGCAGCAGGAAGGCACCGAAGGCCAGCGCGTAGGCCGTGACCACCCAGGAGCGGGTCGAGTCGCTGATCCCCATCTCGAGCTGGAGGCGCGGAAGCGCCAGATTCACGATCGTGCCGTCCAGCACCACCATGAACTGCGCGAGGGCGAGGAACACCAGCGCCCACCAGCGTTTCCCTGGCCTGCTCCCCCGCCGGACGACTGCCTCTTCCAACTGCGTTGCCATACCCATGTCCCATCCTCCAAAGTAGTAATACTTATAAAAGTATAACTATCGGGGGCGACGGGTCATGACCGTTGCAGGGGGTGATGTGGGTTACTCGGGTTCGGAGAGTATCGAGGCGAGGCGCTGCAGGGCCGGGAGGCTGGCGGCAATTTGCTCGCGCTCTTCAGGCAGCAGCCGGGAACTTGCCGACTCCATCGCCTCCGCCCAGGCACCCTCCAGGAGCGCCTTGATCCGCTGGGATTCGGCCGTGGGGTGGAGGGCGACGTAGCGCTTGTCCGCGGCGTCGCGGATCCGGGTGACGAGGCCGGCGGCGACCAGCTCACGCAGCTGGACGCTGACGTTGCTGAACTGCCGCCCCAGACGGGAAGCGACTTCCGCGACGGTGATGCCGGGGTGGCTTTCGATGACGCGGAGGATYTCCAGGACGCCGTTGGACAGCGGCCGGACGCCGGTGTCATTGTGCGACTTCCGCCGGACGTCGGCGGAGATGTCGATCACGGCGACGGCCAGGGCCCGGTGGTCGACTGCCTCGTCCAGCACTTCGCCTGCGCCAATACTTTCCATTCCATAAGCATAGGCGTCCGTCTGCGAGGGCAGGCTTAGCCCTCGTCGCAGAGCAGGTGATACCAGTTATCGGCGAGCACCTCGAGGGCGTGTTCCCGGTTTGGTTCAAACTTCCGTCGGGTCCAGAGCGTGGCCACGTAGTCGAGCGAGGTGAAGGCCAGGGTGCCGCGAATGTGGTGCGTCTCCTCCGGGAAGCGCCCTGCCAGCTCCATTCCGCGCACGAGGTCCGAGATGACCTCTTCATGCCATCCCTCGACCAAGGCGCGCACTTCGCGATCGATGGCGGCGGCCTCCTCGAGCACGTCGAGGTACGGGCGGAAGACCGGCCAGAGCGCCGCCCGCGACTCCAGCCAGGCCAGGATGCCCGCCAGTTCGCCCGCACGCACGACGTCGACGAGCTCGGCCGCGGTCGATCCCCGTTCGGGGCCGGCCGCGCGGTCCAGTACGGCGTTGACGCGGGCCATGAAGTCCCGCATCAGGTCGCTGCGCGTGGGGTAATAGGCGTAAAAAGTCACCCGGGTGGTACCGGCCGCAGCGGCGATCTCATCGATCGTCGTCGCGGCGTAGCCCTTCTCGGTGAAGAGCTCCAGCGCCCGTTCGACGATCACGTCGCGGGTCAGCTGCTTCTGGGCTTCTCGCAACGACGACATGGATCAATCCTAACGGTGTTGTGCGGCGTCAGGTTCGAGCGGGCGCGCCGCACGCAGCGCGGCCGGACCGGCGTCGGCGAACCGGCGCAGCTTGGGGACGGGGATTCGGTAGTTAAGCGCGGCGGCGGTGCCGGAACCGTCCGTGTTGTCCCAGCGAAGCAGCATCGAGCCCGCGCCCCCGCCGGGCTCGCAGTAGTCGGGAGGCCCGACAGCCGGCGCGAAGCCCGCCGACTTGAGCGAGAGGCCGAAGCCCTCCGTCCAAAAGTAGGGCTGGAAGTCGAACTCGGGCGCCGCGTCACCCTTCAGGAGGCCGACGCCGGCGACCCTGGCCTGGTCGATGGCGCTGGTCCAGAGGGGCACCCGTTCCACCCCGCGGCGGGTCGGGAAGGACGCCACATCGCCGGCGGCGACGATGTCCGGCCGGAGCCTGCCGCGCGAATCGACCCGCAGCTCTCCGTCGACGAGAAGGTTCGAGCCGGCGAGCCAGCCGATGTTCGGCTCATCGCCGATGGCGGTGACCACCAGGTCAGCCTCCAGCACGGTGCCGTCGGCCAGGACGACCTTTGCCCCGGCACCGTGATCGACAAGCCGGGCCTTCCCGCCGCCAACCACGCGCAGTCCGCGCCGGATGGCGGCGGCGGTGAAGATGTCCGCCAGATGGTCGCCGAGCTGACGCGCCAGGGGCTTGCCGTCGGAGACGAGGGTGACCTCGCAGCCCACGTGCACGCAACCGGACGCGACCTCCATGCCCAGCGCTCCGCCGCCGATCACGATAACCGACGGGCGCGATGCGACGCGTTCCTTGAGGAGGATCGCATCCTCGATGGTGCGCAGGGTGAGTTCCCGGTGGGAGCCGTCCCGTTGCGGTCCGGCTGTTCCCTTCTTCTGCGTCTCTTGCGCACCCGCCCCGAGTCGCTTTGCCCGGGAACCCGAAGCGATGACGAGGCCGTCATACGGCAGCTCCCCTCCCTCGTCCAGGCGCACCAGCCGGGCCCCGACGTCCAGGCCCGTGGCGCTGACTCCGAGCAGCTCCGTTGCTTCGTGGGTCGGCTCGGGGAGCACATGGGGTTGGAGTCCGCCGTCGCTGTTCCCGTCGCTTTGCCCGTCGACAGCGTGCAGCAGCGCCTTGGAGAGGGCCGGCCGGCTGTAGGGCTGGTGGCGCTCCGCGCCCACAACGGTGAGCTCGCCGTCGAAGCCGGCCGAGCGCAGTGAGTCGCAGGCCGTGAGCCCGGCGATGCCGTTGCCGACCACCACGATCTTTCGCATCGTCATGCCGCGGCCAATCGCAGTGCGGCAACCGGGCAGACCCTTACCGCCGCCTTCGCGGCGTCCAGGTCAGCCCCTTCCACGTCCGGGACGTCGAGTACCAGCTCGCCTTCATCGTCGAGGTGCATCAGCCGGGGCGCGGCCTCTTCGCAGAGGCCGTGACCCTCGCAGCGCGGCCGGTCAAGTTCGATCCTCATGCTGCCACCACCTTGGCGACCTGGAGCGACTCGAGGCTCCGCGTGATGTTGCTCGGCTCCCGGACCTCATCGGAGATCGTCAGCGTTCTCACCCTGCGGGCAAGCGCCTCAATAATCGCATGCGCTTCCAGTTTCGCCAGGCCCTGGCCGGCGCAGCCGTGCGGTCCGTAGCCGAAGGACAGGTGGTCCACCGGGTTCCGCATCACGTTGAAGGTGTCGGGATCCCCGTAGTGCCGCGGGTCGCGGTTGCCGGCCCCAAAGAGGATGCCCACCTGGGCCCCTGCGGGAATCGTGACGCCCTCGATCTCCACGTCGCGCATTGCCTTGCGGCCCCAGATGTGGACCGGGGCCCAGTAGCGCAGCACTTCGGCGAACGCTGCGGGGACCAGGTCCGGGTTCTTCCGGACCAGGTCGAACTGCTCGGGGTGGCGGCCGAACAGCGCAATGATGTTCCCGATTGACGCGATTGTCGTGTCAACGCCCGCTCCCAGGTACTGGTGGATGATGTGCCCCGCAGAACCCTGGGGAATGTCGCCGCGTGTCTCGGCATCGAAAATACCTCGGCCGATTGAGCCGGGTGTGAGGTCTTCTGCGGTGACCGACGAGCACCAGCCGTAGAGCTCGCCGGCGATCGGGAAGCTCTCCTGGGTGCGCTGGTTCAGCGGGCCGAGGACCTGCATCGCGGCCTGGCCCCAGCGCAGCATGTTGTCCTTGACGTGTCCCTGGAAGCCAATGAGGTCGGCAACGATTTCGATCGGGAAGGCCCGGGCCAGGGAATCGATGGCCTCGAAGCTGCCGCTGGCGGCAAGCTCGGCGACGAGCTTGTCAGCCTTTTCGTCGATGACGACTTTCAGGCCGCGGAGCGCCCGGGGGGTGAGGTTTTGGGACAGCGTGGCGCGGAGCTGGGTGTGGACGGGCGGGTCGGAGGCAAGGGAGGTGCCCTGCAGGGCCTCGTTCACCATGGGGTTGAAGCCGATGCTGGTGGACGAGAAGGTCTCCGGATCGCCGAGCGCGTCGCGGATGACGTCGTAGCGCGTCAGGACGTAGAGGTCGTTTTTGGGGAGGTGGACCACTGCGGCCTGCTCGCGGAGCGCGGCGTAGGTAGGGTAAGGGTCGACCAGGATGTCGTCGTCCCAGATGTCGATGCCGGATTCGGTGGGTGCAGTCACGGTGTTCTCCTTGCGGAAGGTAGGTGGTCAGGTCAGTGCCGGAGGCCGTCAGGCTTAGACGGCGGCCTCGGCGTTTACTTCGGTGGTCTCGGCGATGGCCTCGAGCGCGGGCGCCGAGGACCGTGCAGAGATGAAGAGGGTGAGAGTGGCGGAGAGGATCGCCGCGATGCCCGCGGTGAGGTATACGGCCTGGAACCCCTGGCCCAGTGAGGTCCCTGCCACGCCCTGGATTTGCGGCTGTGCGGCGTTGAGGGCCTGGACCATACCGTCGACCGCCGGGGTGGGCGCGCCGCCTGCCAGCGCCTGGCCGGAGAACTGGGCGATGACCCCGTCCCAGCCGGCGAGGAAGCCCAGCGGCGGCACGTTCGCCAGCCCGCTGACGGCCTCTGCGGGCAGTCCCGCCCCGCCGAGGATCCCGGCAAGGGGACCCGCGAAGGCCGTGGCTCCGATGCCGAAGGCGATGGCTGAGCCGACAACGGGGCCGAGGGCGAAGCCGAGGTCGCGCAGGAGGTTCGTCGTCGCCGAAGCCATGCCGATCTGCTGGGGCGGGACGGTGTTGATGGCAACAGCGGTGACGGAACCGACGGTGAGCGCGAATCCGATACCCAACAGCAGGAGCGGCGGAATGAAGGCCGTCCAAGGGGTGCCGCCGAAGGCCTCCGGAGTGCCGAGGGCGAATGTCGAGAGCCAGAAACCGGAGACTGCCATGAAGACGAAGCCCGCGGTGAGCACCCAGCGCGGTGCTACGTGGTGGATGAGCCACCCCACCACCGGGATGAAGGCGAATGCCGGGCCCTGGATGAAGACGAACAGCACACCGACCTTCCAGGTCTCGGCCAGCGCGAGTCCACTGACGGCGACGCTGGTGCTGAAGCAGATCGCGAGGAAGGCGAACATGCCGGTGACCGCCACAATGCCGGTGATCGAGTAGGCGCTGTTCTTGAACAGCGACAGGTGAATCAGGGGCTGCGCGGTGCGTGATTCGATGACGACGAAGGAGACCAGGAGGATTCCGCCCGCGACGTAGCTTGCAATCACCTGGGCGCTGCCGAAGCCGGCATCAACCGCTGTCACCGTGGCGTAGAGGACGGCGATAAGTCCGAGCGCGAGCGTAATCTGGCCGGGGATGTCCAACTTGCGCCCCTCGGCTGCTGCGGAGTCCTTCGCCCGGAGCGCGACGAGGAGTACGAGCACGGCAATTGCGGCCGCAACCAGGTAGGCCGCCCGCCAGCCGCTGAACTCGTTCGGCGCACCCGGCGCAGCACCCGGCACCGTGAAGAATTGCGCGGTGAAGCCAGCGAGCACTGGGGAGATCACCGCGCCGAGGGACAGGAACCCGGCCCACGTAGCGATGACCTTCGCCCGTGCGCGGTGATCCGGGGTGATAGCGGCGATCATGGACAGCGAAATGGGGAACAGGATGCCCGCCCCGATGCCGCCGACGGCCTGGGCGGCGATCATCATTTCGGTTGTCGGCGCCAGCGCAGCCATGACGGAGCCGACGATGCTGACCCCCGCTCCGATGTACAGAAGCTTCTTGCGTCCGAACAGGTCGCCCAGGAGGCCCCAGCTGAGTTCGAACACGACAATACCCATCAAGAACATGCCCGCGATCCAGGTCAGGCCCGCGCCTGAAGTATGGAATTCCGCGGCGAACGTGCCGCTGAGGGCGCCCGGCAGCGCGTTGGTGATCTGGGCCAGTGTGACCGCGCTGTAGGCGGCTATGAAAGTGGCTCGCACCGAGCTGCGGCTCGGTACCGAAATGGTCTGACTCATCGATGAAACTCCTTTGTTCCGGGTCGATCCTCCGGTGACGCGCCATGACTGGTGCCCTGCCGGAGCAAGAGCCGGCAGGCGGAGGTGGATGTGGCGCTCACCACAGTCTGATATCAATCTTTACGAGATGTCAAGAAAAC
>NZ_JBFTNJ010000068.1:0-16953 GCF_056397425.1 Arthrobacter sp. 05N33_2
GGCCCTGGGTGTGGCCGGGGTGGTGCTGATGGGCGCCGTGATCGTCGGCAGCGTGGTGACGCGGGCCAGCGTCAAGCCGATCGATGCCATTCCCTCCCTGATCGGCACCGTCGCCGGGTTGGTGGTGCTGCGGCTTCTGATCACCCGGCTGTGGCGGATGCAGGAATGGCCGGACCGGGCCGCCGACGTCGCCGCGAAGGAACCCGAGCGCCCGGCGACCACTCGGCGCGGGTTCTTCGCCGCCGCCGGCATCACCGCGGCCGCCTCGGCTGTTGCCGCCACCGGCGGACGCCTGCTGAGCGCGGCCCGAAGCAACGTGGCCGCGGCCCGCGAGTCGCTGCAGCTGCCCGCGCCCGCCAAGGCCGCCGCCGCGGTCCCGGCCGGGGTCCAGTCCAAGGCGCCCGGCGTCACGCCGTGGCTGACCCCGAACAAGGACTTCTACCGGATCGACACGGCGCTGAGCGTGCCGGAGATCAACGTCCAGGACTGGGAACTGCGCATCCACGGCCTCGTGGAACAGGAGGTCCGGCTCACCTTCCAGGACCTGCTCGACGCCCAGCTCATCGAATCACATGTGTCCCTGACCTGCGTGTCCAACCCGGTCGGCGGCAATCTGGCCGGCAACGCCAAGTGGCTGGGCATGCCCATCCGCGACGCCCTGAAGCTGGCCCGCCCCACACAGGGCGCGGACATGGTGCTTTCCACCTCGGCTGACGGCTTCAGCGCCTCGACGCCCCTGGAGGTCCTCCAGGACGACCGCGACGCGATGCTGGCGATCGGCATGAACGGCGAGGCGCTCCCGCTCGAGCACGGCTACCCGGTGCGGATGGTGGTTCCCGGCCTGTACGGCTTCGTCTCCGCCACCAAGTGGGTGGTGGACCTGGAGGTGACCCGGTTCGCGGACAGCAAGGCGTACTGGACCCAGCGGGGCTGGTCCGAACGCGGCCCGATCAAGACCATGGCGCGGGTCGAGGTGCCCAAGTCCTTCGCCAAGGTCCCCGCCGGAAAGATCGCCATCGGCGGCACCGCGTGGGCCCAGACCCGCGGGATCACCAAGGTCGAGGTGCAGATCGACAGCGGGCCCTGGACCGAGGCGGTACTTTCCGACGAGGCCTCCCTCATCACGTGGCGGCAGTGGTCCCTGGACTGGGATGCCACGCCGGGCCCGCACTACATCAAGGTGCGCGCCACGGACGGCAAGGGCGAGGTCCAGACGGACAAGCGGGCGGATCCGGTTCCGGACGGCGCCTCCGGCTGGCAGTCGGTGATGGTGACCGTGGAATAACCGGGGTATCAGCACCGGGCACCATAGACTTGCAGCATGGCTTTGAACCCGCATGCAACATTCACAGTCGACTCCGCCGTCGAACTGGCAGTCATCGAACGCAGCGGCTTCGTGGAGTCCCGCCACATCGGCTCGGCCGTAGTGCTGGCCGCGGACGGGACGGTAGTGATCGAGCTCGGCGATGTGAACGCCCCGATCTTTGCCCGGTCCACGCTCAAACCGTTGCAGGCCCTGGCCTCGATGCAGTCCGGCGTACCCCTGCGGGGCGCCCAGGTGGCCATCGCGTGCGGCAGCCACGTCGGATCCCTGGATCACATGGACGTGGTCGAGGGCATGCTCAAGGCGGCCGGGGCCAAGGAAGACCAGCTGCAGTGCCCGGCCGACTGGCCCCAGGATGAGACCGCCCGGAACTGGCTCGTCCAGACCGAGCGGGGCAAGTCCCGGCTGGCCTTCAACTGTTCGGGCAAACACGCCGCGTTCCTTTGGGCGTGCACGGAGAACGGCTGGGACAAGAACAGCTACCTCGAACCCAACCACCCGCTGCAGCAGCGCATCCGCTCCGTGATCGAGGAGTACTGCGGCGAACGCATCACCCACCTGGGCATCGACGGCTGCGGCGCGCCGGTTGCCGCCGTCTCCCTGATCGGCCTGGCCCGGGCCTACTCGAAGCTGGCCAAGGCCCCGGGCGACAAGAACTCGAACGCGCGGGCAGCCACCATTGCCACGTCCATGCTGGACTACCCGTGGGCCGTCCAGGGGCGAGGGCAGGCCAACACGATCGTCATGGACGAACTCGGCATCCTGGCCAAGATCGGCGCCGAGGGCGTCCTGGTCATGGCCACCCGCCAGGGCGTCTCGGTTGCCATCAAGATGCTCGACGGCAACATCCGGGCCACCACACTGGTCGGGCTGACGCTCCTCGCGGCCTCCGGCGCCGTCGAAATCCCTGAAGTGTCCAGCGTCCTGGACAAGGTGGTGGACCCGGTACTGGGCGGGGGACGCCCGGTAGGCAAGATCCGGCTCGGGCGGGCCGTCGCGGCACTGCTGGACTAGGAGACTCGGGAAAGTGGCTGTATCGCGCCGTCGAATCGCCATGGACGAGGGCCGCGCGGCACTCGCCGCGTGGCAGGAAGCCACCGCGACCGCACCGGGCCCGAACGTGCCGGCCGCCGGGGTCCCGGGCTCTGGAGGACCCGGCGCCGTCCCGCGCACCACGATCGCGACGGCGGTGCGATACTGCCTGGAAGAAGTCACCGCGCGGGCGCCCGGGAACTCCGTGGAGGTGCGCGTCCCGCCGTTCGGCGTCACCCAGTGTGTGGAGGGCCCGCGGCACACGCGCGGCACCCCGCCAAACGTCATCGAGTGCGACGCCGACACCTGGCTGGCGATGGTCAGCGGACGATTGAGCTGGGCCGACGCCGTCGCCGCCGGCCGTGTTGCCGCCTCGGGACTGCGCGCGGACCTGTCCGCCCTCCTGCCTCTCTAGGTCACCCGGCGGCGTCCCTCAGGACCCACCAGCCGGGGCCCGCGCCCGCAGTCGTGCCCCCAGCCGCGCCTCAGCCGCGCCCGATGAACGGCATGCCCGCAGCTGTCACCACGAGGGATCCCACGTTGGCCGACGCCGGCATCCCGGCCATCAGCAGCACGGCCCGGGCGGCGTCCTGCACCGCAAAGGTCGGCTCGGCCCGCAGGCTGCCGTCTGCCTGGGCGGTCCCGGAACCGACGCCGATCTCCTCCATGAGTTCCGTCGCCGCGTTGCCGATATCGATTTGTCCGCAGCTGATGCCGAAGCCCCGGCCGTCCAGGTCAATGCTTTTAGTCAGCCCGGTGATGGCGTGCTTGGTCACCGTGTAGGCCACCGTCCGCGGCCGGGGCGAATGCGCCGCGACCGAACCGTTGTTGATGATCCGTCCGCCCTGGGGCGACTGGGCCTTCATGGCCCGGACGGCGGCACCGGCGCAAAGGAGGGACCCCGTGAGGTTCACGGCGACGGTCGCGTCCCAGTCCTCCACGGTGATCTCGTCCACCGCGGCGGCGGGGCCGAACACGCCGGCGTTGTTGAAGAGCACGTCCACGCGCTCCCACTGCCCCAGCGCGGCGGCGAAAAGCCGTTCGACGTCGGCGGGGACGGTGACATCGCACGGGACCGCGAGCGCCTGGCGGTGGCCGGCCGCGGTCTCTCGGAGCGGTTCTTCCCGCCGCCCCGCCAGGACCACCCGGTAGCCCTCGGCCAGCATGAGCCTGGCCACTGCGCGGCCGATGCCGGAACCGGCTCCGGTGACAACGGCGACCCTTCCGGGGGTGTGGTGCTGGCTCATGAGGTCCTCCTCGACGGTTAGGCGCTGCCCGGCCAGCGTACCGCCGAGACGGCACATCACGGCAGTGTTTCGCGTCCGGAACGCCGCGAGCTGTCTCCTCGGGGGCGTCGGCTGGCGGCTGGCGGCTGGCGGCGCTTCAGCCCGGCCGCGGGGCGGACGGCCGAGCGGCAGCCGCCTAGCGGGAGTCGTCGCCGCGGTCCCGGGCCTGCCGGCCCGTGCGGTAGCCGGACCAGAACGCCAGCAGGAGCAACCCGATGCTGATCAGCGCGACCCCTGCCCAGATCCACGGGCCCATGACCATGAGCCCCTGCAGCACAACGGGCCCCGTGGCCACCGGAGCATACGCTACCCAGCCAAAGTCCTCCTGCGTCACCGGCTGGGCAAGAAGGGCCAGCCCGGCGAGCAGCATGGCCGCGGCAGTGAGCGGCACCGCCACACGGCCCAGCAGATTCTTCCGGGCACGGCCGGTGTTCCGATTCCCCCGCGGCTTCATGGCCATACTGTAACCGTTCGGCGCGGCGAACCGGCTGGGAAACGGCCTACTCGATTATCAGGTCAGGTACGGGCCTGCGCCCTCTTGCCCGCCAGCGAGCCCCCCAAGGTGGAGTTTGAGCGCCCGGCACCGCCGCGCCGCCCCCTGATCACCCGGGCGGACGATCCGGGCACGGCGGCCCGGCCATCGGCGCTGCGGTCCCTGATCAGGCCGGTTCCGGCGATTTCCCTTGCCTGGGCGACGCCGGCAACGGCGGCTTTCTTGGTGGGAAACGTCACTGAGACTGCCATCAGTTGCCCTGCCCCGTCCATCATCCGAATGCGGTAGCCGCCCTCGGGCGCGTCCACGAGCTCAAAATATCCCGCCATTTGCAACACTCCTAGTTCCCTCGTATCCCCCGCCGGGATATTAGTAAGTGTACTTATTTTACGGTGCGGGGAAAGTGCTGAAGGTCCCGCCCTTCGTCCGCCGGCGGTCGCCGCGGCGGGGCCGCGGGGGCCACTGCGGTCGCCGCGGCGGGGATCACGGAAGCGGGGTGTCGCTGCGGCGGACGCCGTCTTCATGCAGTTCCAGCGCGCTCATGACGAGGGCGAAGTGGCTAAAGGCCTGCGGCGTGTTGCCCAGCTGCCGGCCGGTCTCGACGCCCCACTCCTCGCTGAGGAGCCCGACGTCGTTGCGCAGCGCCAGCAGGCGCTCGAACAGCTCCCGGGCCTCATGGCGCCGGCCAGCCCCGATCAGGGCCTCGACCAGCCAGAAGGAGCATGCCAGGAACACCCCCTCCTCGCCGGGCAGCCCGTCATCGCTCTGTGCCGGCAGGTAGCGTCGCAGGAAGCCGTCGTGCGTCAACTCGCGCTGGACCGCATCGATGGTTCCGATGATGCGCGGATCATCCGGCGGGAGGAACCCCACCCGGGGCAGCAGCAGGAGGCTCGCATCCAGCTCCGGCCGCCCGTAGGACTGCACGAATGTGTTGCGGTCGGCGTCGAACCCGTTGGCCATGACCTCGGCGTGGATGGCGTCACGCAGCTCCTCCCAACGGTCCGCCGGGCCGGTCAGGCCGAAGTCCCGGACGCCCTTGACCATGCGGTCCGCCGCTACCCAGGCCATCACCTTGGAGTGCGTGAAATGGCGTTGCGGGCCGCGCATTTCCCACAGCCCGTTGTCCGGCTGGCGCCAGGCCGTCTCCAGATGTTCCATGAGGGCCACCTGGACGTCCCAGGCGTCGTCGGTGTGCTTGAGCAGGGAGTTCCGGGTCAGGGACAGGCAATCGAGGACCTCGCCCCAGACGTCGAGCTGCAGCTGGCCGGCCGCACCGTTACCGGTCCGCACCGGAGCGGAGTTTTCGTAGCCCTTCAGCCACGGCAGTTCGAGCTCCGGCATCCGGCGTTCGCCGTGGAGCCCGTACATGATCTGCAGATCCGCCGGGTCCCCGGCGATGGCGCGGAGCAGCCAGTCGCGCCACGCGCCGGCCTCCTCCGTGTAGCCCGCGGCGAGCAGCGCCTGCAGCGTGAGCGTGGCGTCGCGGAGCCAGCAGAAGCGGTAGTCCCAGTTCCGGGTACCGCCGATCTCCTCCGGCAGGGACGTCGTGACGGCGGCCACGATCCCGCCGGTCGGGGCAAACGTCAGGGCCTTGAGCGTGATCAGCGAGCGCTGGACGGCGTCGCGGTAGCGCCCGGTGACCGTGCACTTCGCCGACCATCGAAGCCAGAACTCCTCGGTCGACGCCAGGACCGTTTCCGGGTTCACCGACCGCGGCCGGCCGAGGTGGCTGGGGCTCCAGGTCAGCACGAAGGGCACACGCTCCCCGGCCTTGACCGTGAAGTCGCTGACGGTATGCATCCGCTCACCGCGCAGGGGCGCCTCGGTCACCAGGTAGGCGGCATCAGGCCCGGCGACGGCGTGGATCCCGAGCTCGTCGTGGCGGACCCACGGCACAATATGGCCGTAGTCGAACCGGAGCGCCAGTTCGCCGCGCATCCGCACCGTGCCGCGGACACCGACCACGATCCGCACGATATCCGCCACCTCGTCGCGGGGCGGCATGAAGTCAATGATCCTGACCTTGCCCTCGGGCAAATCCCACTCGGTTTCCAGGATCAGCGTGCCCTTGCGGTAGCGGCGGCGCGTGCATTCCCCGCCGCCCGCCGGCGCCAGGAGCCACCGGCCGGCCGCGGGGGAATCGAGGAGGGCGCTGAAGCAGGCCGGCGAGTCGAAGCGCGGCAGGCACAGCCAGTCGATGGAGCCTTCGGTGCTGATCAGGGCAGCGGTGTGCAGATCGCCGACCATTGCGTAATCCTCGATGCGTACCATGACACTTACAGTGCCACACCGCCGTCGCCCCCGGCACGGTAGAGGGAGCACGGTGGAGGGAGCATGGCGTCGGCGGAAGGGGAAGGGGCATGGCAGGGCACGTGGCCGCTGTGCGGATCRGCACATCCGGCTGGAGCTATGACCACTGGGACGGGGTCCTCTATCCGCCGGGCCTGCCAGCCCGGGACAGGCTGGCATATTACGCGGCCCGCTTCGACACCGTGGAATTGAATGCCAGCTTCTACCGCTGGCCGAAAGAGGGCTCGTTCGCCAGCTGGCGCCGCCGCCTGCCCGACGGTTTCGCCCTGTCCGTCAAGGCGCCCCGCGGCCTGACGCACGCCAAGAAGCTTTACGCCCCCGAGGTCTGGGCGGACCGGATCACCCGGTGCTGGCACGAACTCGGCGACAAGCGGGCCGTGCTGCTCGTCCAGCTACCCCCGGGCTTGGCGCGCGACGACGCCCGGCTGGACTACTTCCTGGCGGCTCTGCCCGGCTGGATCCGCGTCTGTGTGGAGTTCCGCCACCCCAGCTGGGACGACGACGCCGTGTACGCCCTGCTGGAACGTCACGGCGCGGCCTACTGCATCATGAGCGGCGCCGGGCTCCCGTGCGTCCTGCGCGCCACCGCGGCGTTCGTCTATATCCGGCTGCACGGCCCCGACCACGACGTCCTGTACGGCGGATCCTATTCCGATGACGACCTGCGCTGGTGGGCGGACCGGATCCGCGAGTGGCAGGCCGGCGGGAAAGACGTCCACGCGTACTTCAACAACGACGGCGGCGGCAACGCCGTCCGCAACGCCGCCACACTGCGCGGGCTGCTGGGTTAGCCGCCACGCTGGTAATCCGGCGTGGCGGGGGCCCGCGTCCGGGGACCCCGCCGGCACAGCCGGAGCCCGGCACTGTGGGAGAGTGGAGGCATGGAATTGGCCTCGCAACCAGCGCAGCAGCTGCCCGTGTCCGGCAACAGGGCCTTCCGGCTCGCCCACTGGGTGTCGGACACCGTCAACGGGTTCCGGCTCAAGACGGCCCGGCGCTGGAAGTTCAGCCCGCAGACAGTCGCCTATCAGGGCTACGGCTCGACCGAGTGGGTCAGGGTACTGGGCCGCGTGGTCCTCACCAGCCGGCCGGTGCCCGGCGGCAAGGCGGAGCGGCTGGCCCTGAACGGCAACCAGAACTTCCGCGGCTGGCGGGCGTTCACGAGCGTCCCGGTCCAGTTCACCGAGGTGGAGATCCAGATCGGCGGCGTCACCACCCGCGTGCATGCGGACCGCGGCGGCCTGGTGGACACCCTGGTTCACGTGGCGTTGACCCCGGGCTGGCATACGGCCGTGCTGCGCGCCGAGGGAACGGAACCGGTCGAGGCCAGGATTTTCGTGATCTCGCCGGACACCAGGCTCGGCATCGTCTCGGACATTGACGACACCATCATGGTCACCGCCCTCCCCCGGCCCTTCCTGGCGCTGTGGAACACCTTCGTCCTGAACGAACGGGCCCGGATGGCGACACCCGGCATGGCCGTCCTGCTGGATCGGCTCAAGGTGGAGCACCCGGAGGCGCCGGTGATCTATCTGTCCACCGGACCGTGGAACGCAGCTCCCACCCTGGCCCGTTTCATCGCCCGGAACCTCTATCCCTCGGGCGCGCTGCTGCTCACGGACTGGGGGCTGACGCACGACCGCTGGTTCCGCAGCGGCCAGGAACACAAACGGCGGAACCTTGAGCTGCTGGCCCAGGAGTTCCCGAACATGCGCTGGCTGCTGTTCGGCGACAACGGCCAGCACGATGAAGAGATTTACTCCGGCTTCGCGCAGAAGCACCCGGACCAGGTGGCCGCGATCGGCATCCGGCAGCTCTCGGCCAGTGAGGCCGTCTTCGCCGGCGGCCACTCCGACACCGGAGACCACTCGGAGTCCTCCGTCCCGTGGTTCTATTCGCCCGACGGCGCGGGGCTCGCCAAGGGCCTGCAGGACTTGGATCTGCTCTAGGTTGACCCGGCTTGAGGGGCGTCAGCTCGCCGGGTGCGGCTCTCCGACGTCGGCGGTTTCGTCCTGCCCGCCGGCGCCGCCGGGCTGCGCTGCGCTGCCGGGCTCTCCGGCGGACGCCGAGCTTCGGGCCGCAATGACCTCCTGGAGCCAGTAGTAGGAGGCCTTCGGCGTGCGGACCTGGGTATCGAAATCGACGTGCACCAGACCGAACGGCTGCTTGTAGCCGGCGGACCACTCGAAGTTGTCCATGAAGGACCACACATAGTAGCCGCGAAGGTCGACGGCCTCGGCGGCGCCGCCGGGACGTGTCGCTTCCAGGGCCGTGCCGATGTGGTCTGCAAGGTAACGCAGGCGCCGTTCGTCCGGGATTATCCGTTGGTTCGCCCCGACAGGCTGGACCACGACGTCCTCGAAACTGGCCCCGCCCTCGGTGATGAAGACCGGGGGCAGATCCGGGTAGCGGTCGGCCATCTCGGCCAGGGCGACGGACATGTATTGGGGCTTGACCGGCCAGCCGTAGGCCGTGGTCTCGGTGTCTGGGAACTGCGCGATGTGGAAGGGCGCACCGGGTGTCCCACTGAGGTCGTCCCCCATGGCCTCGGCCATGCCGGGCGGCACGGCCCCCTCACCCGGACCCGCCCCGACAAGGGTGGGCATGTAGTAGTTCAGGCCGTAGAAATCCAGGGGCTGGGAAATCAGCTCCATGTCTTCGCTGGACGGGCTGAAGGACGACGAAAAGAAGGTGGCGGCCCGGATGACATCCGGGTATTTGCCGAGCAGCACCGGATCGGCGTAGAGCCGGTTCTGCGCCACATCCATGAGTCCGGCACTGACCTTGTCCAGCGGGTTCGCGGTGGCCGGGACCATCGGTGAGTAAACGTTGGTGATGCCGATGTCGCCCGGCACCTTGGCGGCGCGCAGCGCCTGGAGCGCCAGGCCGTGGCCCAGCAGTTGGTGGTGCACGCTGGGGAGGGCCTTGAGCATGAGGGCCTCCCCGGGCGCGTGCATGCCCAGGGCGTAGCCGTTGGTGGTGACTGTGGCGGGCTCGTTGACAGTCACCCAGCGCCTCACGCGGTCCCCGAAGGCAGCCGCGGCGATGGCGGCGAAGTCCCCCAGCCGGTAGGCCGTGTCACGGTTCATCCAGCCGCCGGCCTCATCCAGGGGCAATGGGGTGTCCCAGTGGTAGAGCGTGGCCATGGGGGAAATGCCGTTGGCGAGCAACAGGTCGATCAGCCGGTCGTAGAAGTCCAGCCCGGCAGGGTTCGCGGGCCCGCTCCCGCCGGGCTGGATCCTGGACCAGGACAGCGAAAACCGGTACGAGTCGATCCCCAGCTCCTTCATCAGAGCCACGTCCTCGGGCATCCGGTGGTAGTGGTCGCAGGAAACGGCCGGACTCTGGTCCTCCACGATCGAACCCGGCTTCGCGGCGAAGACATCCCATCCGGAAGGGCCGCGGCCGTCTTCATCGAGTGCACCCTCGATCTGGAAGGCGGAGGTCGCTACACCCAGGGTGAAGCCGGGCGGAAGAAGGGAAGCCAGATCCTTGGCGGAAGCGTTCATCGACGGGGACCTCTATGTAGTTTCGGTGGTTGGTTGACTGATTTTAGGCTCCCCCGGGAGTGAGCGCCACGACCCTGGCCGTTTGACGGACGCGATGCCAACGGCCACTGTTGATCGGTGCACGTGAAAATTGAACAAGGCGTCAACCGCCGGCCGCCATCGGCGCCGCCCAGCCCCGGCCGGCAGACGGCAGCCCTCCTTTGCTTCCTGGCGGTCTCCCATGGGGTGTCCTTCGTGGCGTCGCTGGTCATTATCGGCAACGCCGGCGGCTGGTACGCGGCGGCAGAGAAGGCTCCGTGGACTCCGCCGGGCTGGGCCTTCGGAGCGGTCTGGACGGTGCTCTACACGACAATGGCAGTGGCGGCGTGGCTCGTCTGGCGCCGGGAAACAGGACTTCGCTCCGGGCGCGGCCGGGGGGCCATGACCGTCTACGCCATCCTGCTGCTCGTCAACCTCGCCTGGGCGCCCCTGTTCTTCGGCATGTACCCCATGGCCGGCGGGGCCGCGCTCTGGCTGGCCCTGCTGCTCATCGCCGTCCATGCGGTGGCCGCCGCCGTCACGGTGGTCCGGTTCGGCCTGATCAGCCGGGCAGCGGGCCTGCTCATGCTGCCGTACCTCTCCTGGATCGTGTTCTCGCTGAGCCTGAACGCCTATGCCGCCGCCAGCAACTGATCCTGGCATCTGCTGGTCCCTGCCGTTCAGAACAGCGACGTCTCCGGCCCGAACAGGAAGACTTTGGCGTGCTCCACGGCCTTGCGGAAGGCATCGTTCCGCAGCGTCACGAGCTGCTCAGCCTCATCCAGCGAGGGTTCCAGATACTCCGTGAAGCCGGGCCTCAGCACCCAGATATCACCCGCGGGCGGCAGGTAGAACACGCCGAAGGACCGGTGTTGGCTGTCTTCATCTGTCCAGACCGGGACCACCGCCAGCGCCGCACCCGTGTCGATGTTGATCCATTGCGCACGGGGCAACGGGGCCTCATGCGCCTCCGGGTCCAGGAACGGCGCCGTTCCCTCGCCCCAGCGCGCTTCGAAGCGCTCGTGGAACACCGGCATAAGGTGCGAATCGTAGCGGCGCCATGCGCTCATGGCTGGTCTCCTCCTCAGTGGATGGGGCTGCTGGATGTAACTGCTGGGTGGGTTCCTGCCCGGGTCAGCGGCCTGGCCAAGAGAGTTTCCCCGTCACGGCCCGGGTTCCCAGCGGACGGGGAGCACGCGCACAAGGGGATCCCGACGCCGGATGATGCGCACCGGGATGTCGCGGCTGCCTTGGCCGGCATGGTCGTTCCGGTGCTGGAAGGTGTCGTCCTCGACGGCGGGACGCCAGCCGCCGGCGTCGTACTCCGCCCGGCTCCTGGCGTCCCGCAGCACGGCGAAAGCGTGCAGAATGGCGCCGACATCGGGAGGGTCGAGGTCAGACTGGCCGACGTCGGGATGGTGCCGGCGCATCAGCGCCCGGAAGGCGCGGCCAATCTCCTGCCGGCCCGCCTCCGGCGAGACGTGCAATAGCGCGTAGTAGCCTCGGGGATCAGGGTTCCTGCCGGGCATGATCGGCCTCCGTTGCATGCAGCCGGAGCCGGAGCGACGCAGCGGGCGCCGCGCCGGCCCGGGGGCTACTTCCCGATCTCCTGCATCTTGTCCTGCGAACGGGTGACTTCAATCTTCCGCGGCTTGGCCGCCTCCGCCACCGGGATGCGGAGCGTCAGGACGCCGTCGGCGTAGTTCGCCTTGACGTTCTCCGTATCCAGGGTGTCGCCGAGGATCAGCTGTCGGCTGAACACTCCACGGGGACGCTCCGAGACCATCAGTTCCACGTCGGGCTGCGCCGGATCGCGCCGTTCCGCCCGGACCGTCAGGACATTGCGCTCAATGTCGAGCCCGATCGAGTCGACATTGACCCCCGGAAGATCGAAGGCGACGACGAATACGCCGTCTTCCTGCCATGCGTCCATGGGCATGGGCGCGGGGCGTGCCACCGTCCCGAACACCTGCTGGGCAAGCCGGTCGAAGTCACGGAACGGGTCCGTCCGAATCAACATCATTTCCCACTCCTTCAGCGAGACTTGATCTGCATTCCTTCTACAACCCACCTCAAGTTTTCTGTGGTGGTGGGTATAGATTTTTTATAGCACCGGTGAAACACTGATGCAAGGGAATTTCCGGAACGGGAGGAAGACCATGGCGGACCGCGGCGCGAATTCAGGCCTGTACGCCATCTCGGTCGTGGCGCAGCTGGTGGGCACGGGGCAGCAGAATATCCGGCTCTACGAGCGCCGGGGGCTCCTCGCACCGGACCGCACCGCGGGTGGCACCCGGCAGTACAGCGACGCAGACCTTGTGGTGCTGCGGCGGATCGGCCAGCTCCTGGCAGAAGGGCTTAACCTGGCCGGCGTGGCCAAGGTGATGGAACTCGAGGCCGCCAACGCCCGGCTGCGGGCCGAACTCAAGCTGGCGCGCAGCCGCTGACGGGGCTCAGTCCTGGCTGGTGTCGGCGGTGGAGAGCGTCCCGGTGACCTGTTCGCCCGGAATCCGCGCCGTCCGCCAGGTGTCCAGCGCAATGACGCCGCCCAGGATCACGAGCGAGATCGAGAAGGCGCCCAGGGCATCGGTCATCCAGTGGTAGCCGAGGTACAGACGGCTGACGGCGGCGAAGAAGATGCCGATCCCCGCCACGATGAAGGCGATAACAGCGGACATGGGGTTCTTCCGGCGCGAAAAGACCAGGTACGTGGTCACCAGCAGGAAGTCGCACGCACCCAGGACGTGGCCGGACGGAAACGAGAACGTGGAGTCTGCGCCGAAGAGCATGAGGTCGATCGGAGGCCGGTGGCGTTCGACGATGTGGCCGATGATCTGCGCCAGAATGACGCCGGTCAGCATGGCACCGGCCAGGAGCATCGGCCGCCAGGCATGCTTGGCGATCAGGCCCCAGGCCACCGTCACGATCAGGACGATGATTGGCAGGCCGATGGGGCCGAAGATGATCGCCAGGATGATCATGATGATGGTGGTGGGTTCCGCGCGCAGGGTCAGGAGCCAGGTCCGCACGGGCTCATCCGCCGCCGAGATGCCGGCGTGCTGCAGGACTCCGGCGAGGATTACCACGAACAGCACGGCGCCCGCGATCATCAGCACGACGGCGGTCCGGTAGAGATTCCGGCGCGCCGTCACGCTCATGAAGCGCTCCTCCACGACGAACTTTTCGTGGAAGGTCCGCCACCGTCCCTGGGGTTTGCCTGCTTGAGCCTGTGCCATGTCGCTGTGCCGCCTTTGCGCCGTGTTGTGGATGGTCCCCGTTGAAGATTATCCCTGTTATTTACCGGGCGGCGGGCACATGGGCCGCCCGGGCTTCCCGCGGGAGGGTCCAAGGCCGGAGGCCGGTTGCGTAACCCGCCGGCCGGACAGGGCAGCGCCTTGCTGTGAGCCGCTTCACAGTGTAGCCTCCAACACAACTTGTGATGCTTATAAAGCAACTCTTAGGAATCAATGATGAGCTGGATGGAGAACAACATGGTCGAGGAAAAGCCTGACGGCGCCGGCGCAGGGCGGAACCGCGGCAAGGTCACCGACGTGGAGACCTACGGCATTGAGCGGATCCCCGAAAAGGACCGCAATGCCAGCGCCTTTGACTTGTTCAGGGTTTCGTTCGGCGGAGCCAACACCTTTGCCACCGCCTTCCTGGGCGCATTTCCGATCCTGTTCGGCCTGTCGTTCTGGCAGGGGCTCGCCGCGACGGTGACGGGCCTGGTTGTCGGCGCCCTCCTGCTGGCGCCCATGGCCGTCTTCGGCCCGACGAACGGAACCAACAACGCGGTGTCCTCCTCCGCCCACCTGGGCGTGCACGGCCGGGTGGTCGGATCATTCCTGTCACTGCTGACCGCGCTGGCATTTTTCTCCATCTCGGTCTGGAGCTCCGGCGATGCCCTGGTCGGCGGGCTGAACCGGCTCGTTGGCCTGCCGCAGGACATGGGCTCGTTCGCCGTCGCCTACGGCCTCTTCGGTGGACTCGTTCTGGTGGTCTGCGTCTACGGGTTCAAGTTCATGCTGCTGGTGAACAAGATTGCCGTCACCGCGGCCACCCTGCTGTTCGTTGTCGGGTTCATCGCCTTYGCGGGCGACCTCAACCTGAACTTCGAGGGTGCCTTCGGCACCGGATTCGACGGCGTCGGCGTCGCAGGGTTCATCCCGGCGTTCATCGGCGCGGCACTGATCGTCATGTCCAACCCCATCTCCTTCGGCGCGTTCCTGGGCGACTGGGCGCGCTACATCCCCACCGCCACCCCGAAGCGCAAAGTCATGGGCGCGGCGCTGCTGGCCCAGCTGGCCACCCTGATTCCGTTCGTCTTTGGCCTGGCCACGGCGTCCATCATCGCCACCAAGGCGCCGGAATTCATGGATCCGGCGGCGCCGAACTACGTCGGCGGCCTGCTGGCCGTCTCCCCGGCCTGGTACTTCATCCCGCTCTGCGCCATCGCCCTGATCGGCGGCATGTCCACCGGGGCGTCCTCGCTGTACGGGACCGGCCTTGACTTCAGCAGCGTCTTCCCAAGGTTCAACCGGGTCCAGGCCACCCTGTTCATCGGGGTCCTGGCGATCGCCTTCATCTTCGCCGGCCGCTTCGCCTTCAACCTCGTCCAGAGCATTTCCACGTTCGCCACCCTGATCGTGACCTGCACCGCGCCCTGGATGGTGGTGATGATCATCGGTTTCATCACCCGCCGCGGCTGGTACGACGCCGATGCCCTCCAGGTGTTCAACAGGCGCCAGACCGGCGGACGGTACTGGTTCAACCACGGCTGGAACCTGCGCGGCATGACGGCCTGGCTGGTCAGCGCCGCCGCCGGGTTGAGCATGGTGAACATGCCCGGCCAGTTCCAGGGCCCCCTGGGCAACCTGGCCGGCGGTGTGGACATCAGTCTGCCGGCATCGCTGGGGCTTGCAGCCGTCCTCTACCTCGGGCTGCTGTGGATCTTCCCGGAGCCGCGCGGAGTGTTCCCGGCGGCCGGGCCGCGCTGGATCCCCTCGAAGGACACCCCGGTGCCGCCGGTCATCGATGCGGCTGGAAACACCGTCGCTGCCGGACCACCGGAGGCAGCCGCGCCGGGCTTGCACGGCGACTTCGACACGGAACTGGTGGGCCAGCGGTGACGTGGTTCGATCTCAGCGTTCCGCTGCGCACCGGAATGCCTGTCTATCCCGGCGACCCGGAGGTCCGGATCGCATCGGCACTGACCGTGGAGGCCGACGGCGCCAACGTGCTCGCGCTCGGGCTGGGCTCCCATTCGGGTACCCACGCCGACGCACCCCTGCATGTGGGCGAGGGCTGGGCAGCTTTGGACGAATTGCCGCTGTCCCTTTTCGGCGGCGTCGCCGAAATCGTGGACGTCCGGGACGTGGCCCGCGGCGGCGCCATCACCGCCGCGCATTTGGCGGGGATCGCCCCGGCGGGCTCGGCCGGGGAGCCTGGGAAACCCGGGTATCGGGACAGTCCAGAGAAGATCCTCCTGCTGCACACCGGCTGCGCAGCGGCGTGGGGAACGGAGGAGTACCTCAAGCACCCATGGCTGGAGGCTGCGGCGGCACAACTGATCGTGGACCGCGGCTACCGCGCCGTAGGCCTGGATGCCCTCAGTGTGGATCCAACCTCCCCCGGCGCCACGCACGGCGACCAGCAGGGCAACCAGCACGGCGACCCGGCCGGCGGCAGCTTCCCCGCCCACGCCATCCTGGCCGGAAACGGCTGCATCATCGTGGAAAACCTCACCGGGCTGGAGCAGGTCCAGCGGGCCACAGACGCAGGATCCGACGTCGAGCTCTTCCTCTTTCCCCTTAATATCCCCGGGGCCGACGGCGCCCCGGTCCGGGCCGTGGCCCGGCCGCTGCCGGCTGCGGCGCTGCAGCCGGCAGCGCCCCGCGACCTCAGCCGCGAAGAGGTCCAGGAGGCAGCCGACCGCCTGGTTGCCGCCTTCGCCGCCACGGACACCGAGGCCTACTTTGCGGCCTTCAGCCCGGAGGCGACCTTCATCTTCCATCCGGAAGCCCGGCGCCTTGGGTCCCGCTCCGCCTACCGCACCCTTTGGGACAGCTGGCTCGCCGGTGGTTGGCGTGTGCTCGAATGCCGGAGCAGCGAGCAGGATATCCAGCTCCTCGGTGCTACCGCGGTGTTTTCGCACCGCGTGGCCACGACGGTCCGGGTTGACCGGGACGGTGGCCGCGATACGAGCGATGAACGGGAGACCATCATCTTCTCCCGCGCCTCCGACGGAGGCATTGTTTGCGTCCACGAGCATCTTTCGGCCTGCCCGCAGYGATGCCGGGTGATTAGACTCACTGGGACCACCCGGGCCTGGGTGGATCTGCAGGTCAGCCGCCCGGGCCGCGATGTGCGGGCATTTGGCGTCCGCACGGGCCACGCGCACATGCGGCGTGGTGATTTGACGGGCCAATAAATATGACGTTACTGTTCCTGAATCCATTGGGGCCGACTAGAAGTACTCCAAGAAAGACAGAGCGATGACCACCATTACCGAGCCCATTGAGATCCAGGTCGACAACCGGCGCGTGCTCGACGACCGACTCAACGACGCCGTCCGCGGGCTGCAGCAGCTCGCCATGACAACCGGAACGCACGGCATTTTGCTCACGCGGCACAAGCCGGGCCACTACACCGCGGCCCTCTCCGACCAGGTCCCCTTCGGCATGACCCGGGAACAGGTTCACTAAGCAACCAGCAAACCGGACGCTGAGAGCCGGACTCAATAGAGCCAGGTCCCGGGCGGCTGAGCATCGACTCGCCGCCCGGGACCTTTTTGGTGCTTAAGGCACTGCCGCCCGTCAGTGCCAGTTACCCCTCGTGGTCGGGTTACCAGTCATGGACGGTGCCGTCGACGAGGCGGTTGTAGGGCAGGTAGGCCTGCTGGTAGGGGAACGCGGCGGCGGCTTCTTCGTTGAATTCGACGCCGATGCCGGGCGCCTCGCCCGGGTGCAGGTAGCCGTCGAC